>NZ_JAELVH010000060.1 GCF_019399235.1 Streptomyces poriferorum | reverse complement strand
GCGCGGCGCCGCGCCAGCAGCGTCCACACGCCCAGCGCGAGGACCAGCACGGCGCCCGCGCCGATGCCGGCCGCGCCGACGAGCTTCATGGTGTCGCTCTCGCTCTCGGCCGCCTGCGGGCCGCTCTTACCGCTCTTGGCCAGGTCCTTGTCCTTGTCCGTGACCGCGAAGATCCCGGCGTCGCCCGCGTACGGAGACCCTTCGGTCTCGCCTTCGACCTTGACGGTCAGCGTCAGCGGGAACGGCTTGTCGCCGTAGGCCTCGGCGACCTCCGGGCTCAGCGTGACGGACAGGTAGTACCAGCCCGCGAAGCGCACGGCGCTGACACTGCTGCTCGCGGCGAACCGGTTCCGGTACGCGACCGGAGGCACCGGGTCCAGCGAGACGGAGGCCGGCTTGCCCGAGTACGCCATGGGCGACGCGTCGCCGACATGGCCCTGGGCCGGGTTGTCGAGGGCCATCGCGAGCGCGCCGCTGACGTACTCGTCGGAAGCGGTGCTGTTGCCGAGTCCGGCCGTGGCGAAGATCTGCTGTCCCCAGTCCACCGGAACCCGGTAGAAGCGGGTCTGCCCCGGCGTGATCTCGTCCTTCCACTCACCCGTCTCCAGGCTCGTGGCGTCGTAGTAACCGGAGCCGCCCTGCCTGCGGTTGTCGGTGGCGGGCGTCGGCGGCGCGGGCGACGCGGACGGCCAGTCCTCCGGCGCCTCAGTGGGCATCGCGGCGTCGTCGGCGAGCTCCGGCTCCGTCGCGTACCGCAGCTCCAGCTCCCAGTCCTCCGGTCCCGAGGTGGCCTTGCTCTCCCGCTCGACGAGGACGTTGTACGTACCCGGGCCCTGGCAGGTACTGCTGTCCTTCTCCACGACCCGGTAGGCGTACGCGGCGATCGGACGCGGATACTCCGCGGACTCGAACCGGGCGTCCTCGGAGCTGCACTGCAGATCCGAGGAGTCCCTGACGCTCACCGTGATGCCGTCCCCATAGGCGACCTTGCCGCCGCTCTTGGGCACCGCGACGGCGGAGACGTACGCGTTCGTCGTCGCGTCCAGGTTCAGCCGGTAGTACAGCTTCTCGCCGGTCTTGATCGAACTCCGGTAGACGGAACCCGCCTTGAGCGCCTTCGCATCGGTGTTCACCACCGCGCCGGCCACCGCCTCGGCACCCGGGTCGAAGGTGTACGCGGCGGTCTCACCGTCCGCCCACGCCGGTCCCGGCAGCGCCGCCACCGCGCACATCGCCGCGACCGCGGCCAGCGTCACCCGGCCCCTGCTGCGCTGCCTCATCACGCGCTTCCCCTCGTCGTCCGTGCGGCTGCCCCGCGGCGGCTGCGTACATATACGAACACGGCGACCAGCGCGGCCATGACGGCAGCCCCGGCAGCAGCCGCGATGCCGGTCCATCCTGCCCCTCCCGCACCACCGCTGTCTGCGGACGCGGTCGAGTCGTGCTTCCCGTCCCCGCCCGGGGCCTCGGCCGCGGGCGCGCCGTGCTCCGGTCCGGCCCGTTCCTCGCCGAGCACCGACACCCGCAGCACCAGACCGATCTGCGGGTTCTCCGCGATCTCGGCGGCCTGTGCGCCCAGCGTCACCGAGAGGTAGAAGCCGCCCCCGGCGTGCACAGGCCACACATCGGTCCGGTCCTCGTAGCGGTTGGTCCAGGCGACCGGCACCCCGCCCATCGCCACCGCGGCAGGGCGGCCGTTGTACATCGCGCTCGGGTGGAACTCGCCGCCGCCGGTGAGCGGGTGGCGGGCCGGCGTGTACAGCTGGGTCGCGCCGTACGAGTACGTGGCCGTGCCGCCGTCCACCGTGGGCTCGTTGGCGAACTCCACCTCGTAACGGACCTGTTGGCCCCAGCCCGCCGGAACCCTGTACCAGAGCGTCTGGGACGGCAG
Source organism: Streptomyces poriferorum (assembly GCF_019399235.1). Lineage (GTDB taxonomy): Bacteria > Actinomycetota > Actinomycetes > Streptomycetales > Streptomycetaceae > Streptomyces > Streptomyces poriferorum. The sequence continues at coordinate 50,324 of NZ_JAELVH010000060.1, read as the reverse complement.
GATCCGGTCGCGCCACACGCCCTCGCCGATCGTCTCGGCGTCGTTGAACCCGGTGCCGCCGCGTACCTCACGGGGGTCGCCCGCGGGCAGGACGGCCTCCTTGCCGCCCCGGCCGTACTCCGTCTGCGACTGGGCAAGCGTCACACCCTTCGCCGGCGGCGCCTCGACCCCGTACACGAGCTCGATGGGCCAACGCGCCGCGTCGGAGCCCTTCTTGCTCTCGCGTTCCACCACCAGCCGGTAGCGGCCGGCCCGGTCGCAGGTGCGGGTGCCCTCCTGCGAACGGATCCGGGCGACCGCCGAAGTCAGCGGGACCGCGCCCTCCTTCTGCAGGAAGCGTGCGGTGTGCGTCCCGCAGGAGCCGTGCTCGTCGTACTCGATCCGGGTGCTCAGCGCGTCGAACGTGTCCACGGCCGCCCCGGGCTGCGGCACCGCCGTCGCCGCGAAGTCCACCGTGGACACGGCGTCCAGACCGACCGCGTAGTACCGCTTCTCGCCCGGCCCTATGGTGTCCAGGTACTGCCCGGGTACGAGCACGGGCGCCCCGCCGGCGGTGGCCGCGCCCGCCACCCGCTCGCCCCGCAGGCGGTAGCCGTCGGCGGAGAGCCGGGAGGCGCGCTGGAGCTGCCGGGCCAGCGCCTCGGCGTCCGGCGCGTCGCAGTAGCGGCCGTTGCCCGCGTTCGCGATGCACTCCAGCTGTTCGCGGGCCGCGCCCTTCACCTGGAAGCCGACGGTGTCGATGCGCAGCCCGACGCCCTCCTTGCCGAGCTGCTCGGCCACCTCGCACGGCGGCGGCGTACCGCAGTTGTCCTCGCCGTCGGAGACCAGCAGGATCGTGCGCGTACCGATGGATCCGCCCGCGGGTCGCGGCAGGTCCCGCGCCGCCTTCCGGAGCGACAGACCGATGGGGGTGTCCCCCCGGGGCCGTACCGCCGCCACGGCCTGCATCATCGCGGCCCGGTCGAGGGGGCGCACCGGGCGTACGAGCCGGGTGTCCGCGCAGCCCTGCGGCCGGTCGGCGCCGTACACGCGCAGGCCCGTCGGAAAGCCGTCGGGGAGACCGTCCACGACCGTGCCGACGGCTGTCCGGGCGCTCTCCATCCTGGTGCGCCCCGTACCGTCGTCGTCCGCCATGGAGCCGGACGAGTCGAGCACCATGACCAGGCTGCCGCTCCCGTCGGACCGGGCCGCGGCCGGTGTCTCAGGGGCGGCCGACGGGTCCGCCAGGGCCGGCAGCCCGCCTGCCACCAGGGCGAACAGCGCCCCGCCGATCAATGTCCCCACCCGCGCTGTGCGGTGGTGATTGCGTGCGTTCACCCGTGCCCCCTCGCCCCGAACCCCGGTTTCTTTGCTCAAGCAAGCTATTGATTTGCTTAAGGGAACTCAAGGGCACAGGCGTCACGGTCCCGCAACAGCACGAAGCCCCGGCCGCATCTGCGACCGGGGCCCGCGACAGGCTGTTCTGTCTCACACACCCGAACCTGCGGGCACGGAGTCAGTCGCCTCCGTCCACAGATCCTGCTCGGCGCGATCCGCCTGGATCTGGCGGTACACGAGGAGCCCGCCGATGGCGGCCAGTGCGACCAGGAGAAGCTTCTTCACCGCGCGACCTCGTCTTTCCTTGGCATTGGGGGATTCTGCTGCCCGACTATACACATCGGCCGATATCGACCGGTGACCTCCCCGCAACCCAACTGGCGCCTACGGAGGAGCGATCATCGCCGGCCTGTGCATCGGCGGACACGGGTGCCGGCGGCACCCGCACTCGACGCCCGGACACCTCATATCCGCACCGGTTGCACCATACGAGTGGTGTTCATCTGAAGAACGGCATATCGGTGGCGTCGCTCCACGGAATCGCGAGCCGGATCCACATCATCAGAAAGGTAAGCAAACCGGACCACCCGAAAGTGAGGGGCCATGAGCACCTTCAAGGCCAAGAGCATCTGGACCGCCTTCATCACCGCGTTCTTCGCACTCCTCGCGTCCCTGGGCCTCGCAAGCTCCACCGCGGCGGCCACGGAAGCCACGGTCACGGAGCCGGCGGCCACGAGCCACGAGCACAGGGCCCGGACCGCCGCAACTCCGGCCGCCCCGTCGGTGCGATGGACCCTCCCGCGTGACCGGGCGCTGCCGCCCACAATGAAGCAGCGCATCCGCGCCGAGGCCCACGGTTCCTCGCCCGCCGCCCGGACGCTCGCCCCTGACACCCTGGACACCGCCCGCGCCCCGCACGGCACCCGCACCGCCCTCGGCAACGCCCAGGCTCAGGACGGCGTCCCCCTGCCACCCTGAGCGCACCGCGCCTGACAACGCGAGGCCCCTGGACCGGGATCCCCGGCAGGGGCCTTCTTCATGCCCGCAGGGTGGTGCCCTGCGGGCCGGCCGGCGTCACGCCCCGCAGGGTGTCCTGCGGGGTCCTCCGGGCCGGGGTCACACCACGGACGGGGCCCTGGGCCCGCGCAGGGCCGGCACGAGGGCCACCACCCAGCCCAGGAACGTCGCGCCGAGGACGACGTCGACGACCAGAACCAGCCACCGGTTGTCCCCGCCCCGGTTGGGGCGATCAGCGACGGCACCGGGTGGACCGCCATGCCTGCCAGGGCGATCAGCCGGTCACCTCGTACTCCACGCGGTCCCACGCCTCGATCCGTCGAGGCGCTCACCGTGCGGAAGCTCCAGGGCCGCACATACGCGGAAGGCCGGTAGATCCTGGGATCTACCGGCCTTCCGACCTGCTACTTACTGCTGTGGGGCTAACAGGATTTGAACCTGTGGCCTCATCCTTATCAGGGATGCGCTCTAACCAACTGAGCTATAGCCCCGCCGCGCTTTTGTGTCGCGCTGACGTGAAGAAGATTAGCGCACGTCGGGGCCAGTCCCAAAATCGATACCCGTACCGCTACTCGTCCTCGGCCAGCGTGAGCTCGACTCCGCCCACGAAGCCCGCCGACAGGTTGTAGATGAAGGCGCCCAGCGTCGCCAGCGCGGTCGCCAGCACCACGTCGATCACCGCGATGACCGAGGTGAAGATCAGCACCCGCGGCAGCGAGAGGAACGACTGCAGGTCGAAGCCGTTGCCCTCGTTGGAACCGGTCGCCTCGCTGATGGTGCCGCCGACGGTCTCGAAGACGCCCATGGCGTCCATGACCATCCACAGCACCGCGGAGGCGACCACCGTGCAGATGCCGAGCGCGATGGACAGCAGGAAGCTGACCTTCATCACCGACCACGGATCCGCCTTGGCCACCCTCAGACGCGCCTTGCGGGTACGCGGAGTCGTCCGCGCGCCCGTGCGCGGTCTACGGGTCGCCTGAGCCGTTCCCGCGCCCTGCTGGCCCCCGTGGGACCGGCCGCCGCCCTGGGTCCCGCCCGGAGGCGAGGGGTAGGCCTGCGGCGGGTGGTACGGGCCCGCCTGGCCCGGTGCGGGTTCCCGCTCACCGGGCAACGGCCCGGTCGCGTAACCCTCGTACTGGGGCTGAGGGCCCCGGGTATCCGTCACAGTGCCCCCTTGGGAGTCCGTGGCAGAGCCACGGGCACCGTTCCCGCCGGCTCCTGAAGCGGCCGAACCTGCGCCCGTGGCTCCACTCACGCTCTACTCCTCGTGCTCCCCGGTCGAGGACGTGTTGCCCTCGACTGTGCCGTCGTCCGTGCTCCCGGCAGTCGCGTCGGCCGTGGTGGCCTCCGCTGACACTGCCTCGATCGTCCCGCCTTCGGCATCAGCGTCGACGGAACCGTCGACCTCTTCGGCCTCGCGCCCTGCCTCGGCGTTGCGAGCGATACCGACAACGGCGTCTCGCTTGCCCAGATTGATCAGTTGGACGCCCATGGTGTCACGGCCCGTCTCCCTGACTTCATTGACTCGCGTACGAATCACACCACCGCCGAGCGTGATGGCGAGGATCTCGTCCGTCTCCTCGACCACCAGCGCACCGACCAGCGAGCCCCGGTCCTCGACGATCTTGGCGGCCTTGATGCCGAGGCCACCGCGACCCTGGACGCGGTACTCGTCGACAGGGGTCCGCTTCGCGTACCCGCCGTCAGTGGCAGTGAACACGAAAGTACCGGGCCTGACGACATTCATCGAGAGCAGTTCGTCTCCCTCGCGGAAACTCATGCCCTTGACACCCGAAGTGGCACGGCCCATCGGGCGCAGCGCGTCGTCCGTAGCGGTGAACCTGATCGACTGGGCCTTCCTGCTGATGAGCAGCAGATCGTCCTCGGACGACACCAGCTCGGCGCCGATCAGCTCGTCGTCCGATCCGTCGGCCGTCTCGCGCAGGTTGATGGCGATGACGCCACCGGAACGCGGCGAGTCGTAGTCCTTCAGCGCGGTCTTCTTCACCAGACCGCCCTTCGTGGCCAGGATCAGATACGGCGCCGCGTCGTAGTCGCGGATCGCCAGGATCTGGGCGATCTGCTCGTCCGGCTGGAAGGCCAGCAGGTTCGCCACGTGCTGACCGCGGGCGTCACGGCCGGCGTCCGGGAGCTCGTAGGCCTTCGCCCGGTAGACCCGGCCCTTGTTGGTGAAGAACAGCAGCCAGTGGTGCGTCGTGGACACGAAGAAGTGGTCGACGATGTCGTCCGACTTGAGCTTCGTGCCGCGCACACCCTTGCCGCCGCGCTTCTGCGAGCGGTAGTCGTCCGTCTTCGTCCGCTTCACATAGCCGCCGCGGGAGATCGTGACGACGATGTCCTCCTCGGCGATCAGGTCCTCGATGGACATGTCACCGTCGAAGGGCACGAGCTTGGAGCGCCGGTCGTCGCCGAACTTGTCGACGATCGTCGCCAGCTCCTCGCTGACGATCTGCCGCTGCCGCTCCGGCGAGGCGAGGATCGCGTTGTACTCGTTGATCTTCGCCTGGAGCTCGTCGTGCTCGGCGGTGATCTTCTGGTGCTCCAGTGCGGCCAGCCGGCGCAGCTGCATCTCCAGGATCGCGTTCGCCTGGATCTCGTCGATCTCCAGCAGGCCCATCAGACCCTCGCGCGCGATCTCCACGGTGTTGCTGCGCCGGATGAGGGCGATGACCTCGTCGATGGCGTCCAGGGCCTTGAGCAGACCGCGCAGGATGTGCGCGCGCTCCTCGGCCTTGCGCAGCCGGAACTTCGTACGCCGGACGATGACCTCGATCTGGTGCGTCACCCAGTGGCGGATGAACGCGTCGATCGACAGGGTGCGCGGCACCCCGTCCACCAGCGCCAGCATGTTCGCGCTGAAGTTGGACTGCAGATCGGTGTGCTTGTACAGGTTGTTCAGTACGACCTTGGCGACCGCGTCCCGCTTCAGCACGACGACCAGGCGCTGGCCCGTACGCGACGAGGTCTCGTCACGGACGTCCGCGATGCCGCCGACCTTGCCGTCCTTCACCAGGTCGGCGATCTTCTGCGCGAGGTTGTCGGGGTTGGTCTGGTACGGAAGCTCCGTGACCACCAGGCACTGGCGGTTCTGGATCTCCTCGACCGCCACGACCGCGCGCATCGTGATCGAGCCACGGCCCGTGCGGTACGCCTCCTCGATGCCCTTGCGGCCCACGACGAGCGCGCCCGTCGGGAAGTCAGGGCCCTTGATCCGCTCCAGGAGAGCGTCCAGCAGCTCCTCCTGAGTGGCCTCCGGGTGCTCCAGGTACCACTGGGCACCGGAGGCGACCTCGCGCAGGTTGTGCGGAGGGATGTTGGTCGCCATGCCGACCGCGATGCCCGCCGAACCGTTGATCAGCAGGTTCGGGAAGCGCGCCGGCAGAACCACCGGCTCCTGGTTGCGGCCGTCGTAGTTGTCCTTGAAGTCGACGGTCTCCTCGTCGATGTCACGGACCATCTCCATGGACAGCGGCATCATCTTGCACTCGGTGTACCGCATGGCGGCGGCCGGGTCGTTGCCCGGGGAACCGAAGTTGCCGTTGGAGTCCACCAGCGGCATGCGCATCGACCAGTGCTGCGCCAGGCGCACCAGGGCGTCGTAGATGGAGGAGTCGCCGTGCGGGTGGTACGTACCCATGACGTCACCGACGACGCGGGCGCACTTGTAGAAGCCCTTCTCGGGCCGGTAGCCGCCGTCGTACATCGCGTACAGCACCCGGCGGTGGACGGGCTTGAGTCCGTCCCGCACGTCGGGCAGGGCGCGCGACACGATGACGGACATCGCGTAGTCGAGGTAGGAGCGCTGCATCTCCGTCTCGAGCCCGACGGGCTCGACACGCATGCCCACGCCCTCGACGGGCGGGACCTCTTCGGGCGTCACGGGGGCAGGGGTGTTCTCGTCGGCCATTGCTGGTCAAAGTCCTTTCGCGCTGCGGCTTGCTTGTACGGCCGACTCAGATGTCGAGGAAGCGGACGTCCTTGGCGTTGCGCTGGATGAACGAGCGCCGCGCCTCGACGTCCTCACCCATCAGCACCGAGAACAGGTCGTCGGCCTGCGCCGCGTCGTCGAGCGTGACCTGGCCGAGCACCCGGTGGTCGACGTCCATCGTGGTGACACGCAGCTCCTCGGCGTTCATCTCGCCGAGGCCCTTGAAGCGCTGGATCGAGTCTTCCTTGATCCGCTTGCCGTTCTCCTTGCCGAGCACCACGAGGGCGTCGCGCTCGCGATCCGAGTACGCGTACTCGAAGTCGTCCCGGCCCCACTTGATCTTGTAGAGCGGCGGGCGCGAGAGGTAGACGTGCCCGGCCTCGACCAGCGGCCGCATGAAGCGGAAGAGGAACGTCAGCAGCAGGGTGTTGATGTGCTGACCGTCGACGTCGGCGTCCGCCATCAGAATGATCTTGTGATAGCGGAGCTTCTCGATGTCGAAGTCCTCGTGGACCCCGGTGCCGAAGGCCGAGATCAGCGCCTGGACCTCGGTGTTCTGCAGGATCTTGTCGATCCGGGCCTTCTCGACGTTCAGGATCTTGCCGCGGATCGGCAGGATGGCCTGGTACATCGGGTTACGGCCGGACTTCGCCGAACCACCGGCGGAGTCACCCTCGACGATGAAGATCTCGCACTTCGTCGGGTCGTTGGACTGGCAGTCGCTCAGCTTGCCCGGCAGCGAGGCGCTCTCCAGGAGCCCCTTGCGGCGGGTCAGGTCACGCGCCTTGCGGGCCGCCACGCGGGCGGTCGACGCGGCGATGCCCTTGCGGATGATGTCGGCGGCCTCGTTGGGGTTCCGGTCGAACCAGTCCGTCAGCTGCTCGTGGACGACCTTCTGCACGAAGGTCTTGGCCTCCGTGTTGCCCAGCTTGGTCTTCGTCTGGCCCTCGAACTGCGGCTCGCCCAGCTTCACCGAGATGATCGCCGTCAGACCCTCGCGGACGTCCTCACCGGTGAGGTTGTCGTCCTTCTCGCGCAGCAGCTTCTTGTCGCGCGCGTACCGGTTGACCAGCGAGGTCAGCGCCGCACGGAAGCCCTCCTCGTGCGTACCGCCCTCGTGCGTGTGGATCGCGTTGGCGAAGGAGTAGACGCCCTCGCTGTACTGCGTGTTCCACTGCATGGCGATCTCGGCCGAGAGGAGACGCTCCTTGTCCTCGGCCTCGATGTCGATCACCGACTGGTGAATGACATCGCCCTTGCGGGAGTTGAGGTACTTCACGAAATCGACGATGCCGTTTTCGTAGTGGTACGTGACCGTGCGGGTCGTCTCCTCCTCGGGGACGTCGACCGCCTCGGCGCTGTCCGCACCGGCCGTCGCCTTCGCCGACTCCCGCTCGTCGGTGAGCTTGAGGGTGAGGCCCTTGTTGAGGAAGGCCATCTCCTGGAAACGCCGGGAGAGGGTCTCGAAGGAGTACTCGGTCGTCTCGAAGATGTCGCCGTCGGCCCAGAAGGTGACCGACGTGCCCGTCTCCTCGGTGGCCTCGTTACGGGCCAGCGGAGCGGTCGGGACGCCGAGCTTGTAGTCCTGGGTCCAGCGGTAGCCGTCCGTCCTGACCTCGACGGCCACCCGGGTGGACAGCGCGTTGACCACGGAGACACCGACACCGTGCAGACCACCGGAGACGGCGTAGCCGCCGCCGCCGAACTTGCCGCCGGCGTGCAGCACGGTGAGGACGACCTCGACGGCGGGCTTGCCCTCGGACGGCACGATGCCGACCGGGATGCCACGGCCGTTGTCGATCACGCGCACCCCGCCGTCGGCGAGGATCGTGACGTCGATGCTGTCCGCGTGCCCGGCCATCGCCTCGTCGACCGAGTTGTCGACGACCTCCTGCACGAGGTGGTGGAGACCGCGCTCACCGGTCGAGCCGATGTACATGCCAGGTCGCTTGCGGACCGCGTCCAGACCCTCGAGCACGGTGATCGCGTTGGCGTCGTACGAGGCTTTCACCTCACCCGAAGCCTTCACCTCGGCCGGGGCGGGAGCAGCGCTGCTCTCACCGGGGGTGGACGGAATGTTCTCGTTGGGGTTGCCGGAATCGGCCACGAAGCGCCCTTTCTGGCACAGCACAGGCCGTTCTCCGGGCAGGCGGGAGCGGCTGCGTCGTTCGGCGTGTATCGACGAATCCCGCAAGGACGCGGGATTGTCCATCAGTCTACCGGTAGCGCCGACCCGAATGGGGGTTTGCCGGTACCTGAGTCCGCATGTGCCGCCCTGAATGAGCGCCTGACGACTCCCCATATCCGGGAAGGGGCCTCAAGAGGCTCACACGGGCATTGAGCGCTTCGGCCTGTCAGCCTCCCGCTACGGTGAGGGACGCCCGCTGCCCGCCGTACGGTTTCAACCACCGCACACCCCCACAACACGGGTATGCCGGTCATCGGCGGCAACAGGGGCATACCCCGCACCGGGACTCTCGCGCACAGCGCCGGAGCCCTCGTGGCACAGGTCAGAAAGACCAGGTCAGAGCCGGTCATCCATAGGTGTCGCCCGGGCCCGTGCTGCCCGGGGCGCGCAGCGGACCGTATCTGCGCGCGGGCCCTCCCGGCCCCAGGACCTTGATCATCCGGACGGTGCCGTGCCCCAGATCCGCGTTCAGCCGGGCCACCAGCTGCGGCGCCAGCAGCCTCAGCTGCGTCGCCCACGCCGTGGAGTCGCACTGCACCGTCAGCACCCGCTCGTCGGGGTCCTCGTCGTAACGCAACGGCACACAGTGATTGGCCAGATCGTCACCCACGATCTGCGGCCAGCGGCCCATCACACCGCCCACCGCGGCCGGCGTCTCCCAGCCGCGTTCGGTGATCAGCCGGTTGATGGCGGCACCCAGCGGCAGCGGATCCCGGCCGTCGGCGCGCGCACCGGAGCGCAGCCCGCCGCCCCGCCGGGCCTGCTTCTTCTGCTGGGCGGCCGCACCCCGCGCCTTCGCCTGCTCCTTCGCCGCGCGCAGGGCCACCCGCGCCAGGTCCACTCCCGAGGGCTCCGGCTGCTTCGCCGGGTCCCCGGCCGGGTCCTTGCCGTCCCCGTCGCCGCTCACAGCCGCTCCACCTCACCGGCGGACACCGCGTACCGCGTCCCCGCGAGCACCCCGGGGACGTCGTCGTCCACCGCGGCCGTCACGAGCACCTGCTCGCCGGGGGCCACCAGCTCGGCCAGCCGCTCCCGGCGCCGTGCGTCCAGTTCGGCGAAGACGTCGTCCAGGACCAGCACCGGCTCATTGCCCTCGGAGCGCAGCAGATCGTACGAGGCCAGCCGCAGGGCCAGCGCGTACGACCAGGACTCCCCATGGCTGGCGTACCCCTTGGCCGGCATTCCGCGCAGGCCCAGGACCAGGTCGTCGCGGTGCGGGCCTACCAGCGTCACACCGCGCTCGATCTCCTGCTTGCGCACGTCGGCGAGGGCCGCGATCAGCTGCCCGTACAGCTCCTCGCGCGTGCGCGCGGACTCCACCTCCGCGCCCACCGAGCTCCGGTACTCCAGCGTCACCGGACCGCCGCCCGGCGCCACGTCCGCGTACGCCTTGTCGGCCAGGGGCTGCAGCGTCGCGATCAGATCCAGCCGCTGCGCCAGCAGCTCGGCACCCACCCGGCCCAGATGCTGGTCCCAGACGTCGAGCGTCGACAGGTCCATGGACCGTCCGCCGTGGCGGCGCGCCATCGCCGCGGACTTCAGCAGCGTGTTGCGCTGTTTCAGCACGCGCTCGTAGTCGGAGCGCACCCCGGCCATGCGCGGCGAACGCGCGGTGACCAGCTCGTCGAGGAACCGCCGGCGCTCGCCGGGGTCGCCCTTGACCAGCGCGAGATCCTCCGGCGCGAACAGCACCGTGCGTACTATCCCCAGCACATCACGGGGTCTGACCTGGGACGATCTATTGATCCGGGCACGATTGGCCTTGCCCGGGTTCAGCTCCAGCTCGACCAGCTGGGACCGCTCGCCCTGGGTGACGGCCGCCCGGATGACGGCCCGGTCGGCCCCCATCCGCACCAGGGGCGCGTCGGAGGAGACGCGGTGGCTGCCGAGCGTCGCGAGGTAACCGACGGCCTCGACGAGATTGGTCTTGCCCTGGCCGTTGGCGCCCACGAACGCGGTGACGCCCGGGTCGAGAGGCACCTCGACCCGGGCGTACGAGCGGAAGTCGGCCAGCGACAGATGCGTGACATGCATGGTGTACGCCGACCTTTCCGGCTTCCTGCTCCGTGCTTCGTGGGGCGGGGCGGACCTTCGGTGCCGTCCCGCTCCCCGTTGCGGCTGCTGCTTGTTCCCGGCCGCTACTTCTTGTTCTCGACCGCGTGGCCGCCGAACTGGTTGCGCAGCGCGGCGATCATCTTCATCTGCGGGGAGTCGTCCTGGCGCGAGGCGAAGCGCGCGAAGAGCGACGCGGTGATCGCGGGCAGCGGAACGGCGTTGTCGATGGCCGCCTCCACCGTCCAGCGGCCCTCGCCGGAGTCGGCGGCGAAGCCACGGAGCTGGTCCAGGTGCTCGTCGTCGTCCAGCGCGTTGACCGCCAGGTCGAGCAGCCAGGAACGGATGACCGTGCCCTCCTGCCAGGAGCGGAAGACCTCGCGCACGTCCGTGACGGAGTCGACCTTCTCCAGGAGCTCCCAGCCCTCGGCGTAGGCCTGCATCATGGCGTACTCGATGCCGTTGTGGACCATCTTCGCGAAGTGGCCGGCGCCGACCTTGCCCGCGTGGACGGAACCGAAGTCGCCCTCGGGCTTCAGGGCGTCGAAGACCGGCTGGACCTTCGCGACGTGCTCGGCGTCGCCGCCGTACATCAGCGCGTAGCCGTTCTCCAGGCCCCAGACGCCGCCGGAGACGCCGCAGTCGACGAAACCGATGCCCTTGATGCCCAGCTCGACGGCGTGCTTCTCGTCGTCGGTCCAGCGGGAGTTCCCGCCGTCCACGACGATGTCGCCGGGCGAGAGGAGCTCGGCCAGCTCGTCGATCGTGGACTGGGTCGCGGCACCGGCCGGGACCATGACCCACACGACGCGGGGGCCCTTGAGCTTGCCCACAAGCTCTTCGAGGCTGTGGACATCGGCGACGTCCGGGTTGCGGTCGTAACCGATGACGGTGTGGCCGGCGCGGCGGATGCGCTCGCGCATGTTGCCGCCCATCTTGCCGAGGCCGACGAGACCGAGCTCCATCAGAGATTCCTTAAGCGTTGTGCCGATTCGTACCCAGGACCGAGCCTACGCCCGGCGGGGGACAGGACGCCGGGCATGCTCGGCGCTGAACATGCCCGTCGGGTCCTGCCGCGATTCCTCGAACGACGGCAGGACCGGTGACCGGATCAGCCGGAGAGGCGCACCGGCATGATCAGGTACTTGTACGCATCGTCCGCCTCGGCGTCCACAGCGGGCCGGCCGCTGAGCAGCGCGGGCTTGGTGGACGTCGTGAAGGAGAGCTGGGCGACCGGCGAGTCGATGGCGCTCAGGCCGTCGAGCAGGAAGGTCGGGTTGAAGGCGATCGAGATGTCGTCGCCCTCCAGCACGGAGTCGACGCGCTCCACAGCCTGTGCGTCGTCGCTGGAACCCGCTTCGAGGATCAGGACGCCCTGCTCGAAGCTGAGCCGCACCGGGGTGTTGCGCTCGGCCACCAGGGCCACGCGCTTGACGGCCTCGACGAACGGGGCCGTCTCGATGACCGCGACCGAGTTGAACTCGGTGGGGAAGAGAGTGCGGTACTTCGGCAGGTCGCCTTCGAGCAGTCGGGTGGTCGTCCGCCGGCCCGCGCCCTCGAAGCCGATGAGACCTTCACCTGCGCCGGAGCCCGACAGGGCCAGCGTCACGGTGTCACCGCTGGTCAGCGCCTTGGCCGTGTCCAGCAGCGTCTTGGCGGGCACCAGCGCGACAGCGGAGGCGTCGGCGTTCTCCGGCTTCCAGAGGAACTCGCGGACCGCGAAGCGGTAGCGGTCGGTGGAGGCGAGGGTGACGGTGTCGCCCTCGATCTCGATGCGCACACCGGTGAGCACGGGCAGCGTGTCGTCGCGGCCCGCGGCGATGGCGACCTGGGCGGCGGCGGAGGCGAAGACCTCACCGGGCACGGTGCCGGTCGCGGTCGGCATCTGCGGAAGTGCGGGGTACTCCTCCACAGGAAGGGTGTGGAGTGTGAACCGCGAGGATCCGCAGGCGACCGTCGCCCGTACACCGTCTGTGGAAATCTCCACCGGCCGGTTGGGCAGGGCGCGGCAGATGTCGGCGAGCAGCCGGCCGGAGACGAGCACCGTGCCGTCCTCCTCGATCTCGGCATCCACCGAGACCCGGGCCGAGACCTCGTAGTCGAAGCTCGAGAAGCTGAGGGCGCCGTCCTCAGTCTTCAGCAGAAGGCCCGCAAGAACGGGCGCCGGCGGACGGGCCGGGAGGCTACGGGCCACCCAGGCCACAGCCTCCGCGAGTACATCGCGCTCCACCCGGATCTTCACCGGAACCGCCTCCTGCTGTTGCTCGCTCGCCCTGCTGGCCTTCGTCGTCTGGTCGGGTCGCTCCACCGATGCCGGGGGGAGGACGCCGGGGACCAGTCTGACGTACGGCACCGACACTCGGTGCTGCTCGGGGTCAAGTCGCGACGAGAGGTTCGGAGAGCTCCGGCGCCGAGTTGTGCACAGGCCCCACTTCGAAGCGGATTCCGGGCTAACTATAGGTGGCAGTAGTAGTAGGGCCTGTGGAAACGGTGGATAACGTCGTTTTCGCAGGTCAGAACCAGTTTTTTGTCCACCGACCCTGTGGGTGGCACCGGTGGACAACCCGGTGTTTCTGTGGACACCCGAAAGTTGTGCACACCCGATGCACAGGGCAGGGGGGTTTCTCCCCAGGGCTGTCCCCAGCTTTACCCACGTTCCCCACAGCCCAACCGACCCTCTCGGTGTGACGCCTTTCACTCGGGGCGGTGAAAGCGGGTGTTGCGTTGCCGAACAGTGGACAGCGGTGTGGAGAAGCCCGTCATCCCTGGGGAAAACGGCCGCCGTCCTGTGGGCCGACGGTGGACAACGTCGTCGGCCCCCTGTGGACGAAAAACTTGTCCACAGGCTGTGGATCATTGTTGACCACAAATCCCCAGGCCCCTGAGCTGGCCTGATGGACTATCGGCTGTCTCGCCTGTGGAAGCAGTATGGACAACTTTTGAATCCCCAGGCTGTGGAGGGAAAATTCTCCCCAGATCTGTGGAGAACACCCGTGTCCTGGCGGGTATTCGAACAGCGAGGCCGGGCAGAAGCGCTCGTCATCGTCGTGACGACGGTCCCCGAGCGCCTCACCATCGCCGCGAACAGGGGTTGCCGGGCGCTCCACGGGGAACGGAGAAGGGCGCTGTGCGGACTCCTGACGAGTCCGCACAGCGCCCTTCGGTCGCGTGCGTGGGGCCGGCCGCGGTGTGCCGTCAGCCGTTCTTGATGCGGTTGGTGAGCTCGGTGACCTGGTTGTAGATGGAGCGCCGCTCCGCCATCAGCGCGCGGATCTTGCGGTCGGCGTGCATCACCGTCGTATGGTCCCGGCCGCCGAACTGGGCGCCGATCTTGGGCAGTGACAGGTCCGTCAGCTCGCGGCACAGGTACATGGCGATCTGGCGCGCCGTCACCAGCACACGGCTGCGGGAGGACCCGCAGAGATCCTCCACCGTCAGACCGAAGTAGTCCGCGGTCGCCGCCATGATGGCCGTCGCCGTGATCTCCGGAGCAGAGTCCTCGCCGCCGGGGATCAGGTCCTTCAGCACGATCTCGGTCAGCCCGAGGTCCACCGGCTGACGGTTGAGGCTGGCGAAGGCCGTCACCCGGATCAGGGCGCCCTCCAGCTCACGGATGTTGCGGGAGATACGGGAGGCGATGAACTCCAGGACCTCCGGCGGGGCGTTGAGCTGCTCCTGTACCGCCTTCTTGCGCAGGATCGCGATGCGCGTCTCCAGCTCCGGAGGCTGCACATCGGTGGTCAGACCCCACTCGAAACGATTCCGCAGCCGGTCCTCCAGGGTCACCAGCTGCTTGGGCGGGCGGTCCGAGGACAGCACGATCTGCTTGTTGGCGTTGTGGAGCGTATTGAAGGTGTGGAAGAACTCCTCCTGCGTCGACTCCTTGCTCGCCAGGAACTGGATGTCGTCGACCAGCAGGATGTCCACGTCGCGGTACCGCTTGCGGAAGGTGTCGCCCTTGCCGTCACGGATCGAGTTGATGAACTCGTTGGTGAACTCCTCCGAGCTCACGTACCGCACGCGGGTGCCCGGATAGAGGCTGCGGGCGTAGTGCCCGATGGCATGCAGCAGGTGGGTCTTGCCGAGCCCCGACTCCCCGTAGATGAAGAGCGGGTTGTACGCCTTCGCGGGCGCTTCGGCCACCGCGACGGCCGCGGCGTGCGCGAACCGGTTCGACGCCCCGATGACGAAGGTGTCGAAGAGGTACTTCGGGTTCAGCCGGGCGTGCGGTTCACCGGGGCCGGGCGCCGGTGCGGGCTGTGCGCCCATGGGGCCGGTGCCGCCGCCGGGCCGTCCGGTGCCACCGCCCTGCCGGTGCTGGGGCTCCTGCATGTCGTGGCGCTCGGGGCGCTGGGACTCGTACCCCTGGCGCTCGGGCGGTTGCGGACGGTAGTCGTGCTGCGGCTGCTGCTGGGGGCGGCCGCCTCCGTACGGCTCGCGCCACTGCTCGGGGGACGGTTCGCGGTCCTGGAACCCGCCGAGCCGGGGCTGCTGCCAGGAGAGGTCCTCCTGGGTGCGCGGCCAGGCGCCCGGTTCGGGGCGCTGCTGCTGATAGTCGGGGTAGGCGGGCCGGGCCGTCGGCATGCCGTCGTCCGAGGGGCGGTGGCCGTATCCGTCGTAGCCGTCGTTGTGCTGCCGCTCTTCGTGCTGGGGCCCCTGGTAGCGGTGCTGCTGGGACTGATGCATGGGGGGCGCCGGCGGATGCGGGGGGTCGCCCGCGGAGTCGTCGACCGTGATCGCGATCCGGATCGGCCGCCCGCACTCACGGCTCAGGGTCTCGCTGATGAGCGGGGCGAGCCGGCCCTCCAGGACGCGCTTGCCCCATTCATTGGGGACGGCGAGCAGCGCGGTGTCGGCGACCAGGGCGAGCGGCTGGCAGCGCTCGATCCACTGCTTGTCCTTCGGCTCGATGCCCTGCTGGCCCTCCCCGAGGAGTTGCTCCAGCACGCGTGGCCACACTGCGGCAAGATCGGCAGGTACGTCAGCCACAGGGCACGCTCTCTCGCTGGTCCCACGAATGTGTGGTTCTCGGGACGTATGGGTCGGGATGGGTGAGGACCGGCAGGCGGGAAGAAAAAGAACCGGGGTTCAGCCACGGTAGGCGGGCTGACCCGTGCGGTTCAAGTCGTTGTCCACAGGCTGTGCACAATGGGGGGTCCGACAGGGTCGGTTTGACCGGATGGCGTAGCCGCGCGTACCGTGACCAGGTCGAGTTGTCGATGGCTGCTGCCGCCTGCCTCCGATGGGCAAAGATCACGATCTGTGATTGTGAAGCGGTGCAACTAGGGCGTTTACGCGAGTCTCTCGTGGGCGCACGGTGACAGCCAGGCGATGTCCCGCCAACAAACGATCATTACTGGAGCCCCCGAGTGAGCAAGCGCACCTTCCAGCCGAACAACCGTCGTCGCGCGAAGACCCACGGTTTCCGTCTGCGTATGCGGACCCGTGCCGGCCGCGCGATCCTCGCGTCCCGCCGTGGCAAGGGCCGCGCCAGCCTGTCCGCCTGATCGCGTACAGGTCGTCATGACGTGCTGCCTACCGAGAATCGGCTGAGGCGGCGCGAGGACTTCGCGACCGCAGTACGACGAGGACGCAGGGCAGGCCGCCCGCTACTCGTCGTCCATCTACGCAGCGGTGCAACGGACCCGCACGTGACTGGGGAGACTGCTCCCCCGCCGCGTGCGGGTTTCGTTGTCAGCAAAGCAGTGGGTGGTGCGGTCGTCCGCACAGCGGTGAAGCGAAGGCTTCGCCATCTGGTCCGCGAACGGCTGGCCATGCTGCCCCCCGGTAGCCTGGTTGTCGTACGCGCGTTGCCCGGTTCGGGTGACGCCGACCATGAACAGCTGGCCCGAGACCTGGATGCCGCTCTCCAGCGGCTGCTGGGAGGGGGCGCGCGATGAAGTACCCGCTGCTGGCTCTCATCAAGCTGTACCAGTGGACGATCAGCCCACTACTCGGGCCTGTCTGCCGTTACTACCCGTCGTGTTCCCACTATGGATATACGGCGATCGACCGGCACGGAGCGATCAAGGGCACGGCGCTGACAGCCTGGCGCATCCTGCGATGCAATCCGTGGTCACCCGGCGGCGTGGATCACGTTCCACCACGCAAACGTCCGCGCTGGCACGAACTGCTGCGTAGTGCCGTACGCGGCAGCAAGGGCGGGGACTCCGCCGCTGATGTGCCTTCCGGGAAGTCGGCCACCGACCTCCCGGGTCCGGCCGCAGAGACTTCGCCCAATGCTCAAGGAGCCTGATTAGTGGACACGATTGCCAGTCTGTTCAGCTTCATCACGTGGCCCGTTTCCTGGGTCATCGTCCAGTTCCACAAGTTGTACGGGGCGATCTTCGGCCCTGACACGGGATGGGCCTGGGGTCTTTCCATCGTGTCCCTCGTGGTGCTGATCCGTATCTGCCTGATCCCGCTGTTCGTCAAGCAGATCAAGTCGACGCGGAACATGCAGGTGCTCCAGCCGAAGATGAAGGCGATCCAGGAGCGCTACAAGAGCGACAAGCAGCGTCAGTCCGAAGAGATGATGAAGCTGTACAAGGAGACGGGTACCAACCCGCTCTCCTCGTGCCTTCCCATCCTGGCGCAGTCGCCGTTCTTCTTCGCCCTGTACCACGTGCTCTCTGCCATCGCGTCGAACAAGAAGATCGGTGTCATCGACCAGTCGCTGCTCGACAGCGCTCGTCAGGCACACATCTTCGGTGCTCCGCTGGCCGCCAAGTTCATGGACAGCGCCGAGAAGGTCGAGGCGCTCGGCGCCTCGCTGACCGACGTGCGGATCGTCACCGCGGTCATGATCGTGATGATGTCGGCCTCGCAGTTCTTCACGCAGCGCCAGCTGATGACGAAGAACGTCGACCTCACGGTCAAGACGCCGTACATGCAGCAGCAGAAGATGCTCATGTACATCTTCCCGCTGATCTTCGCCGTCATGGGTATCAACTTCCCCGTCGGTGTCCTCGTCTACTGGCTCACCACGAACGTCTGGACCATGGGTCAGCAGATGTACGTGATCAACCAGAACCCCACCCCGGGCAGCAAGGCGCAGGAGCAGTACCTCGGCCGTCTCCTGAAGAGCGTCACCTCGCACGGTGAGGTGAAGGGCCGCACCCGGCGCAACACGGTCAAGCGCATCGTGGCCAAGGGCACGGACCGCAATGACATCGAGCGGAAGTTCGTGACCGGCCTGGCCAAGCTCGGCCTCGCCCCCCAGGAGGACGGCACGGTGGCCAAGAGCGACACGGCCGTCGCCGAGGCCGAGGGCGGAGCCGCACAGAGGCGCCAGCAGCCCAAGCGTCAGACGAAGGCGAAGCGCCAGACCACCGCAGGCCACCCGGGCGGGGCCAAGGACGCGGAGGCCGGCGAGTCCGAGTCGAAGACCTCCTTGCAGAAGAGCGCACCGCAGGACGACAAGCCCAAGCCGGCGGGCAAGCCCGCGTCCGGCTCCTCACGCCAAGCCAAGTCCGGACAGCGCAAGGGTCCGCAGCGGCCCAAGCACCCGTCCAAGAAGTAAGAAGGAGTCCATCCGTGACGGAAGGCACCACCACCACGGCCGCTGAGGGCAGCGACACCTTGACCCGCCTCGAGCAGGAAGGGGAGATCGCAGCGGACTACCTTGAGGGCCTGCTCGACATCGCCGACCTCGACGGCGACATCGACATGGACGTCGAGGCGGACCGGGCCGCGGTCTCGATCATCAGTGAATCGGCACGTGAACTGCAGAAGCTCGTGGGCCGCGACGGTGAGGTGCTGGAGGCACTCCAGGAGCTGACGCGGCTGGCCGTGCACCGGGAGACCGGTGACCGCAGCCGTCTGATGCTCGACATCGCCGGGTTCCGCGCCCAGAAGCGCACGGAACTCGCCGAGCTGGGTGCCAAGGCCGCGGACGAGGTCAAGAGCACCGGTGAGCCGGTGAAGCTCGACCCGATGACGCCGTTCGAGCGCAAGGTTGTGCACGACGCGGTCGCGGCCGCAGGTCTGCGCAGCGAATCGGAGGGCGAGGAGCCGCAGCGCTTCGTCGTCGTCCTTCCGGCCTGACCGGATCCTCTCGTGTCGGCCCCGTCTGTTCGCAGACGGGGCCGATCTTTGTCAGCCTGATAGTCAGCCACCCATGGTGCGGTAAAGCGGTATGGAAGGACGGTTCCCGTGACGGAGGAAGTAGCGCTTCCCCAGGCGCCCGACGAGGCCCGGGAGGTGTTCGGTGAGTGCTTTCCCGAGGCCGTCCGGTACGCGGAACTGCTGGCCGACGCGGGGGTCAAGCGTGGGCTGATCGGTCCGCGCGAGGTCCCGCGTCTGTGGGAGAGGCACCTGCTGAACTGCGCGGTGCTCTCCGAGGTCGTCCCTGACGGCGTCACGGTCTGCGATGTGGGCTCCGGCGCGGGCCTTCCGGGGATTCCCCTGGCGCTGGTGCGCCCGGACCTGAAGATCACCCTGCTGGAACCGTTGCTGCGGCGTACGAACTTCCTCCAGGAGGTCGTCGAGCTGCTGGGGCTCGATCATGTGACGGTCGTCCGTGGCCGGGCCGAGGAAGTTCTGGGCACGCTCCAGCCGGTGCATGTGGTGACGGCTCGGGCGGTCGCACCGCTGGATCGCCTGGCGGGCTGGGGAGTGCCCCTGCTGCGCCCGTACGGCGAGATGCTGGCGCTCAAGGGCGATACCGCCGAGGAGGAGATTAACGGCGCGCGAGCGGCCCTCAGCAAGCTCGGCGTCGTGGAGACAGAGGTGCTCCACGTAGGCGAAGGCGTCGTCGACCCGATGTCCACCGTGGTGCGTGTGGTGGTGGGCGAGAGTCCTGGCGGTGTGAGGTTCGCCGCAAAGCGTGCCAAGGCCGCGCGGGTCAGCCGGACCCGACGTCGTCGCTGAGCGCAGCTGTGCGTACCGGCCGTCGTCGCTGGGCGCAGCTGTGCGTACCCCGCGCGGAGTGTCGTGCCCCTGTAGCTACGCTGCAGGGGCATCGTGTTTCACGTGAAACGTCGCTCTCTGCTGCATGGAATCATCGGCCGCGGTCGTGCGGCCGCCGCCCCTCGCCATCGCAGGCCCGTTAGGGCTACGGAGTTGTCCACAGAAGTGGATTCATCCACAGAAGAGCGGGCCTCGCTGGTTCGCGACCCCGAAACCATGGCAGGCTCTGCTCATTGCGAGCCTGAAGTCGAGGAGAGTGAATCCTTGCGGTCCGACGCCAACATCGCGGGACCGATGACCGATCCGGTCCCCGGTCCCCGATCCGAATCGGCGGGGGACGGTGTTTCACGTGAAACACCGCCGCCGATGGATGACACACCCATCGGTCGTGCGGCCCAGCTGGCGGTGGAGGCCCTCGGCCGTGCCGGCGAGGGGCTGCCGCGGCCTGACCAGACGCGGGTCATGGTGGTGGCCAACCAGAAGGGCGGGGTAGGCAAGACCACCTCGACGGTCAACCTTGCCGCCTCGCTGGCACTTCACGGTGCACGTGTTCTGGTGGTCGACCTCGACCCGCAGGGGAACGCCTCTACGGCTCTGGGGATCGACCACCATGCCGAGGTCCCCTCCATCTATGACGTCCTGGTGGAGAGCAAACCGCTCTCCGACGTGGTCCAGCCGGTCCCGGACGTCGAGGGTCTCTTCTGTGCCCCGGCGACCATCGATCTCGCCGGTGCGGAGATCGAACTGGTGTCGCTGGTGGCGCGGGAGAGCCGGCTGCAGCGAGCGATCCAGGCGTACGAGCAGCCGCTCGACTACATCCTGATCGACTGCCCGCCCTCGCTCGGCCTGCTGACGGTCAATGCTCTGGTGGCCGGCGCGGAGGTGCTGATCCCGATTCAGTGCGAGTACTACGCGCTGGAAGGGCTGGGTCAGCTACTGCGCAACGTCGACCTGGTGCGGGGGCATCTCAACCCCGATCTCCATGTGTCGACCATCCTGCTCACCATGTACGACGGCCGGACCAGGCTCGCGTCACAGGTGGCGGAGGAGGTGCGCAGTCACTTCGGCAAGGAGGTGTTGCGGACCAGCATTCCCCGGTCGGTGCGGATCTCGGAAGCGCCGAGCTACGGGCAGACCGTGCTCACGTACGACCCCGGTTCAAGCGGGTCCCTGTCCTACCTCGAAGCAGCCCGTGAGATCGCGTTGCGCGGGGTCGGGGTCCAGTACGAGGCCCAGCACGCCCAGACGGGCAGCCGGAACAGCCAGCAGAATACTTCGGAGGGGATCCAGTGAGTGAGCGTCGCAGAGGTTTGGGGCGAGGGCTAGGTGCCCTGATCCCCGCCGCTCCGCAGGAGAAGCAGGTGCCGCCCGCCGGGATGGGTACGTCCTCGTCCGGGACGATGCCGGTGCTGACGTCCGAGCGGGGTGTGGCCGTCGCGAAGGTGACCACCCTTGGCTCGGGTGGCCCTGTGGTGCCGGAGCCGAGCGCACCGGTCTCGGTGTCCGACGGCACCGCCGGCCCGGCCGAGGTGGCCGGGGCGTACTTCGCCGAGCTTCCCATCGACTCGATCACGCCGAACCCTCGTCAGCCGCGTGAGGTGTTCGACGAGGACGCGCTCGCCGAGCTGGTCACCTCCATCAAGGAGGTGGGTCTTCTCCAGCCCGTCGTCGTACGGAAAGCGGCGTCCGGGCGCTTCGAACTCATCATGGGCGAGCGGCGCTGGAGGGCCTGCCGTGAGGCCGATCTGAAGCAGATCCCGGCGATCGTCCGGGCCACCGACGACGAGAAGCTCCTTCTGGACGCGCTTCTGGAGAACCTCCACCGGGCTCAGCTGAACCCGTTGGAGGAGGCAGCCGCGTACGACCAGCTGCTCAAGGACTTCAAGTGCACCCATGACCAGCTGGCGGACCGGATCGGGCGTTCCCGGCCGCAGGTGTCCAACACCCTGCGTCTGTTGCGCCTGTCGCCGCCGGTTCAGCGCAGGGTCGCGGCCGGGGTGCTGTCGGCAGGACACGCACGGGCGCTGTTGTCGGTGGACGACTCCGAGGAGCAGGACAAGCTGGCGCATCGCATCGTGGCCGAAGGGCTCTCCGTGCGCGCGGTCGAGGAGATCGTGACGCTCATGAGCTCCAGGCCCACGAGCACGGCACGGGCGAAGGGGCCTCGGGCCGGGGGTCGGCTGTCGCCGGCGCTGACCGACCTGGCGTCCCGGCTGTCCGACCGGTTCGAGACCAGGGTGAAGGTCGACCTCGGGCAGAAGAAGGGAAAGATCGTCGTCGAGTTCGCATCGATGGAGGATCTGGACCGCATTCTCGGCAGCCTCGCGCCCGGCGAGGGGCGTGTCCTGGACCGCACCTCCGCTGAGGAGCCGGCCGAGGACGACGAGAGCTGACGTTCCGGGTGGTGAGTGGCGGGCCGTGCTCCGGCGGATGACGGAGCACGGCCCGCTTTTCGCTTTCCTTCAGGTGACGGTCCGCCCTTTGCTTCTTCACGGTGTCGGCTTGATCCCTCGGTGGATACGATGCGTTCTGGTAGGGCGCATCCATTTGATCCACCTCCGCGAACGGAGTGCACCGGCCGTCACATGACGCGGTGGGTGAGGGAAGTGAGGAACAGCCTTCATGGGGCGTCGGCTCGTACCGCTCACGCTGGACAACCTGTCTGATCTCCCCCAGCCCTGCCGCTCGTGCGTGTTCTGGGAACTCGATCCGGTCAGGGGAGACGCTGCGGTCAAGGGCGGCAGAGCCGAACGGGAGAAGGAGTCCTGGATCTCCGCTGTTCTGCTGGAGTGGGGATCCTGCGGCCGCGTGGTCTATGTCGACGACGTTCCGGCCGGCTTCGTCCTCTACGCTCCGCCCGCCTACGTGCCGAGAGCGACTGCCTTTCCGACGAGTCCTGTCTCCCCCGACGCGGTTCAGCTGATGACCGCCCTGATCCTGCCGGGATACCAGGGCCAGGGACTGGGCCGGGTCATGGTGCAGACCGTTGCCAAGGACCTGATCCGCCGGGGGTTCAAGGCGATCGAGGCCTTCGGGGACGCCCGCTGGAAGGAACCCGCCTGTGTGCTGCCCGCAGATCATCTGCTGGCTGTGGGCTTCAAGACCGTACGGCCCCACCCGATGCACCCACGGTTGCGCCTGGAGCTGCGCACGACGTTGTCGTGGAAGGAAGACGTAGAGCTGGCTCTGGACCGGTTGCTGGGGGCTGTGCAGAAGGAGCCCGCGCTGCGGCCTCTGTGAGCAGGAACGTGAAACGGGCCCATCCCTCAGGGGATGGGCCCGTTTCACGTGAAACAGCGGAACGGTTGTCCGGCTCTACTCGGTGATGAAGCCTTCGAGGTCGCGGAGGATCGCGGCCTTCGGCTTGGCACCGACGATGGTCTTGGCGACCTCGCCACCCTGGTAGACGTTCAGCGTCGGGATGGACATGACGCCGTACTTGGCAGCGGTGGCCGGGTTCTCGTCGATGTTGAGCTTGACGATCTCGATCTCGCCGTGCTCGGCGGCGATCGCCTCCAGGGAGGGGGCGATCTGGCGGCACGGGCCGCACCAGGCAGCCCAGAAGTCCACCAGCACGGGCTTGTCGCTCTTCAGGACGACCTCGTCGAACGAGTCGTCGGTCACGTTCTTCAGGGCGCCGGCCACGGCGGCCTCCTTAACTTCGCGGGGGTGTGGGGTAAGGCGTGGATCAGACGGTGGCTGCGGCGGCCTTCTCGTCGTCGGCGAGCGCGGCCAGGAAGCGCTCGGCGTCGAGGGCGGCGGAGCAGCCGGTGCCGGCAGCGGTGATGGCCTGCCGGTAGGTGTGGTCGACGACATCGCCGGCGCCGAAGACACCGGTGAGGTTGGTGCGCGTCGAGGGAGCCGCGACCTTGAGGTAGCCCTCGTCGTCGAGGTCGAGCTGGCCCTTGAAGAGCTCCGTGCGCGGGTCGTGGCCGACGGCGATGAACAGGCCGGTCACGGGGAGCTCGGACGTCTCGCCGGTCTTCGTGTTGCGCAGGGTCAGACCGGAGAGCTTCTGCTCGCCGTGGACACCGGCGACCTCGCTGTCCCAGGCGAACTTGATCTTCGGGTCGGCGAATGCGCGGTCCTGCATGGCCTTGGAGGCACGCAGGGAGTCGCGGCGGTGGACGATGGTGACCGACTTGGCGAAGCGGGAGAGGAACGTCGCCTCTTCCATCGCGGTGTCACCGCCGCCGATCACGGCGATGTCCTGGTCCTTGAAGAAGAAGCCGTCGCAGGTGGCACACCAGGAGACGCCGCGTCCGGAGAGGGCGTCCTCGTTGGGCAGACCGAGCTTGCGGTGCTGCGAACCGGTGGTGACGATGACGGCCTTGGCGCGGTGCACCGTGCCGGCGGTGTCGGTGACCGTCTTGATGTCACCCGTGAGGTCCACGGAGATCACGTCGTCCGGAATGAGCTCGGCACCGAAGCGCTCGGCCTGGGCGCGCATGTTGTCCATGAGCTCCGGGCCCATGATCCCGTCCTGGAATCCGGGGAAGTTCTCCACGTCGGTGGTGTTCATCAACGCGCCACCAGCGGTGACGGCGCCCTCGAACACCAGCGGCTTCAGCGAGGCACGCGCGGTGTACAGGGCGGCTGTGTAGCCCGCGGGGCCGGAGCCGATGATGATCACATTACGCACGTCGCTCACGGGTTTCTTCCTCGTCTCTGCAGACTGCCTACTGTCCACGCCTACTGGGGTCGGTTCAACGACTCTCACCCCACCCAACGGATCCTACGGGGGATGCATTCCCGACGTGCCGGGGCGGCATCAGGCGTGATTCTCAGGGGCGTGCGTAGACGTGCGTCAGCAGGAGCTTTCCCTTGGCCGCAGGCTCGGCGCCGACACATGCCGCGTCGACGACGTAGGCCTGAACCCTGGCGGAGTCCGTGGGGTGCGGGAGGACGACGAGGAAGGCGTCGGAACCTTCGTAGATGCCCCGCTCGATGGCGAGGGCGGCGGTGTTCCGGCCGATGCCCTGCTCGATACAAGGGGGGACGGCTACGGAGGGAGCACGGAGCGGGGCCTGAGGGGATGCGGATGTGGGCGGGGAGGACTCCGCCGAGGACTTCGTGTCAGCGGAAGGATTCTGCTTTGCGCCGCTGGATTCCTGTGGGCCGACAGAATCCGTGTGGGAGCCCAGAAGGCTGTGAACCCGATCTTCCAGTGTGGACTGAGAGAACGCCTGTGATCCGTCCCTGGAAGCGCTGACGCCTTGGTCGGCCGCCTTGAACCCGTCCGAGCTCCCGGACGAGGTGACGTTCTGCAGAAGCAGGACGCTCACGCTGACGACAGCGGCGCCGAGTGCGGCGCCGAGCACTGCGTTTCGGCGTCGCCGGCGGACGGCACGGCGACCGGGACCGGTGGCGGCGCGTGAGTGCCCTGAGGGTCGGTCCGAGAGCTCCTTCGCCGTGACAGCGGGCTCTGTTTCACGTGAAACATCTGCCGTTGAGACAGGCGCCGCGAAGGGAGTGCGCCCTCTTGCTTCGTCCGCGAGTGCGGCGTCCATGCGGTCTGCGACATCGGCGGGCATGGGTTCAGCGGCCGGCAGGGTGCCCAGGAGCCCGCGGATCTCCTCCAGAGAGACGAGGACATCGGAGCAGATCTCGCAGCCGGCCAGATGGTCTCGGACATCCTCGGCGCGGGACGGGGGGAGCAGGTCCTCGGTGAGGTCGGAGATCTCCGAGACGTCCGGGTGCCGGGTCGCGTCGGTCGTTGATGTCATGTGCGTCCACCTCCGCCCTTCGCTGCCGCTGGATCACTCGTGTCCACGTCCCTTGGTCCCGCCGCGGGTGGGACGGATGCTCTCGGCGTCCGGTTCCCTTCCGTCCTCGGACCCTCCTCCGTCCCCGGCCCCTTGCCGTCGTCGGTCCCGCTGCGGAGATGGGTGAGCTGGGGGGCAAGCCTGGCGCGTCCGCGCGCGCAGCGGCTTTTCACGGTGCCGACCGGCACATCGAGGATGCGGGCCGCTTCCGCCACCGGATACCCCTGCATATCGACGAGGACGAGGGCGGCCCGTTGTTCGGCGGGAAGTGTGGCGAGAGCCGCGAACAGCTCGCGCTGAAGGTCCTGGCGCTCGGCCGGCGCCTCGGCGGACTCGTGGGGCTCCATGAGCTGGTCGAGCCGCTCCGCGTCGTCGACCGGCGCGGTCTTCCGGGAGGACGCCTTCCGGACCCGGTCGAGGCAGGCGTTGACCGTGATCCGGTGCAGCCAGGTGGTGACGGCGGACTGGCCACGGAAGGTGTGGGCGGCGCGGAAGGCGGAGATCAGGGCGTCCTGCACGGCATCGGCCGCTTCCTCGCGGTCGCCCAGGGTCCGCAGCGCCACGGCCCACAGCCGGTCGCGATGACGTCGTACGAGCTCACCGAAGGCGTCCGGTTCGCCGGCGACGTGGTCGGCCAGAAGATCCTGGTCGCTCGTGTCGGCGAATCTCGTGCTGTCCAACGGTGAGCCCCCTCCCCTGGCGCTGTCAGCTGGTGACCTTGATGTCCGAGATCTTGCCTCGGAAGTTCCCTGAATCGCTCGGTGGCAAATTGGTGAGCCAGACCAGAAGGTACCGTGCCTGGACGGGTTCGCCAGGCTTGAGTGCCACCTTTGTTCCGGAACCCTGTGCAACCTTGGTGAAGCCGGTGGGAAGCTTCGGCACCTCGGCGCTGGTGGCTGTCCGCAACTCGACCGATGTGGTGCCACCCAGGAAGGTCACGTCCACCGTGCCGACCTGCTGGACCTTGCCGAGGTCCAGTACGACACCCACGCCGTCCTTGAGCTTGCCGAAGTCGGCGGTGAAGTAGCCGTCGGTGTTCCAGTAGCTCGTCGCGTCGCCGTCGTAGACGTGACCGATGTCCTGGGGCTTCTCGGACTGGTCCCCGAGGGGGTCGTAGTCCCGAGCGCCCATGATCGGCACCGGCTTGCTCTCCGCGACCGACTTTGGCTCGTCGCCGTTCTCCGGGTTGGTCTGGGTCGTGCCCGGGTCGTCGGAGCCCTTGTCGCGGTCCAGGAGCGTCTCCGCCAGCTGCCAGCTGCCGAGACCGAGCGCGGCGATGAGCAGCGCCGACACGGCCCACTTGAGCGCCTTGCCGGTGCGGCTCTGGAGCGGGGCGGGAGGTACGGCGACAGGCTGAGTGGGGCCGTTGCCGGGTCCGGCCGGGCGCCCGTACGTGCCCTGCTGGTACGTGGTCCGCTGGTACTCCGGCGGGGCGGTGAACGTGGGCTCGGGCGGGCGGATGCGCGGCATCGCCGCGACCGCCTTGGCGAGCTCGTCCGGGGTGGTGCACGGCTGCTCCTGGCGCGACGCCGTGGCTCCGTCGTTGGCGAGCGCCCGCATGGCGATCTCGGAGAGACCGCGGTGGACTCCGGCCCGCACCTGGTCGGGCGCGATCAGCCCGACGCCCTTGGGAAGCCCGGTGAGGCCGTAGGCATCGCTCTCGTAGGGCCAGCGCCGGGTCAGCGCCGCGTACAGAAGGGCCCCGATCGCCTCGGTGTCGGCGCGCTGGGGTCCGTCGGAGGTAATTCCCCGCAGCGCCGCGTTCACAGCGAGGCCGCGGATGCGGTACTGGCCGGAGGAACTGCGCAGCACCGCCCCGGGCGTGAGCCTCAGATGGGCCAGCCCCTCGCGGTGTGCGGCTGCCATGGCCTGGGAGAGCTGACTGACGAGCTGGTACGCGTCGTGGGCGTCCATCGGGCCCGCGCCCAGGAGGGCGGTCAGCTCGGTGGCGTCCGGAAGCCACTCGTGGACGACGTAGACGAGATCGTTCTCCTCCACGGCGTCGAGGACCTGCACGAAGCGGGGGTCGCCGAGAAGGGCGGACGAACGGGCCGCAGCCAGCACGGACCGGGCCCGTGGATGGTCGGCGGGCAGGAGATGCACTCCCACCGCGCGGCGCAGTTTCTCGTCGACAGCGCGCCAGCTGCTGAACCCGTCCAGGCGGGTGACGCACTCCTCTAGCCGGTAGCGCCCGGCAAGCTTGTGACCGCTGTGCAGATCAGGGGTCGGCACGGTGGTTCCGGAGCCGTTCGGCTCGCTCTCCGCGCCCGTTGAATCCTGAGCTTCTGCCGTACCGTCGCTCGTGGCCTCGTCCGCCTTCGCGGCCAGCGGCTCGTCGCCACTGTTGTCGGCCACGTCGACGGCAGCCGTGCTACGTTCCGCCACCGTCGTTCCTGCCTCCCCATCCGTTGGGCGATGCCAGCCAGCTCCGCACAGTCACGCCAATTGTGCCCACACTCCGGCACCATGCACGACACGCGGGAACCGACGATGGTTGTGCGGGCCGGTGATCCTCAGCGGCCGAGCCTTCCCCTGATCATCCCGACCATGCCGTTGATCTCTTCGATCCGCATCCGCTTCGCCGCGACGACGAAGACCCCCAGCAGCACGATCCCGCCACAGAGCAGGGCCAGGAGCGAGCCGGAAGCGCCGTCGCCGAGCATGTGGAGAAGGCCGAATCCCACCCCGCCTGCGATCACTGCCGCAGGGATCGCCGCGAGGCACAGACGGGCGTAGGTGCGCAGGACGTGCGCTCCGTCCAGGTCGCCGCCCAGGCGGTTGCGGAGCCGGCGCCACGCGATGCCGACGCCGACGGCGTAGGCGAGCCCGTAGGAGGCGGCCATGCCGACCACGGCCCACTGGGCGGGCAGCACGACGTAGCAGACGGCCGAGGCGGCCGCGTTGACGAGGGCGACGATGACGGTGTTGTAGAAGGGCGTCCGGGTGTCCTCGTACGCGTAGAACCCGCGCAGCACCACGTACTGCACGGAGTAGGGAATCAGTCCGAGGCCGAAGGCCATCAGGATGAATCCCATGGAGCGGGCGGCCTCGGGGCCGCTGGAGGCGTAGAGCAGGGTGCACATCGGCACGCCCAGGGCGAGGAAGGCGAAGGCGACCGGCACGATGGCCACCGCCGAGTTGCGCAGGCCCTGGGAGATGTCGTCGCGGACCGCGCCCGGGTCGTTGTCGTGGGCGGCACGGGAGATGCGCGGCAGCAGGGCCGCCATGACCGACACGGTGATGATCGCCTGCGGCATGCCCCAGATCAGCTGAGCGTTGGAGTATGCGAGGAAGCCCGCCCCGTTCTGGCCGGAGGCCTTGCCCGCGGAGGTCGCGAGCTGGGTGACGACCAGCACACCGGCCTGGTTGGCGAGGACGAACAGCACCGTCCACTTGGCCAGCCTGACCGTCTTGCCGAGGCCGTGGCCCCTCCAGTCGAAGCGCGGACGGAAGCGGAATCCGGCCTCGCGCAGATACGGGATCATGGCCAGGGCCTGGACGACGAGGCCGAGCAGGGTGCCGATGCCCAGCAGCCGGACGCCCTCCGGCGGAATCGTCGTGACACCCATCTGGGACTCGTGCGAAGTGCCGTACACCCAGATGAACAGGCCGAACGTGACGATCATGACGATGTTGTTGAGGACCGGGGTCCACATCATCGCGCCGAACTTCCCGCGGGCGTTGAGGATCTGCCCCATGACGACGTGCACACCCATGAAGAAGATGGTGGGCAGGCAGTACCGGGCGAACGTGGTGGCCACGTTGTTGGCCGCAGGGTCGCCGGCGATCGTCGAGGACATCAGGCGGATGAGGAAGGGCGCGGCGAAGACCGCCACGGCGACGATCAGCCCGAGCGCGACCATCACCAGGGTCAGCAGACGGTTGGCGTAGGCCTCGCCGCCGTCCTCGTCGTCCTTCATCGAGCGGACGAGCTGCGGGACGAAGACGGAGTTGAGGCCGCCGCCCACGGTGAGGATGTAGATCATCGTCGGCAGCGTGTACGCGATGGTGAAACTGTCGCCGAGCAGGGCCGCGCCGAGCGCGGCGGTGATCACCAGGCTGCGGACGAAACCGGTGAGTCGTGAGACGAGGGTGCCGGCGGCCATGACCGCGCTGGACTTCAGCAGGCTGGAAGCCCGCCCGCCGCCCGACTTCGGCGGCGTGGCTGCGGGGGCCGGCTCGGGCCGGTCCGGAGCCGGGGTCCCCGCAGGGCCCTCCTGGTCCCGGAAGAGGTGAGCGAAAGCGTCCGGCTCCTCGCGGTTCGTCGACGCCTGGGTGACGAGATCGTCGAGGCCCACGAACTGGGTGGTCGCGGCGTCGTCCCCGTACGGCAGGTGGCGCGACGGGCCGTCCGGCTCGGGTGGCGGCGTCTGCGCCCAGATCCGCGGATCGGGCGGGTACTGGGCTGCCGGCGGCTGCTGGTAGAGCGGCTGCGGCTGCTGATAGGTGCCAGGGGGCGGCGGCGGATGAGCGGCGCGGTCGTACAGCGCCTCGCTCACCGGGTCCTGGGCGGAGAGATCCTGGGACCGGTAGGGGTCGTAGTCGTACGCGTCCTGCAGATACGGGTCCGGGGCAGGCGGTACCTGCTCCGGACCCGGGGGCACCGGTGGCCCCTCGGGATAACCGGCTCCGCCCGTACCCTGACCGCGGTCACCGTCGTACGGCGCGTTCATCGAAACCCCACCTCATCGTCCCCGGCCGACCGGCCGCGACAGACATCGCTCAACGGTCCACTTTCTCACCCGTGCCCGACGGCTCCGCGCTTTCGGGACCGGTGTCCGGCGTCGGGTCACTCGGCTGCTCGGGTTCACTGCCGTCGTCACCGGCCGCGCCGCCCGCGTTGGCACGCTTGCGATGTGCATACATCCGGATTCCGGCGAGGACCAGGAGCAGGAGGCCACCGGCGATCACGAGCAGCACGGTGGGGGTGAGCTCGGACACCTTCACGGTGAACGCCATCTCCGCGCCGTACGGCCTGCCGTCATCCGTGTAGAGCTGCGCGGTCATCTGTACCTGACCGTTGATATTGGCCGCGGCATCGAACTTCACGGACTGGCTGTGGCCGGCGCCGATCTGGATCGGCTGCTCGGCCACAGCGCCGCCGTCGTTCAGCTCGAGGCGCGTCGCGTTCTCCGACTTCAGCCGGAGCACCAGATGATCGACGTTCTGGAGCAGCCTGTTCTGCACTGTCACGGGGATCGTGGCGCTGCGGCCGGACAGGGTGACATCCGACTTCGAGATGAGCTGGACCTCGTTGATGAGGCCCTGGAGGTAGGTGCGCACCGAGTCCCGGTACTGCTGGGCCTCCAGGGGCTTGCCCCGCCACGACGTCGACATGGACCGGTTGACGGCGTTGCCGAAGGGGGTCACCACCCGCTCGGGCTGGGTGAGGACGATCTGGAAGTTGTCGAGGGAGGCCTGGGTGGACTTGATGTCCTGGAAGGCCTGGGTGGGCAGCTCCTGGCTGCGCAGCTTCTTCGGGTACTGGGATGTCCGGGGGACCGTGGTGGTCGCCTCGGCGTCGGGCTTCGCCGCCGCTGCCTCGATCAGGGTCTGGGACTCGGTCCAGCGCCCGTCGTCGAGGGCGTGGAGCGCGCGGGCCATCGACTGGGCCTGGGCGATGGTCGGCATCCGCTGGGGAGCCACGACGATGCTTCGGTCCTTGTCCGTGTCCTGCTCGGACAGCGCGAGCGTCAGGGCGAGGAACTTCTGCACGGCGAGCGTGGAGTCCCCGGCCTTCGCCATGTCGCCCTGGAAGGCCTTGGAGAGCCGGGCGTCGGACACCACCGCGGTGGTGCCGCCACCGATGGGCCGTGCGGCGGTCGGTGTGTACGACAGGCCGGCGGTCTCCTGGAGGCTGTCGCTGCGGGCGATCACGTTGTGGGCACCCGCCGAGGTGGCGACATCCACGATGGACGGGTCGATCGCACCGTCGACGGGCCAGGCGAAGTCGGTCGAGGGCTTCAGATGGAGGATCGTCTCCACCGTCACCCCGGCGACCTCGCTGGCCGTCTGGAGGTGGCTGAGCGTGCCCGACACGTTCTTGCCGCGGTGTGCGATGGAGGCCAGATCGGGGTCCCCGAAGGGCAGTGCGACGACCTTGCCGTCGGCCACGGCGGCTTCCAGCGAGCTGAGCCACTTCTTGGCCACGGCCTGGTTCGTCCCGGCGACCGTGGTGTCACCCGCCTTGACGCGATAGCTCTTGGTCATGGCGTCGACGCTGGCGAGCAGGTCCGGGTCGACGACCCAGGTAACGGGCAGCTGACTGCCGAGCGACACCATCCGTTCGAGGCGGCCGCCCGGTGCGATCTCGGCGGCCAGGTCGTCATCGGCGAACACCGGGGTCTGCTGCTCGTCGGAGCCGGTCTCCGCGGTGAGATGCGCCGACGCGATCAGCGGCCACAGGTAGCTGATGCCGGTCTTGGAGTCACTGTCCTTGTTCTGCCAGGGCAGGAACGTCCGGTTGATGCCGAGCACGTGGTCGTACTGAGCGCCGGCCGTCTGACCCGACAACGAGACGCCGAGCTGGTAGACCCCGTCGTCGCCGAGGTCCAGCTTGCTGACCGGAACGGACAGCGTGAAGTCCTGGCTGATGCCCGAAGGAAGCTTGGCGATCTTGACGGTGTACTTGCCGCCGACCGGGTAGGGATCCGCCCCCGGGACGTACCCCGTGCGTTGGGCGGCCGCGTCGATAGAGGTCCTGTTGTAGAGCCGCGGGCCCACGCGCAGGTCGACCTGCGCGTCGGTGACGGTTCTCTTGCCCCTGTTGACCAGGGTGCCGGAGACGGTGAGCGTGTCCCCCTTCACTGGGGCGCTCGGCGTCAGGGTGTCCAGGGATACCGAGACCGTGCTGGAGCCCGTGGGCGCCTTGCTCGTCCCGCCGGCCTGCGCCTGCGGGGCGGCCACCCCGGCCAGCAGAGCGGCGACGAGCGGGGCCCCGGCGAGCACGGCGGCTGTGCGCCGCAGCCACCGACGGGCAGGAGAGGGACTCGTCCCCTGGTTGTCTGCCGCCTCGGCCACGCGTATCCGTCCCTCGTCGTCGTCAGCTGCTGTCGATCATTGTCTCCGTCGCTGCGTCCCCGCATGGTAACGATCTGCGCCGCGGTCAAGTGCCAGGGAGTGGGTCACATGAGTGGGAGCGTCTCGCAGGGTGAACGGAAACCATGACGTCCGGGCCGGTCCGGGCACGTACCCTTTTCTGTTGTGCCGAACGCCAATGAAGACAACTCCAGCGCCCTGACCCAGGTGCAGCTCCGCGCAGTCAGCGAACTGCTGCGGGTGTCCCCGGTCGCCGACGATCTCGCCCGCCGATTCCAGGATGCCGGATTCGGTCTCGCCCTGGTCGGCGGGTCGGTCCGGGACGCGCTCCTCGGCAGGCTGGGGAACGACCTGGACTTCACGACCGACGCGCGTCCCGAGGACGTGCTGAAGATCGTCAGGCCCTGGGCGGACTCGGTGTGGGAGGTCGGGATCGCCTTCGGCACGGTGGGCGCGCAGAAGGACGGCTATCAGATCGAAGTCACCACATACCGGTCCGAGGCGTACGACAGGACCTCGCGGAAGCCCGAGGTCTCCTACGGCGACTCCATCGAGGAGGACCTCGTCCGCCGTGATTTCACGGTGAACGCGATGGCCGTCGCGCTGCCGCAGAAGGAGTTCGTCGATCCGTACGGTGGCCTCGATGACCTGGCGGAGCGCGTGCTGCGCACCCCGGGAACGCCTGAGGACTCGTTCTCCGACGACCCACTGCGCATGCTCCGCGCCGCGCGCTTCGCCGCGCAGCTCGACTTCGAGGTGGCCCCGGATGTCGTCGCCGCGATGACGGAGATGGCGGGCCGGATCGAGATCGTCTCTGCCGAGAGGGTCCGGGAGGAGCTCAACAAGCTCCTGCTTTCCTCGCATCCCCGTAAGGGCCTCGCGCTCCTCGTCGACACGGGACTGGCCGACCAGGTGCTTCCCGAGCTCCCCGCACTCCGGCTGGAACGTGACGAGCATCACCGCCACAAGGATGTGTACGAGCACTCCCTGACCGTCCTGGAGCAGGCGATCGACCTGGAGCAGGACGGCCCGGACCTCGTTCTGCGCCTCGCCGCTCTCCTCCATGACATCGGCAAGCCGAGGACCCGGCGGTTCGAGAAGGACGGGCGGGTCTCGTTCCATCACCACGAAGTAGTGGGCGCCAAGATGGTCAAGAAGCGCATGACCGATCTCAAGTACTCCAACGACATGGTCAAGGACGTTGCCAAGCTGGTGGAGCTGCACCTGCGCTTCCACGGGTACGGCGACGGGGAGTGGACCGACTCGGCGGTCCGCCGCTATGTGCGCGATGCGGGTCCCTTGCTGGAGCGGCTGCACAAGTTGACCCGCTCGGACTGCACCACGCGCAACAAGCGCAAGGCCAGTGCTCTCTCGCGGACCTATGACGGGCTCGAGGAGCGTATCGCTCAGCTGCAGGACCAGGAGGAGCTGGATTCGATCCGGCCGGACCTGGACGGCAACGAGATCATGCAGATCCTGGACGTCGGACCGGGGCCGGTCATCGGCAAGGCGTACGCCTTCCTGCTTGAACTGCGGCTGGAGAACGGCCCGATGGAGCACGACACGGCAGTCGCAGAGCTCAAGAAGTGGTGGGCGGCGCAGAGCTGAGGTCGCGGAGACCCGCTCTGCCCGCAGGGCAACGGGTCATGTTTCACGTGAAACATGACCCGTTGCGGATGCGCCGATGGCACTGTTTCACGTGAAACAGTGCCATCCGCCGAAGCGGCGCCCTCAGTCGGTCCTGCTCCATCGCCACAGCATCACGGCCGTGAGGGCGTAGAGCAAGGCGACGCCGATCACCACCGTTGCTGATCTCCCGTCGGCGGGCAGGAGGAGCGCGGAGGCTGCGGCGGCGCCCACGAAGGCCACGTTGAACAGCACGTCATAGAGCGAGAAGACTCTGCCGCGGAACGAGTCGTCCACCGCCGTCTGCACCACGGTGTCCGTCGCGATCTTCGCTCCCTGGGTCACCAGGCCGAGGACGAACGCTGCGACGAGCATCGGGGCGGGCCTGAACCAGAGGCCAAGTGCCGGCTCAAGGACAGCGGCCGCTGCGGCGCACACGACCATCCAGCGGAACCTTCCCAGCCGGCCCGCGGCCCAGGGAGTCAGTACGGCGGCCGTGAAGAAGCCCGCACCGGACACCCCGACCGCCAGGCCGAGCAGCGCCAGCCCGTCGGAATCGTTGTCGGTCCAGGCGTACCGGCACAGCATCAGGACCATGACCGTCAGCGCCCCGTAACAGAAGCGGATCACTGTCATGGCGGCCAGGGCCCGAGCGGCGTTCCTTCGTTCTGCCAGATGGTGCAATCCGTTGCCCAGACCGCGTGCGGTGGTGGTCAGCGCCGCACGCAGGCGAAGGTGGCTTTCCGCCTGGTCCGGACCCAGCAGGCCGGAAGCAAGGCTCAGGGAGGCCAGTGCCGAGGCGAGATAGAGTCCGGCGCCCAGGAGCACCACCGCGGCGTCGGAGTCCGAGAGGGCCAGGCGGACCGCGAAGGCGAGGCCGCCGCCTGCCGTAGCGGCGAGGGTGCCCGCGGTCGGCGACAGCGAGTTGGCCAGCACCAGCAGGTCCCGGTCGACGACGCGTGGCAGGGCGGCGGAGAGGCCGGCCAGGACGAAGCGGTTGACCGCGGTCACGCAGAGCGCCGAGGCGTAGAAGAGCCAGTCGGGGGCTGAGCCGAGGATCAGGAGCGCGGTACAGCAGGCGAGTGTGGCGCGCAGCAGGTTGCCGTAGAGGAAGACCTGCCTGCGTGGCCAGCGGTCCAGCAGTACACCGGCGAACGGGCCGATGAGCGAGTAGGGCAGCAGGAGTACGGCCATCGCGGAGGCGATCGCACCGGCGGAGGCCTGCTTCTCCGGGGAGAAGACGACATGCGCGGCGAGGGCCACCTGATAGACGCCGTCGGCCGACTGGGACAGGATCCGCACAGTCAGCAGGCGGCGGAAGTTCCGAAGGCGCAGGAGCACGCGCAGGTCACGCACGACGGGCATGGGAGCAAGGGTCACATACGTTGAGGGTCCCCGGGCGGATTGCCCGGGGACCCTCAAAGGTGCGTGAGTCAAAGAGCGTTGCCGCTCCTCACTGCGCCGCGCCGATGCACCGTGTCAGGTGACGTTACTGGGAGACCTCACCGCGGATGAACTTCTCGACGTTCTCGCGGGCCTCGTCGTCGAAGTACTGAACCGGCGGGGACTTCATGAAGTACGAGGACGCGGAGAGGATCGGGCCGCCGATGCCGCGGTCCTTCGCGATCTTCGCAGCGCGGACGGCGTCGATGATGACACCGGCCGAGTTCGGGGAGTCCCAGACCTCGAGCTTGTACTCCAGGTTCAGCGGAACATCGCCGAACGCGCGGCCCTCGAGGCGCACGTACGCCCACTTGCGGTCGTCCAGCCAGGCCACGTAGTCCGACGGACCGATGTGGACGTTGTCCGCACCGAGCTCGCGGTCACGGATCTGCGAGGTGACGGCCTGCGTCTTCGAGATCTTCTTGGACTCCAGGCGCTCACGCTCGAGCATGTTCTTGAAGTCCATGTTGCCGCCGACGTTCAGCTGCATCGTGCGGTCCAGGACGACGCCCCGGTCCTCGAACAGCTTCGCCATCACGCGGTGCGTGATGGTGGCGCCGACCTGCGACTTGATGTCGTCGCCGACGATCGGGACACCGGCCTCGGTGAACTTGTCCGCCCACTCCTTGGTGCCGGCGATGAAGACCGGGAGAGCGTTGACGAACGCGACCTTGGCGTCGATGGCGCACTGCGCGTAGAACTTCGCAGCGACCTCGGAACCGACCGGCAGGTAGCAGACGAGGACGTCGACCTTGCGGTCCTTGAGGATCTGGACGATGTCGACCGGGGCCTCGGCCGACTCCTCGATGGTCTCTCGGTAGTACTTGCCCAGGCCGTCGTGGGTGTGGCCACGCTGGACGGTCACGCCGGCGTTCGGCACGTCGCAGAGCTTGATGGTGTTGTTCTCGCTGGCGCCGATGGCGTCCGAGAGGTCGAGCCCGACCTTCTTCGCGTCGACGTCGAAGGCGGCGACGAACTCGACGTCCCGCACGTGGTACTCGCCGAACTGGACGTGCATCAGACCGGGCACCTTGCCGGCCGGATCGGCGTCCTTGTAGAACTCGACGCCCTGGACCAGCGAGGCGGCGCAGTTGCCCACGCCGACGATGGCTACGCGAACCGAACCCATTCCGGTTGCTCCCTGTGTGTAATGGATGTTCCTGATGAGGCCCCGCGGATCTGCGGGGAACTCACTTGGCGGTGTCGCCGGACGGATCCGGCGGGTTGTTACCCCGCCGGGGCAGGCCGTCCGGCTCTCCTGCGGTGTTCTGCTGAGCTGAGCCCTCGGGCGAGGATCGTCGCTGATCCCGTCCCGACCGCTCGCTCTCGATGAGCTCGTTCAGCCAGCGCACTTCGCGCTCCACGGACTCCATGCCGTGTCGCTGAAGCTCAAGTGTGTAGTCGTCGAGGCGCTCGCGGGTGCGGGCCAGAGAGGCGCTCATCTTCTCGAGGCGCTCCTCCAGCCGGCTGCGACGGCCTTCCAGCACCCGCATCCGCACGTCGTGCTCCGTCTGCCCGAAGAAGGCGAAACGAGCAGCGAAGTGCTCGTCCTCCCAGGAGTCGGGGCCGGTGTGCGAGAGCAGCTCCTCGAAGTGCTCCTTACCTTCTGCCGTCAACCGGTAGACGATCTTGGCGCGGCGCCCTGCCAGTGAAGAGGCGGGGGCGACCGCACGACCGGCGCCCGGCGGAAGGTCTGCCGGAACATTCCCCGGTTCCTCGATCAACCAGCCGGTGGCGACCAGCGTCTTGAGGCAGGGGTAAAGGGTTCCGTAGCTGAAGGCTCGGAAGATCCCCAACGAGGTGTTGAGGCGCTTGCGCAGCTCGTAGCCGTGCATCGGGGACTCGCGGAGCAGTCCGAGAACGGCGAACTCGAGGATGCCTGAGCGTCTGCTCAACCTCGCCTCCTCCTTCTCCGAGTGCTCTCACGTGACCCTGTGCCGAGCCGATGTACCGAGTCGATGTACCGAGCTGATGTATCGAGTCGATACATCAGCACGATAGATCGGAGTCGGGGCTGCGACAAGGGGTGCCTTAGTGAGCGGCGTCACATCGCCAATTCGTAGTAACCGACTTGCGTAATTTGGGGTGAAGTTCGGCCCCAGGAGGGTTTTGACCGTGCGTAGTCTGTGCGGCATGCAGACCACCGGGAACCGCGTGACGTCCGAGCGCGTCAGTTTTCGCGGACTGACCGGATGCACTGCGGATGAGCCTGTCGCAGGGCTGGTCCGTAATTCGGGGGACCGGATCTCAACTGCCGCTTCCAGGCGATCTCGCCTGCCCGAGGAGTAGTCGTTCGATGAGCGAGCACCGTCGCAAGATGCCGCAACCGCAAGGTGGCGGGCGTGCCGCGGCCAGACGAGCCGCCCAGCAGTCACCTGGACGCCGCGCGGCACCGTCACGCGGAGTAACTTCAGAGTCACCTTCCGATTCCTACGGCGAGGATTCCCCGTACGGCGGGCGTGCCGCGGCCAGACGGGCCGCACAGCGTGGCGGCGGTGGCCGCGGCGGTTCCGACGGAGGGGGCGGCGGCCGGCGACGCGGAGGCGGCGACGGCGGCAATGAGGGCCCCGGCCGCGGGCGTGGACGCGGGAGCCAGCGTCCGGCCAAGAAGCGCTTCATCGACTACCCGCGCGCCGGCAAGTACGGCGTGCGGCGCTGGATGCCGTCGTGGAAGCTGGTCTCCGGGCTGTGCATCGCCTTTCTCGGCCTTCTGATGGGGCTCGCCGGCCTTGCGTACGCGATGGTCGCCAAACCTGAGGTCCAGGCGGCCGCGAAGGCGGAGAACAACGTCTACTTCTGGAAAGACGGCTCGCAGATGGTGGCGACCGGCGGTGACGTCAACCGCCAGATCATCGACTACGCCCAGATCCCGGAAGCGATGCGCAACGCCGTCATTTCGGCGGAGAACAAGACCTTCGACACCGACCACGGCATCGACCCGATGGGTATCGCCCGAGCCGTGTTCAACATGGCCAAGGGCGGCGCGACCCAGGGTGGCTCGACGATCACCCAGCAGTACGTGAAGAACTCCCGGCTCTCCCAGGACCAGACCCTGAGCCGCAAGTTCGAAGAACTCTTCATCACGCTGAAGGTCGGCAGCGAGATGGACAAGAAACAAATCATGGCGGGGTACCTCAACGTCTCGTACTACGGACGCGGTGCCTCCGGCATCCAGGCGGCGGCCCGTACGTACTACGGCAAGGACGCCAAGGCGCTGAATCCGAGCCAGTGCGCCTTCCTGGCCACCCTGCTCAAGGGGGCCAGCTACTACGACCCCGCAGGTGCCACGGAGGTCGACCCGGTCGAGGCGACCCCGGCGAAGAACACGGACCGGGCGATCAAGCGCTGGAAGTGGATCCTTGACGAGGAGGTGAAGGACGGCCGCATGGAGCAGTCGGAACGCGACAAGTACACCGAGTTCCCGATGCCCGACAAGCCGAAGAAGGACGCTCAGCTGGGCGGCCAGATCGGTTACCTCGTCGCGATGGCCAGGTCCAACTTCCTCAACAACTACGACATCACCCGCGACCAGCTCGACCAGGGTGGCTACGAGATCCACACGACCTTCGACAAGAAGAAGGTCGACCAGCTCAGCAAGGCCGTCAAGAGGGTCTACGACGAGAAGATCGACTCCAAGAAGCGCCCCAAGACGGACACCCACGTCCAGTTCGGCGGCTCGTCGGTCAATCCGAAGACCGGTGCCATCGAGGCGATCTACGGCGGTGTGGACGCGACGAAGCACTACACCAGCAACGCCGATCCCACCGGCGCCGCGGTCGGCTCGACCTTCAAGCCGTTCGTGCTGGCGGCAGCGATGGAGTACGGCAAGCGGGACCCCTCGGGCGGCCCCGAGCAGGACGAGTCGCAGCGTACGAAGGTCTCGCCGAAGAGCATCTACAACGGCGACAACAAGCTGAAGATCAAGAAGTACAACGGCGATGTCTGGACCGACGAGAAGGGCAAGGAGTGGCTCCAGGTCAACGACGGGGACGACTCGCTGGGCAACGTCACCCTGCGCGAGGCGATGCGGGTGTCCGCCAACTCCCCCTACGTGCAGCTGGGCATGGACGTCGGCACCGACAAGGTGAAGGACGTGGCCATCGCGGCCGGCCTGAAGGACGACGAATACATGGCGAACGCGAGCGTGCCGTCGTTCTCCATCGGTACCTCCTCGCCCAGTACGACCCGCATGGCCGGGGCGTACGCCACCTTCGCGGCCAGCGGCCAGCAGCGTGAGCCCTTCTCGGTGACCGAGGTGAAGAAGGGCGGCGAGGTGGTCTACCAGCACAAGGAGGTCGCCAAGAGCGCCTTCTCCAACATCATCGCCGACAACGTCACCGACGTCCTCAAGAACGTCGTCGACAAGGGAACCGGCACGCCCGCAAGGCTTCCCGGACGGGACGTCGCGGGCAAGACGGGTACGACGGACGACAACCTGTCCGCCTGGTTCGTGGGCTACACCCCGCAGTTGTCGACCGCGATCAGCATGTACCGGCTGGACGACAACGAGAAGAACAAGGACCGCAAGTTCCTGAAGATGTACGGCACCGGTAATGAGACGTCGATCCACGGTGCGTCGTTCCCCGCGCAGATCTGGCACGACTACATGGCCGACGCGTTGAAGGGCCAGGAGAAGCTGTCCTTCCCGAAGCCGGAGCCGATCGGCGACACGGTCTACGGCGGCGGCGCGAGCCCCAAGCCGACGCCCACGCCCACGCCGACGCCCACGCCGACGCCGACCGAAACGGAGACCACCACACCGTCGCCGACCCCCGACGTCCCGACTCCCGACCCGACCGAGACCTGCGGTACGTGGGACGTGGCCTGCCAGAACAACGGCGGCGGCAATTCGACCGGCTGGACCGACGGGGGCGCCGACGCCGGGACGACCGACGGCGGAACCAGCGGCACGGACGCCGGGACCACCACCGGGACCACGGAGGGCGAGACGGCCGGGGGCACCAGCCCGTCACCCGAAACAGGTGGCAACGGGAACGGGAACGGGAACGGCGGCTGGATCGGCGGCGGGGGGTAACGCCCCGCCCGTACATCTCGGGCGTCCCACCGGGGCCGCGCGAGGTGACCCGAGCAGCATGACGAGGGCCGCGGCACCACAAGGTGCGGCGGCCCTCACCGTTTCCACAGTCCGGTACGGCAGGATGTGCGGCATGCCAAGCGCAGAGGACACGAGCGTGCACCAGGAACGGTCCGTCGTACGGCCCACGCACCAGGACGAGATCGCCGCGGCCGGCAGCGAGCTGATCGGTGGGAGGTCGGGGCGCTGGACCCGTCTCGGCAGCACCGCGCTCACCCCCGTGGGTGCCGTCGCGCTGGTGGCGATCGGGATGTTCGCGCTCGGCATGGTGCAGAAGCTGCCCTGTTACAACTGGGCGTGGTTCAGGGGTGCGGGCTCGCAGTACACCCATGCCTGCTACTCCGACATCCCGCATCTGTACTCCGGACGCGGCTTCGCCGAGGGCCTGGTGCCGTACTTCGACCGGCTGCCCGGCGACATGCAGTTCCTGGAGTACCCGGTCCTCACCGGCGTGTTCATGCAGATCGCCGCCTGGTTCACCCCGGGCGGCTCCATCCAGGAGCAGGAGCAGGCCTACTGGCTCGTCAACGCGGGCATGCTGATGGTCTGCACCGCCGTCCTCGCCGTGTGTGTCGCACGCACGCACCGCCGCCGCCCCTGGGACGGCCTGCTGGTGGCGCTGGCGCCCGCGTTCGCGCTCACGGCCACCATCAACTGGGACCTGCTGGCTGTCGCCCTCACGGCCGCGGCGATGCTCATGTGGTCCCGGAGCCGCCCCCTCGCGTTCGGCATCCTGATCGGTCTTGCCACGGCCGCCAAGCTCTATCCCGTGTTCCTGCTGGGCCCGGCCTTCGTGCTGTGCTGGCGGGCCGGGAAGTGGCGGGAGTTCTCGGTGGCGACGCTCGGCGCGGCCGCCTCCTGGCTGGTGGTCAACCTGCCGGTGATGGTGTTCGCGCCCGAGGGCTGGAAGAAGTTCTACACCTTCAGCCAGGAACGCTCGATCGACTTCGGCTCCTTCTGGCTGGTCATCACCCAGCGCACCGGCGAACCCATCGAGGTCTCCACGGTCAACACCGTCTCCACGCTGGCGACGGTCGGCCTGTGCGCCGCGATCGGGGCGCTGACGCTGATGGCACCGCGCCGGCCGCGCTTCGCCCAGCTCGCGTTCCTCGTCGTCGCGGTGTTCATCCTCGTCAACAAGGTCTACTCACCGCAGTACGTCCTGTGGCTGATCCCTCTCGCCGTGCTGGCCAGGCCGCGCTGGCGGGACTTCCTGATCTGGCAGGCGTGCGAGGTCATGTACTTCCTGGGCATCTGGATGTACCTCGCCTACACGACGAGCGGTGACAAGCACCAGGGACTGCCCACGGAGGGCTATCAGCTGGCGATCGTCCTGCACCTGCTGGGCACGCTCTACCTCTGCGCCGTGGTCGTACGGGACATCCTGATGCCGGAGCGCGACGTGGTGCGGCGTGACGGCTCGGACGACCCGTCGGGCGGGGTTCTCGACGGGGCCGAGGACGTCTTCGTCCTCGGGCACGCGGCGACGCATCCGCCGCGCCATTCCGCGTTCGCCGAGACGGGCCCGCGGGTGGAGTGGGGCACGGCGGGCACACCGGTCGCCGACTGAGCGACCGGCGGCCCGGGGCCTCAGCGGTCGACGAGCCGGTCGAACTGGGTCGTCGTGTGACGCAGATGGGCCACCAGTTCGTCGCCCACCCGCGGCTCCTCCGCGTCCGAGGGGACGAACAGGATCGACACCTGCATGTGCGGCGGCTCGGCGAACCAGCGCTGCTTGCCGGCCCAGACGAACGGCGACAGGTTGCGGTTGACGGTGGCGAGACCCGCCCGCGCCACTCCCTTGGCGCGCGGCATCACACCGTGCAGCGCCTTCGGAGCCTCCAGGCCCACGCCGTGCGACGTGCCGCCCGCGACGACGACGAGCCAGCCGTCGGAGGCGGCCTTCTGCTGCCGGTAGCCGAACCTGTCGCCCTTGACGACGCGCGTGACGTCGAGCACCGCGCCCCGGTACTCCGTCGCCTCGTGGTCGCCCAGCCACAGCCGGGTGCCGATGCGGGCGCGGAAGCGGGTCTGCGGGAACTGCTGCTGCAGCCGGCCCAGCTCCTCGGCGCGCAGATGGCTCACGAACATCGTGTGCAGCGGCAGCCGGGCAGCCCGGAGACGGTCCATCCAGGCGATGACCTCCTCGACCGCGTCCGAGCCGTCCGTGCGGTCCAGCGGCAGGTGCAGGGCGAAACCCTCGAGACGTACGTCCTCGATGGCGGCGTGCAGCTGCCCGAGCTCCTCCTCCTTGACGCCGTGGCGCTTCATCGAGCTCATGCACTCGATGACGACACGGGCGCCCACCAGGGCGTGCACGCCGTCCACGGATGAGACGGAGCGGATGACCCGGTCGGGCAGCGGCACCGGCTCCTCGCCCCGCCGGAACGGCGTGAGCACCAGCAGATCACCGCTGAACCAGTCCTTGATACGGGCCGCTTCGTAGGTGGTGCCGACCGCGAGGATGTCGGAGCCGAAGCGGATGGCCTCGTCGGCCAGCCGCTCGTGGCCGAAGCCGTACCCGTTGCCCTTGCAGACCGGTACGAGGCCGGGGAACTGGTCGAGCACGGATTTCTGGTGCGCCCGCCAGCGCGCGGTGTCGACGTACAGGGAGAGCGCCATGGCCGGTCCGGAACCTTTCTGGTGGCTGCGGTGGTGTCGGTGGTGTGCGGTGCTCCGGAAGCGCCTTCTCAGGTCCTGCCGGAAGAGCCCATTGAAACGAATAAAGCCGGTTTCGTCAGCCTTGCGCGGCGGATCAGCGGCGTGACATGTAGATGTCGAGAGCCTTGTGCAGCAGCTTGTTGAGCGGGAAGTCCCACTCACCGAGGTACTCCGCGGCCTGGCCGCCGGTGCCCACCTTGAACTGGATCAGGCCGAAGAGGTGATCGGTCTCGTCCAGCGAGTCGGAGATGCCGCGCAGGTCGTAGACCGTGGCGCCCATCGCGTACGCGTCGCGCAGCATCCGCCACTGCATCGCGTTCGAGGGACGGACCTCGCGCTTGTGGTTGGCCGAGGCGCCGTACGAGTACCAGACGTGCCCGCCCACGATCAGCATGGTCGCGGCCGCGACGTTCTCGCCCTCGTGACGGGCGAAATAGAGCCGCATCCGGTTGGGGTCCTCGTTGTTGAGGGCCGTCCACATGCGCTGGAAGTAGCCGAGCGGACGCGGGCGGAAGTGGTCGCGCTCCGCCGTGATCTCGTAGAGGCGCTGCCACTCGGCGAGCTCCGCGTAGCTGCCCTGGACGACCTCGACACCGGCCTTCTCGGCCTTCTTGATGTTGCGCCGCCAGAGCTGGTTGAAGCCCTTGTGCACGTCTTCGAGGGAGCGGTTGGCCAGCGGCACCTGGAAGATGTAGCGAGGCTGTACGTCACCGAATCCGGCGCCGCCGTCCTCGCCCTGCTGCCAGCCCATCTTCCGCAGCCGGTCCGCGACTTCGAAGGCACGCGGCTCGATGTGGGTGGCCTCGACGTCGCGCAGACGCTTCACGTCCGGGTCCTGGATGCCGGCCTTGATGGCGGCGGCGTCCCAGCGGCGGATGACGACCGGCGGGCCCATCTTCACGGAGAAGGCACCCTGCTGCTTGAGATGCGCCAGCATCGGCTGCAGCCAGTCGTTCAGATTGGGGGCGTACCAGTTGATGACCGGGCCCTCGGGCAGATACGCGAGGTATCGCTTGATCTTGGGCAGCTGCCGGTAGAGGACCAGGCCGGCGCCGACGAGCTGGCCGCCCTTGTCGAACCAGCCCAGACTCTCCGAGCGCCACTCGGCCTTCACATCCGCCCATGCCGGGACCTGCATGTGACTGGCCGCGGGCAGACTCTGGATGTACGCCAGATGCTGCTCTCGGCTGATGGTCCTCAGGGTCAGGCTCATGCGGGGCGCTCCTCGGCAGGTGTGTCCCCATGGGTCAGGGGCTCCGGCTCTCGCGCCGAAGCCTACTGTGACCGGGAAGCGCGCGGTCTGGCCCCGTCGTACCCGTGCGGTCCCGGTACGGCGTACAGGGCGGCCCCGTCCGTGGATGGGGCCGCCCCGCAGGCTGCCCGGGAGGCTGCTGCGCCGCGGTCAGCTGATCACGCCGCCGAAGAGTCCGCCGTGGGCCATGCCCAGGAAGAACCCGAGGCCGGCCGCGCCCATGCCGACCAGCAGCGGGAACCGTTCCCGTGTGGTGGCGGAGATGTACAGCCCGTATCCGCCTGTGATGATTCCGACGAGTCCGGCCCACGAGCTGATCAGATGCAGGCTGTGGAACATCGCCGTCACGAACGCGAGGGCGCCGAGAGC
Source organism: Streptomyces poriferorum (assembly GCF_019399235.1). Classification (GTDB taxonomy): domain Bacteria; phylum Actinomycetota; class Actinomycetes; order Streptomycetales; family Streptomycetaceae; genus Streptomyces; species Streptomyces poriferorum. The sequence goes on along the minus strand of NZ_JAELVH010000060.1, from coordinate 5,639 downwards.
CACCGTCACCGCCACCAGGGTGTCCTGGAGCGGGTGGGGCTTGCCGTCCGTCGCGAAGAGGGAGACGGACGAGCGGGGGCGGGATCGCATTGCTTGTGCCATGGAGTACCTCCTGGCCGAAAGGCGGCGCGTCGTGGCGCCGCTCACACCCGATGTGTACAGATTGCGTCTCCTGACCACCGGATTTCAACCGGAAGCCTGTCTACAGGTACTCTGGACGGTCTGCACCGGTGTCTGCCCAGGCCAGCACAGTCAGCCCCTTCTCGAAGGAGGGCGTTGTCAGTGGCGGCTGTTCTACTCGGAGACACTGTTGCTTACGCATCACGACCCTCCTGCCACGGAACGACCGTGGCCGCTGAGTCCAAAGGAGGTGGGTTCCACATGCGTCACTACGAGGTGATGGTCATCCTCGACCCCGATCTCGAGGAGCGAGCAGTCTCCCCGCTGATCGAGAACTTCCTCTCCGTCGTCCGTGAGGGCGAAGGAAAGGTTGAGAAGGTCGACACCTGGGGCCGTCGTCGGCTCGCTTACGAGATCAAGAAGAAGCCCGAGGGCATCTACTCGGTCATCGACCTGCAGGCCCAGCCTGCGGTCGTCAAGGAGCTCGACCGCCAGATGAACCTGAACGAGTCGGTCCTCCGGACCAAGGTCCTCCGTCCCGAGATCCACTGAGCTTCTAGCTCAGTGGTCATCGGGTTCGAGTAGCAGCAAGCAGCCAGAAGCAATCCCCGCCGAGAGGTTCATCCATGGCAGGCGAGACCGTCATCACGGTCGTCGGCAATCTCGTCGACGACCCCGAGCTGCGCTTCACCCCGTCCGGTGCGGCGGTCGCGAAGTTCCGCGTCGCGTCCACACCCCGCATCTTCGACCGGCAGACCAATGAGTGGAAGGACGGCGAAGGCCTGTTCCTCACCTGCTCGGTCTGGCGTCAGGCGGCGGAGAACGTCGCCGAGTCGCTCACGCGAGGCATGCGCGTTGTCGTGCAGGGCCGGCTGAAGCAGCGGTCGTACGAAGACCGCGAGGGTGTTAAGCGCACGGTCTACGAGCTGGACGTCGAGGAAGTCGGCCCCAGTCTCAAGAGCGCGACTGCCAAGGTCACCAAGACCACCGGTCGCGGTGGCCAGGGCGGCGGCCAGGGTGGATACGGCGGCGGCCAGCAGGGTGGCGGTAACTGGGGCGGCGGTCCCGGTGCTGGTGGCCAGCAGGGTGGTGGCGGTGCTCCCGCCGACGACCCGTGGGCCACGAGCGCGCCGGCCGGCGGCCAGCAGGGCGGGGGCCAGCAGAGCGGCGGAGGCGGTTGGGGCGGAAGCTCCGGCGGTTCCGGCGGTTCTGGCGGCGGCTACTCGGACGAGCCTCCCTTCTAGGGCAGCTCGTACCCCCACTTCTTGATCACACAGGAGAAACACCATGGCGAAGCCGCCTGTGCGCAAGCCTAAGAAGAAGGTCTGCGCGTTCTGCAAGGACAAGACCCAGTACGTGGACTACAAGGACACGAACATGCTGCGGAAGTTCATTTCCGACCGCGGCAAGATCCGTGCCCGCCGCGTCACCGGCAACTGCACGCAGCATCAGCGTGACGTCGCCACGGCAGTCAAGAACAGCCGTGAGATGGCGCTGCTGCCCTACACGTCCACCGCGCGATAAGGGAAGGGTGACCGAATCATGAAGATCATCCTCACCCACGAGGTCTCCGGCCTCGGTGCTGCAGGCGACGTCGTTGACGTCAAGGACGGGTACGCCCGTAACTACCTGGTTCCGCGTGGCTTTGCCATCCGCTGGACCAAGGGTGGCGAGAAGGACGTGGCGCAGATCCGCCGCGCCCGCAAGATCCACGAGATCGCCACGATCGAGCAGGCCAACGAGATCAAGTCCAAGCTCGAGGCCGTGAAGGTCCGTCTGGCCGTTCGCTCCGGCGACGCCGGCCGTCTCTTCGGCTCTGTCACCCCGGCCGACATCGCTTCGGCGATCAAGGCCGCCGGTGGCCCGGATGTCGACAAGCGTCGCGTCGAGCTCGGCTCGCCGATCAAGACGCTCGGCGGACACCAGGTGTCCGTGCGTCTGCACCCCGAGGTCGCTGCGAAGCTCGGCGTCGAGGTTGTTGCTGCCTGATTGGGCCGCACCTCAGCAGAACAGTGAAGGGCCGCACCCTGAGGGTGCGGCCCTTCGCCGTTGCCGGGGCGGACCTGTTTCACGTGAAACGGCGGGCCCGTTCCACGTGAAACGGGCCCGGTCTTTGCGGGAATCGGGATGGCTCTTCACGTGAAACAGGTCCGGCGCGGTGTGCTCACCGGGTGGCGCCCGTGACCATCCACCTGCCGGAGCGGGCGCGAAGCCAGAGCGTCGCCATGCGGACGAGCATCATGAGGGCCATCGCGCACCACAGCGCGGTCAGACCGCCCCCGAGGACTGGAACCAGCAGGGCTGCCGGGGCGAAGACCGCCAGGGTCACGAGCATGGCCCAGGCCAGATAGGTCCCGTCTCCGGCGCCCATCAGTACGCCGTCCAGGACGAAGACGACTCCGGCGACCGGCTGGGTCAGCGCAACCACCAGCAGGGCGGGGAGCAGCGTGTCCTGCACGGACTGGTCGCTGGTGAAGAGCGGGACGAACAGCGGACGCGCCAGAACGATCAGGGCTCCGAACACGACACCGGAGACGATTCCCCACTCCACCATGCGTCGGCAGGCCTCACGGGCACCCTTGGTGTCACCGGCCCCCAGATACCGCCCGATGATGGCCTGGCCCGCGATAGCGATGGCGTCCAGCGCGAAGGCCATCAGGCTCCACAGCGACAGGATGATCTGGTGCGCGGCGATGTCGGTGTCGCCCAGCCGGGCGGCGACGGCGGTGGCGATGAGCAGGACGGCGCGGAGCGACAGCGTGCGGACCAGAAGGGGCACGCCTGCCCGGGCGCTGGCCTTGATGCCGGCGGCGTCGGGGCGCAGTGAGGCCCCGTGCCGCCGGGCGCCACGGACCACGACCACGAGATAGGCGACCGCCATGCCGAACTGGGCGAGCACCGTGCCCCAGGCCGATCCTGCGATGCCGAGTCCGGCGCCGTAGACGAGGCCTACGTTGAGGGCTCCGTTGGCAGCGAATCCGCCGATGGCCACATAGAGCGGGGTGCGGGTGTTCTGCAGACCCCGGAGCACACCGGTCGCGGCCAGCACCACCAGCATCGCGGGGATGCCGAGGCTGGAGATCCGGAGGTAGGTGGTCGCGTACGGGGCTGCGGTGTCGGAGGCACCGAACACCTCGACGAGCCAGGGGGCCAGGGGCAGTGCCAGGGCGATGACGGCGATGCCGAGCAGGATCGCCAGCCAGATGCCGTCCATGCCCTGGCGGATCGCGGACGGCAGATCGCCGGCGCCGACCCGTCGTGCGACGGCTGCGGTGGTCGCGTAGGCGAGGAAGACGAAGACGCTCACGGCGGTCGTCAGCAAGGCTGCGGCCACGGCCAGACCGGCCAGCTGCGGAGTCCCGAGATGGCCGACGATGGCACTGTCGACCATCACGAAAAGGGGCTCTGCCACGAGGGCGCCGAAGGCGGGGACGGCGAGCGCGATGATCTCGCGGTCGTGGCGCCCGCGACGTGACGGCGGGGTCGCCGGTGCCTGGATCATGGGAGTCAATCTAATCTTCCACAGGTAATGGATGCAAGCCCTTTGCGATCCTTACAAATACCGCGGAGTGACGTTCTGGCATGTGCCGGTTGCCACGATCTTGTGCTGACTCGGAAAGTTTTTCTCCCCCACAGCCCGTGGATGGAGAAAGCGCAGGTCAAGCCGCTGATGGTGGCGTGGCTATGAGTTTGTCCACAGTGCTGTCCCCCGGTCCGTGCACAGGTTCTGCGGACTTCTCCACAGCATCTGGTCCGTCGTCCACATGCCCTGTGGATAACCAGATTGGCTGACGGTGCCGAGGCGCCTAACGTGGTCCGGCGCCCACACCTCGTTTCGGCCCTGGAAACCCGCAGAACCCGACACACCGGAACCGGAGTCGGGCGTCTTGTTTGTCGGTGCCGTGCCGTAAGAAAGAGTGGCACGGCTAGGTCCGCGGAGCGGACGGGAGGAGGTGGCCGGATGAGCATTCCCGAGCCTTTGGACGATCCCTGGGCCGACACCGGTCCCAGCGACCGGCTGCCCGTTTCCCGCCAGCGCCGGGGTGAGAGCAGGGACCGCGGCGAGCAGCACGAGCGAGGCCGGGAGAGCAGCGACTGGGAGGGCGGTTCCTCCGGATTCGAGCGGGTGCCGCCCCAGGACCTGGACGCGGAGCAGTCCGTCCTCGGTGGCATGCTCCTGTCCAAGGACGCCATCGCCGATGTCGTGGAGATCATCAAGGGCCACGACTTCTACCGGCCCGCGCACGAGACCGTCTACCAGGCGATCCTCGACCTCTATGCCAAGGGCGAACCGGCCGACCCGATCACGGTGGCGGCCGAACTGGTCAAGCGCGGCGAGATCACCAAGGTGGGTGGAGCCCCGTATCTGCACACCCTGGTCCAGTCGGTGCCGACCGCGGCCAACGCTTCGTACTACGCGGAGATCGTTCATGAGCGCGCCGTCCTGCGGCGGCTCGTCGAGGCCGGCACGAAGATCACGCAGATGGGATACGCGGCCGACGGTGATGTCGACGACATCGTCAACTCCGCCCAGGCCGAGATCTACGCCGTCACCGAGCAGCGCACCAGCGAGGACTACCTGCCGCTGGGCGACATCATGGAGGGCGCGCTCGACGAGATCGAGGCGATCGGTTCACGCAGCGGCGAGATGACCGGTGTACCGACCGGTTTCACCGACCTCGACGCCCTGACCAACGGCCTCCACCCGGGCCAGATGGTCGTCATCGCGGCCCGTCCGGCCATGGGTAAGTCCACGCTCGCCCTGGACTTCGCCCGCGCCTGCTCGATCAAGAGCAACCTGCCCAGTGTGATCTTCTCCCTCGAAATGGGGCGGAACGAGATCGCGATGCGTCTCCTCTCCGCCGAGGCGAGGGTGGCGCTGCACCACATGCGCTCGGGCACCATGACCGACGAGGACTGGACCCGGCTGGCGCGGCGGATGCCCGACGTCTCCGCGGCCCCGCTCTACATCGACGACTCCCCGAACCTCTCCATGATGGAGATCCGGGCCAAGTGCCGTCGTCTGAAGCAGCGCAACGACCTCAAGCTGGTGGTCATCGACTATCTGCAGCTGATGCAGTCCGGTGGCTCGAAGCGTGCCGAGAGCCGTCAGCAGGAGGTCTCGGACATGTCCCGAAACCTCAAGCTGCTGGCCAAGGAACTCCAGCTGCCCGTCATCGCGCTCTCCCAGCTGAACCGTGGCCCCGAGCAGCGCACCGACAAGAAGCCGATGGTCTCCGACCTTCGTGAGTCCGGATCGATCGAGCAGGACGCCGACATGGTGATCCTGCTGCACCGTGAGGACGCCTACGAGAAGGAGTCGCCGCGTGCGGGCGAGGCGGACCTGATCGTGGCCAAGCACCGTAACGGTCCGACGGCGACGATCACCGTCGCCTTCCAGGGGCACTACTCGCGCTTCGTGGACATGGCGCAGACCTGAGCAGCCCCGCTCCGGGCGAACCGGCCCGGGCGATCCCGCCTCGGGCAATCGCTGGGGACCCGGTCCCGCCTCGGGTAAT
>NZ_JAELVH010000609.1 GCF_019399235.1 Streptomyces poriferorum | reverse complement strand
GGCGCGCCCACCCGCCAACCAAAGCGCATGGAGGGTGGATTCACGTCGGCAAACCCGAACAAACCATCCCTGTCGCCGCCTTGCCGATGTACCGGCGGCAGAGAACAGCCCGCCTCCCGCGGACGGTTTCCACCGGGGCGTCAACGTGTTCAAAACGAGAAGGTGTTGCAAGGAACACGTGTTCTGCCGCAAGGTAACTGCTGCATCCCCCGGACTGGTGGGCTGCCCGTGCGAGCAGGCCCCGGACGCGCAGCCAACGCGCCCCGCAAGCCGCTCCCGGTCTCTCATCGCAGCCTGTCTGGAGGGCCCTCGACGATGACCGCACCGCTCACTCCCGCTCCCGCCTCCGCCCCGGCCACACCGGCCACACCGCCCTCGCCCGTACGCGGCGCCGTCATCAGCGGCGTCATCGGCGGCCTGATGGGCGCGGTGATGAGCGCGGCGGTGAACTACGCCGCCGTCGGCCTCCCGGACAGCGAATCGGTCAACGCGCTCAACCACGCGATATCGGGCCTGATCAGCGGGTTCATCGCCGGCTTCATCGGGATCCTGGTGCACAGCCGAAAGGCCGCATCGGCCGCACGCGCCGCCGAGGCCGCGACCGCGCCCGCCGCTCCGCAGCCGGCCGAGCCCGCGGAGCA
>NZ_JAELVH010000608.1 GCF_019399235.1 Streptomyces poriferorum | reverse complement strand
CCGGCGCGCATGCGTGCCGCCACAGGTCGGGACCAAAGGGGGGTTGACGGACACCGGGGTTGAAAATATCTTTCAAAGGTGACCAATGACCTGAAGGAAAGTTTCAGCGCTGATTCGCCGCCCGCCCCGGCAGCGCTCGCGGCGAAGGTGCGGACGCTCGCGCCGTCCATGACCCGCTCCATGCAGCGGGTCGCCGAGGCCGTCGCCGGTGACCCGGCCGGCTGCGCCGCCCTGACGGTCACCGGTCTCGCCGAGCTGACCGGGACCAGCGAGGCGACCGTGGTCCGCACGGCCCGCCTCCTCGGCTACCCCGGCTACCGGGACCTGCGCCTCGCGCTGGCCGGTCTCGCCGCCCACCAGGAGTCCGGCCGGGCGCCCGCCGTCACGGCGGACATAGCGGTCGACGACCCGATCGCCGACGTGGTCGCGAAGCTGGCCTACGACGAGCAGCAGACCCTCGCCGACACCGCCGCCGGGCTCGACACCGTACAGCTCGGTGCCGCCGTGGCCGCGGCCGCCACCGCCCGCCGGATCGACATCTACGGCGTGGGCGCCTCGTCGCTCGTCGGCCAGGACCTGGCCCAGAAGCTGGCCCGTATCGGCCTGATCGCACACGCCAACATGGACCCGCACCTCGCGGTGACCAACGCCGTGCAGCTGCGCTCGGGCGACGTGGCCATCGCGATCACCCACTCCGGCTCGACGGGCGACGTCATCGAGCCGCTGCGCGTCGCCTTCGACCGCGGCGCCACGACCATCGCGATCACCGGCCGCCCCGACGGCCCGGTCACGCAGTACGCCGACGTCGTACTGACCACGTCCACGGCCCGCGAGAGCGAGCTGCGCCCGGCCGCCATGTCGAGCCGTACGAGCCAGCTGCTGGTCGTCGACTGCCTGTTCATCGGGGTCGCGCAGCGTACGTACGAGACGGCGGCCCCCGCCCTGGCCGCGTCCTACGAGGCGCTGGCCCACCGCC
>NZ_JAELVH010000607.1 GCF_019399235.1 Streptomyces poriferorum | reverse complement strand
GCCGGCTACCACCCCGACCTCCCCACACCTCCCCTGATGGGTGCGGTTCCGCCCCCGTCGCAGGTCTCGGCCAGGGTGGCGCGATGGCGATCATTGCCCGGCGTCACCCCCCGTGATACACAGAGTAACCAGACACAAATCACTCACACACCGATTCGATCCGCAGGTCAGGACGGCCAGGCCGGTCATATGTACGAGATCCGGGTAAAGAGAGCCGCCAAGTCGTCGTACGAGAGCAGTTTCATCAGCGAAGATAGAGGGTGACCCGTGCCGTGCGGCACGGGCACCGAACTACCCAACAGGGGCGGTGACTTACATGATCCTGGCAGCTGAAAAGGGCGACATCACCACCATCATCGGCGGAATCGCCCCGAACTGGGGGCCGTTCGGGACCTTGGGCAACGAGGCCCGCGTGATGATCGAGGTCGTGATGGCGATCGCGATCCTGCTCTGCCTCGGCATCGCGGTGTGGGGCGCGGCGAAGCAGCGCATCGGCGCGACGGCCCTGCGCGACACGTTCAGCGCGGAACAGGGCAAGGGCCTGATCGTCGCGGGCCTGACCGGTGTGTTCATCATCGGATCGCTGGGAACCGTGTTCACCATCGTCTACGGGATGGCCGTCTAGCCGGCCGCCACCCCCGCCC
>NZ_JAELVH010000606.1 GCF_019399235.1 Streptomyces poriferorum | reverse complement strand
AGCTAGCGGCGCCTGCTGACCTGGAGAACTCTACCCGATCTCCGGCCGTGCTCCTGACCATTTCCCCTCCGCCACGGCCTGTCGGATGGTCGTTTTTTCTCTTCTATCCGTCAAAATGCGATATGTCAGGAGAGTTGAGACACTGACGCCCGTACAGATGCGCCCAAAGATCTTGACGAGTGCGGAGGGAATCGCATGACTGTGCCGGCCTTCGAGGAGTACGTACCTGCCATCGACTGCACCTGTGCGGGATGCGCCGTCCAACGGCGCGCCGCTGCCGCCGGACTGCCGACAGCCCGCAGGGCGGACCGGGACCACTACAGGGCGCGGGCGCCTCCGGACCACCGGCGTCGACATCCACGCTGCGCGCGACCACCCGCGCCGACATCATCAACCGCGCGAAGAAGTGGGTCACCGCGCAGGTTCCGTACAGCATGACGAAGTACTGGTCGGACGGGTACCGCCAGGACTGCTCCGGCTATGTGTCGATGGCCTGGAACCTGCCCGGCAACGAATGGACCGGCAGCCTCGCCACCTACGGGACGCGCATCGCCCGGGAGGAACTGCAGCCCGGCGACATCCTGCTCTTCCACAACCCGGCCGACCCCGGTAAGGGCTCGCACGTCACGGTCTTCGGCGGCTGGACCGACTACACGCACACCCACTACACGGCGTACGAGCAGACCAAACCGCACACCCGCAAGCAGACGACGCCCATGGCGTACTGGACCAACTCGGGCAGCTACGTCGCCTACCGCTACAAGGGGCTGACGAGCGGAAGCGGTGGCAGCGGCTCGGCGAAGACACAGTTCCCGGGTGCCGCGAAGTTCGGCGCCGGAACGAAGAACGGCTACGTCACCCGGCTCGGCGAGATGCTCGTCGACCGTGGTGGCAAGCGCTTCTACAAGGTCGGCCCCGGCCCCGCCTGGGGCAGCGCCGACC
>NZ_JAELVH010000605.1 GCF_019399235.1 Streptomyces poriferorum | reverse complement strand
CCTGGACGCCTTCATCGTCGTGGGTGAGCTGCTCATGCTCCGCGCAGGGCTGCGCCGGGTCACCGACCGATGGGCCATCGCTGTGACCGCTATCGGATCTGTCGGCTCCATCGCCCTGAACGTTGCCGGGGTCAGCGGCACACGCGATACCGGTGACGTCCCGTTCCTCGACTACGTGGTGGCCGCGGTTCCACCGGCAGCCGCGATGGTGGCCTTCGCCGTACTGATGCGGCAGATCCACCAGCTCGTGGACCAGCACCCGCTCGCAGGTTCCGGGCAAGTGCTGAGGGCATCGGTGACCACCCCCCTCCGGGCCGCCCGAATATCAGCGGAGCCAGCGGAACCCGGCACGCTCACCGAGCCACCGGCCGCCGTGCCCGATGGGCCTCCGGAACCTCCTGCGGAGGTTGCGGAGACCAAGTCCCGCGGTGGCCGTCCGCCCGGCGCCCCGCTCAGGGATCTCGTGGAGATCGGCAGGGCTGCCTGTGCTGAGCAGGGAAAACTCACTCGGGCCACTGTCCGGAAGGCAGTTGAGGACAAGGGCCTTCCGATTTCCAGTGAGCGGCTGACCGAGGTGACGAACGTCCTCCGGAACGAACTCACAGCCTCCGCCGAAAGCGGTCCATCCAGCGGCTGACCAAACCCGCCGGGTGACCGGAAC
>NZ_JAELVH010000604.1 GCF_019399235.1 Streptomyces poriferorum | reverse complement strand
CCGTGCCGGGCGAGCTCCTCCCGGAAGCGTGCGGTCAGCAGCAGGGCGTAGTCGGTGGCCGCCCCGATCACCAGGATGGACAGGATGCCCTGGACCTGGCCGTCCACGCGGACGACACCGTGGTCCGCGAGGGCGTAGACGACGGCGCAGACGAGGCCCAGGGCGAGGACGGCGCTGAAGATGATCAGGAACGGCAGCAGCACGCTGCGGTAGACGAGCAGGAGAATCAGCAGGACGGCGGCCAGCGCCACACCCAGGAGCAGTCCGTCGATCCCCGCGAACGCGTCCTTGAGGTCGGCCTGGCTGGCTGCGGGCCCGGCGATCTCCGCCGTCGTGCCCGGCACGGAGCCGACTGCGTCGCGCACCCTTTCGAGGGTGTCGGGCAGCTCGTCACCCAGGTCCGAGCGCAGTTGGACGACGCCGGAGAGCGCCTCTCCGTCCTGTGAGAGCTTCGCGCTCGAAGGCGCGCCCACCACGCCGGGCTGACCCGTCAACGAAGTGAGCGACCGCGTGGCCATCTCCTCCGCACCGGCCGGGAGCTCGCCCGACCGGCCGGTCCACACGACGATCGCCGGTACGGTCCCGGACTTCTGGAACGCCTTCTGCGCCTCGGACACCTTGGTCGACTCGGCACTGCGCGGCAGGAAGGCGGCCTGGTCGTTCGTCGCGACCTCGCCGAGCTTCCCGGCGTAGGGGCCGAGCGTCCCTCCGATGCCGAGCCAGACGACGAGCAGGGCTACGGGCACCAGCCATCGGACGATACGGTGCCGCTGTGCGGGCTTCATTGCTTCCCCATGGGTCGATGCATGCCATGTCTCTCGGCGATTGATTATCTCAATCAGTGAGAGATATTACTATGGAGGTATGCGCACAGCAGACGGAGGCCCGGACAGAGGCACGAGCGACGGCCCCACGGGGCTCCAGTCGTTCGCTGTGCTGCTGCGCCGCATGACGAGCGAGCTCAACCGCATCACCCACGAGTTCGCCCAGGCCCAGGGGCTCCATCCGACGGATGTGCAGGCTCTCATCGCCATCCTCGACGCCGAGCACGATGAGGACGGGTCGGCCATGACCCCGGGGAGACTGCGCGAGCAGCTCGACCTCACCTCGGGTGCGGTGACGGCGTGTCTGGACCGGCTGGAGCGTGCGGGTCATGTTCACCGCGTCCGGGACGGTGGCGACCGGCGGGTGGTTCGTCTGCATTACGCGCCGGCTGCGAAATCAGTCGCCCGCGACTTCTTCAGCCCGCTGGCGACCGCCACCGAAGCGGCCCGGCGCCAGTTCGACGAGGACGAACTCCACGTCGTCGTGCGCTTCCTGGAGGCCCAGAACGACCAGCTCACGCAGTTGAGGGACCGCGAGAGAACGCCGTAGCGGGCCAGGCGGCCGGCCGC
>NZ_JAELVH010000603.1 GCF_019399235.1 Streptomyces poriferorum | reverse complement strand
CCGGGCCCCCTCGCCGGACCGGCCCCGCCACCCGGATAGGTGAATCCCGGATCCTCCTCCCCCGGCCTACCGACGCTTGCGGCCGCCTCCGCCGTCCCCGTAGAAGATCCACAGCAGAAGTTACCGCCCGGTACTCAGCCGGGCCTCTGAAGCACGGGGGCGACAGCGATGAGCACGAACAGGACCCGGCCCGCCGGACGGCACGACGCACGCAGGCCCGAAGCCGTACCCGCACAACGCCGCCGGACCGACCGGCGGATCCGGCCCCACCACTGGTTCGCGGAACGCCTCCTGGCGGTCCTCAGCGGCCAGCGCCCCGTCCACTGGATGCTCGGCCACACGATCGGCGAGGCCTACGACCAGCTCGCCGAACTGGCCCCCGCCACCCCGCTCAGGAGCCGCGGCGCCCGCCCGGTGATCCGCATGTGCCGAGGCGCCCAGCCCGCTCCCGGCGTCGTGGAGGCCTGCGCGAGCATCGCAGCGGGCGAACAGGTCCGCGCCATGGCCTTCCGCCTGGAACAGGGCCCCGACCTCCGCTGGCGCTGCGCCGCGGTGGAACTGGGCAACACCCCGGTACGCCACCCCTGACCCTGCCCCCTCCAGACGCCCGCTGCGGCCCTACCAGCCCTTCGCCCGGCCCTCCCAGCCCCTCCGGCGTTTGA
>NZ_JAELVH010000602.1 GCF_019399235.1 Streptomyces poriferorum | reverse complement strand
CCGGGCCCGGAGAGTCCGCGTACACGCGTCTGCCGGTGAGCCCCATGGGCGACGTCGTCACGCGGTACCACATCAGCCTCGACGTGGCCGACAAGCCGGGCGTGCTCGCCCAGGTGGCGACGGTCTTCGCCGAGCAGGGCGTATCGATCGACACGGTCCGCCAGCAGAGCCGGAATTCGAGCAGCGGCGACGAAGCCGGCATCGAACAGGACGGCGGCGAGGCCTCCCTCGTCGTCGTCACCCACCGCGCGCCCGACGCCGCCCTTTCGGGGACCGTCGAGGCGCTGCGCAAGCTCGACACCGTGCGCGGTGTCGCCAGCATCATGCGTGTTGAAGGGGAGTAAGGACCCATGACCACCAAGGGCACCCACCAGTGGCGCGGCATCATCGAGGAGTACCGGGACCGTCTTCCGGTCACGAGCACGACGCCTGTCGTCACGCTCCGTGAGGGCGGCACGCCGCTCGTTCCCGCTCAGGTCCTCTCCGAGCGCACGGGCTGCGAGGTGCACCTCAAGGTCGAGGGCGCCAACCCCACCGGGTCCTTCAAGGACCGCGGTATGACCATGGCCATCACCCGGGCCAAGGAGGAGGGTGCGCAGGCCGTCATCTGCGCCTCCACCGGCAATACCTCCGCCTCCGCCGCCGCGTACGCGGTACGGGCCGGAATGGTCTGCGCCGTCCTCGTACCGCAGGGCAAGATCGCACTCGGCAAGATGGGCCAGGCGCTCGTCCACGGCGCCAAGATCCTCCAGGTCGACGGAAACTTCGACGACTGCCTGACGCTGGCCCGCTCGCTCTCGGACAACTACCCCGTGGCGCTGGTCAATTCGGTCAACCCGGTGCGCATCGAGGGCCAGAAGACCGCCGCCTTCGAGATCGTCGACGCGCTCGGCGACGCCCCGGACATCCACGTACTCCCGGTCGGCAACGCGGGCAACATCACCGCGTACTGGAAGGGCTACACGGAGTACGCCGGGGACGGCCTGTCCACGCACAAGCCGCGGATGTGGGGCTTCCAGGCCTCCGGCTCCGCGCCCATCGTGCGCGGCGAGATCGTGAAGGACCCGTCGACCATCGCCACCGCGATCCGGATCG
>NZ_JAELVH010000601.1 GCF_019399235.1 Streptomyces poriferorum | reverse complement strand
GGACGCCTACCGGGCCGCGGGCGGCCCCGCGGTACGCGCCGAAGGCGACCCGTGGCCCGAGTTGGACGTCGCGGCCCGCGCGCTGACCGTGCAGACGGCGGCGCTGGCTCTCGCCAAGTCCGCTGCGGAGCACAGGGCTCCGGATGAGGTGGAACAGGTGATGATCGACGCCTGTGCCCGAATTGCCGCTCTCCCGCCCGAGTTGACCGCCGAACACTCGTCGTAGGGTGAACCGACCGCCGCCGGGCACGCATTCCGGCGACGGCTAACCGACGGCGAGGAGTGAGCCCGCAGATGCAGTGTCCCAAGTGCCACGCACAGATGCAGACGTACAACCGCAACGGCATTCAGATCGAGCAGTGCAGCGGCTGCCGGGGGATATTCCTGGACTACGGCGAGCTGGAGTCCCTGACGCGCGTGGAGGCGCAGTGGACGCAGCAGGCTCCGCCGGCGCCGCCCGCCCCGCAGGCCTACCCGGCGGCCCCGGCACCCGCCTGGGGCGCCCCGCAGCACCACGGTGGACACCACCAGGGCCACTACCGGCAGAAGAGCTTCGGCCGGATGCTGTTCTCGTCCTGACCCGGCACTCCCGTCCCCGCGGCCCGGACGTATTCCGTGCGGGCCGCGGGGACGGCCTGCGGGACAACGGCGAAGCCCCGGTCGTC
>NZ_JAELVH010000600.1 GCF_019399235.1 Streptomyces poriferorum | reverse complement strand
GCTTCGGCGTGGCCGCCGAGTTCGGCCACATCCGGGTCGTCCCGGACGGGCTGCTCTGCGGCTGCGGCAGCCAGGGCTGTTGGGAGCAGTACGCCTCCGGCCGTGCCCTCGTGCGGTACGCGAAGCAGCGCGCCAACGCCACCCCCGAGAACGCCACGATCCTGCTGGCGCTCGGCGACGGCACGGTCGAGGGCATCGAGGGCAAGCACATCAGCGAGGCCGCCCGGCAGGGCTGCCCCGTGGCCGTCGACTCGTTCCGCGAGCTGGCCCGCTGGGCCGGCGCCGGACTGGCCGACCTCGCCTCGCTCTTCGACCCGTCCGCCTTCATCGTCGGCGGCGGCGTCTCGGACGAGGGCGAACTGGTCCTCGACCCGATCCGCAAGTCGTTCCGACGCTGGCTGATCGGCGGCGAATGGCGCCCGCACGCCCAGGTTCTCGCGGCCCAACTGGGCGGCAAGGCCGGACTCGTGGGTGCGGCGGACCTGGCCCGGCAGGGCTGATCCGGCCGGACACGGACACACCGGACGCCCGTCGCGCCCTCTCGCGGAGGCACCGCGCTTCTTCCGCTGGCGCAAGGCCGCCGCCCGGCTGGCGGCCCGCACCGACCTGGTGGTCCTCGGCGGCGGTGGCACCGCCGCCGGCCCCCTGCTCCTCTGCTCGCTGCGCGCCACGGTCGAACGCACCGAGGACATCCTGCTGCCGCTCACCCCGGGACTGCACCGCAGGGGCTTCGCCACCGCGGTGGTCCGGATCGCCGGCACCAGGATCGGGGTGCTGAGCTGCCATCTGAGCCTCGACCGCACGGAACGCCTCGCCCAGGCCGGGCGCCTGCTGGAGACGGTGGACGCGATGGGCGTGGAGCACGTGGTCGTCGCCGGTGACCTCAACGACGTACCGAGCGGGCGGGCCTTCCGGCTGCTCGCCGGGCGGTTCCAGGACTGCTGGGCCCTGCGGCCCCGGGGCGGCGAGCACACCTTCCCGCCGCACGACCCGCACAAGCGGCTCGACGCCGTCTTCGCGACCGGCGGCATCGAGGTGCTCGGCTGCGGGGTCCCGGCGGGACTGCCCGGGGTGTGGCGGCCCGACCTGCTGGCGGCCACCGACCACCTGCCGGTGCTGGCCGCGCTGCGGGTGCCGGCGGGGCCCTTGGGCGGGCGGTGAGGGTGCCGCGCCCCTTTCCGGGGCGCGGGGTTCCGTCCTCAATCGCCGGACGGGCTTGAATGCGCGGGTCGCCCGAGGGGTGCGCCCTGTTCGGTGTGTGGGGGTGGGGTCCCTCCG
>NZ_JAELVH010000005.1 GCF_019399235.1 Streptomyces poriferorum | reverse complement strand
GGGTCGGTCCCGGCGTTCGCGCGCCGAACCTGCGAGCCACCGCGCGGGGCTCATCGCCTCGGCACCCGCCCCTCGCCCCCATCACCCGGCCCCACACCGGCGCTGTTTCCTCAACCAGCCCGTGGGACCGTCCAGAGGTCCGATCAGTGCAGGCCGGGCGCATCGGCGTGAGGGTTACCCGGCGCATGACGGACGCAGTGACACCCATCGCGCGGATGAACCCGCCGAGAGAGTTTTTCGCCGTGAGAGTGGGTAATGGGTCAGTGATCGCCCCAGGCGACAAATCGGTAGAAACATTCGAACGATGCAGATCAGGGAGAGTTTGATGTCCTCGAAACGACGTCGCAAGAAGAAGGCCCGCCGCAAGAACAGCGCAAACCACGGCAGCCGTCCGCAGACCTGAGGGACACCACGCATCCGGGGGCGCTGCTCCCCGGATGCGTGCCCGCCGACTGGACATCGACCATCGGGCCGACGCCTCACCTGCGCAGCATGACTCGGGCCACACCTTCGCCGACCGGGCTCAGGGCAGGATCGAATCCACGTAGCCGCCCTCCACCGTCAGGGCGCCGCCCGTGGTCGCTGATGCGTACGAAGAGGCAAGGTAGACCACCATGTGGGCGATCTCCTCCGGACGATGGAGACAACACACCGGCCGGGCCGGCCAGGAACCCGCACCGGCGGTTCGGCTCCCTCCCTGAACCGTGGCCGTGCAGCTGGGGAGAGTCAGGACGTAACTGCACGGGACCTCGTCGGCCAGTCCCGGATCAGTCCATCAGGTCCAGCGCCCGCGAGATCCCGGGCGGCGGGTTCCAAGCAGAGACGCTTGGGTCGATCCCTGCGGAGGCTCCGGATCACGGACGGCCGGCCCTCACGTCACCGGTGCGCGAGCGGGCACCGACGCGGTCCCAGGCGTAGGGCCGCCGACTCGCTCACCAAGTCGCACCGCCACACTCCAGCCGATGCCCCACCAAGGCCGGTACGTCTTCGTCTTCGCTCGACAGGACACGAGCTGGATGTTTGGACAGGCTTATCCGGGTCAGGCGTTGGTTGTTCCTGAAGTCGACCACAGCAAGGTGTGAGTGACATGGCTGCCAATGAAAAGACCCAGGCCAAGACCGAACAGGCCAAGGGAAAGATCAAGGAAGCCGCCGGGCGCACCACGGGCAACGACCGCCTCACCGCCGAGGGCCGCATTGACCAGGCCAAGGGCGACGCCCGCGAGGCCAAGGAGAAGGCGAAGGACACCTTCGACCACTGACCCCACCCAGGCCGCACGCCCCCTCCCCTGGGCCGCGGCGGTGGAGAGAGGGCCCGGCACCGAGTGCCGGGCCCTCTTCTGTCTCCTCCGGCAGCGATCCGCTCCGGCGGAACGGGCGGCCTGCAAGGGCGTGCTTGCGGGCTGCTGACCCAAGCTCTGTACTGGGACAGCAGCACCCGGACCATCACTGATCACGACTCGACGAGCGGCCCGGTTCCCGCACCTCACCGACAGCGGGCCGATGTTCCTCCACTCCGGGGCAGCGCTCGGCCGACAGGCGTTCCCCGGCTTCCGGCCCGCCACCGGCATCGCGCCAGTGGCCTGAGGCGGAGATCCGTCAGAGGTAGGCGGCGAGCTTGTCGAGGATTTCTGCTGTGTTCTTTCTGTCCAGACGACGAATCTGGGGTGCTCGTTCCGTCCGCGAGCCAGGACCGGATGTCGCGTTCGAGGGCCTGGACGGAGCGGTGGACTCCCAGCTTGAGCTTCATCTGCGTGAGCTCGGCGAACCACCGCTCCACCAGGTTCAGCCAGGACGCGCTCGTCGGCATGCTGCGAACAGGGGGGTGGTGCCGGCCCGGACGTGGCGGTGACTGTGGTGTCCTCCCTGTCCGCAGTGAGCCCTGTGACGCCTCGCACTGCGGCCGCTCCGGATCGAGGGCCCCATCGCAGACCGTATGGGGCGAGAAGCGAGCGGAAGGAGCATCAGGATGCTCAGCACCCGTGCCAGCTCGTGTCCCGAGCCTTCCCCGCCCGGCTCGGGCCGCAGCCCTGCGGCCGCTGCTCGATCACTCAGTCGGCGCGGCGGCCCGAGCGCATCTTGAGAATCAACGGGAGTACGAACCAGGCCGCAGCGAACCACGCCATGACGGTGCCGACAAGTATCTCCGCCAGAAGGTCGGTGAGTACGGTGTGCAACAGAAGAAGGAGCGTGCAGCCGATGGTCAGTGCGAGCAGGACCATACCGCACACCATGAACCGGCCGGCAACGACTACCACTTCGTCCTTCATCCGGGAGCCGGAAAGGAACCGGTGCAGCGCGACGGGCGCTATGAGTGCTCCGATGGCGGCAGCGCCGAGGACGACAGTGATGACGTAGACACGGTGGTCGAAGTCGCCCAGCCTTTCGAATCTCTGAGTGAATGCAACGCTGAGCAGGAAGCCGAAGAGGATCTGGATACCGGTCTGAGCGACCCTCGTCTCCTGGAGGATCTCGTTCCAGCGACGGTTGACCCGCTCCCTGGGGTCTTCTTCCGCGATCCCCTTCGGGTTCCCTGCGTTCTCACCGGCCGGCCGGCGCGTCCTCTCCCGGCTCACGCCTTCCGCCCCGGGCGCTGACGCACCGCGCTCGACGGGCCTGCCGCTCTCCGTGTCCAGGGGCGCGGAGTCCAATGGCTTCATGAGGCCTCCTTCCGTTGGAGCTCATGTGCCCTTGTTGAACATGCCTACGCCCGCGTCTGCGGCCCCGGGCCGACAGACGGCTGAGCCCGGACCGTTCCCCAACGGTCCGGGCTCTGCGCTGTTCGCGCGGCGGGGTGGGGTGCCGGGCAGGGCGGCTACCCGGCACCCCGAAGGGGAGGCGGAGGATCCGTCCGCCGTGGGGCGGCGGACAGACCGTCACCGTCCCCGGTCCTTGGTCAGCGGCGGTAGTGGTGGTGCCCACGGCCCCAGGACTCGGTGTCGACCGTGCGCCCACGGTCGTCGCGCAGCGTCGCGGTGTCGGAGTAGTTGTCCCAGACGTAGTGGCGGCGGTCCTGGTAGAGGTCGGTGCGGGTGTCGCGGCCGACGCCGGTGTGAACGCGGACGGTGGCACGGCCGGCGAGCCGGACGTCGTCGAAGCGGTATCGGGTGCCGTCGGCGGCGCGCAGGGTCCAGTCGTCCAGGTTCACCGAGCGGCGGCTCTGGTTGGTGATCTCGACCCACTCGGCGTTGAGCGACCGGTTGGAGCCGTTGTCACGTCCGGGGCTGTTGGCCTGGACATCACTGATGACGACCCGGTCCCGGGAGTGGTGGCGGTCGTTGTCCTGTGCGCCGGCCGGAAGGGCGACGACCGAGACGAGGGCGCCGGCCGTGAGCACGGTCGCGGCGATACGACTGGTGGCCGAAAAAGCAGACAAGGTGATGTCTCCTCAAGAACAGCGCCTCTGCATGCCGATGGAGGTCGGCAGAGGCGATACGGGGTCCCGACCCGTCGGGCCGAGAGCCAGAACACTGCGCCTTCGAACCGGCCGGCGGGAGCCGTGTCCGGCCCTGTTACAAATTACGGACATTTCCGCATCTCTCGCCTGTAACCGGCACGCATATGCGGCGGCAATGGCCCTGACAATCACTGACCGCTACATCCACCCGTTCAACAATCAACGGCAAGCCCTTTCACGCCCCGGCGCTCAACACCGGGCGCCACCCGGCGCGTCACTCGCACGCAGGACGCACTTTTCGCAACAGCCATTCCGCGCGACTATTCGCGCATATTGGCTTTACTCGCACACCAGTGGGATCGATTTCGTAGAAGCATCGGGCAGTCCGCCGAGGCTGCCCTCTCGGATCCGGCAGACGGCCCGGTCGTCGCCGCGGAGTACATGCCCCCCCGCGTCGACGTGCCCTCCCCGGCTACCGACACGGAACGGGGCAGCGGCCAGGTGCCGCGGCCGCATTCCGGCGCCGAACGGCACCCGGCTGCTCGCGTCGGCAGGCGGATGCACTCCGGCCTCGGCGCCGCGTGTGATTCCGGCCCGCCCGCCCCCGCACCGACGTCTCCGGGGTGCCCTCGTATCCGAGCCTGCTGCGCGCGACAGGGCTGATGTCCGGCGCGAGCAGAGACGCACACGCCTCCGCTCGCGCCGTGCAGTCCCAACAGCCGCTTCTGGGCGGACACATGGGAGCGCAGCAGCCGGCGATGCTCGCGCCCGACCGGGGGGACGACGCCGCACTCCGGTACCTGGACTCCGACGCGTGCTCCTCGCTGTCGGCCGGCATGTTCACCGCCTGGGGGTGGAAGCCGGAGTGGGACACGATCGTCCCCTGACCGGCGCCTCGAAGGGAACGGAACCTCTCGCGCCCTCCGACCTGCTCCGGTTCCACCGACCCCTGCCGCACTACTCGAAGAACTTGAGGCTCCAGCCCGTGTCGGTGGTCGGGCCGGGGACGTTGGCGCGGCTGTAGGTGGTGTTCCCCCACCAGGCGAATGTGCCGGTGTACCAGTACCGGTTCTCCCACGCGTACGGCGTTCCCTTCGGCACCGCGTGGAACATCGAGGGGAATCGGGGGCCGGCGGGCGGGCTGGTGCTGATGTCACCGTTGAGCAGGACGAAGCTGTGGTGGCCGGGACCGTTGACGTACAGCGTCGGGTCCCAGCCGGACATCATCGTCGCCCGGTTGGAGCCGAACAGGCAGCCGTTGGACTTGTACCAGTCCCAGACGTATGCCGGGTCACCTCCGGCACGCAGGCGTAGGTCGGCCAAGCAGTACTGGTCGCTCCAGCTGCCGTTGGCGGAGTACACGATGTGCAACTGCCCGTTCGGGTCCTTGATGGCCTCGGGGCCCTCGTTGATGAACGGGTTGCCCACCACCCGTTCCCAGCTCTCCCGCGGCTGCGATATGACGTGGCGTGCGCCGGTCGGTGTGGTGGGGCTGCTCATACGCGCGATGTAGAGGTTCTGCTCGACGTTGGTGTCACCGGCCCAGCCGGACCAGACGAACCAGCGCTGCCCACCGAAAGTGAACAGGGTCCCGTCGATCGCCCACTTGCCGTCCGGCAGCGCCAGCCTGTTCTCCCCGGTGTAGCCGCTGTCCGGGCTCGCCGAGCTGATGACGTACATCCGGTGGGCCGCCCCGCGTCCGGCCGAGAAGTAGATGTAGTAGCGGCCGCCGTCCGTGACGATCTCCGGAGCCCAGACCTCACCGTGACCGGCCGTGTCCGACCACACCTGTCGGGCGGGCGCCGATGCCAGCGCGGCCGTCGAGGACGCCTGCCGCACGGCGATGCCACCACCGGCCGACTGCACCGATATGTAGGTGCTGCCGACCCGGATCACGCTCGGGTCCGCGGCCCTGATGGTCTGTTCCGCCCGGGCCTGCTCCGCGGACGACAAGGACATGATCACAGCGAACACGCCGGACAACGCAAGGACGGCGGCGCGGGAGAGATGCCGGGTGAGTTTCATGGTCCCGTTCCAAGGTCGGCCTCCGCTGCGACGCGCGCGGCGGCGGCGTTTACATCGATGGAAGAGCACTCCAGCATTCCAACTTGCCCTGGACATGTCAATGACTCGCGCGGATCGCCCGCCGCCCCCCGCCGCATCCCCCGCGAGCGCCGACAGCACGTCAATCACCGCTCCCGGAAACCTGCTCCCGATACCTGGGCGCGCCCCGGGCCGGCTCGGCAGCCCCCCTTCGAGCGCCGGCGGCCGGGAGCGCGCGGCACGGAGCGTACGGCACGTGCCGACCACCGTCTGATCAGCGCATGTTCCGGCGCACGAGGTCTGCGTTCAGGAAGGTGGCGAACCCGCACCAAGTGACGTACGGGACGAGTGCGAGAGCAGCCGTTCGGTCAGCCTTCGCCGTGCGGGCGATGAGTTCCGCGTTGCTCACGTCGAGCAGTGCGCTTCCCACCAGACCGGCCTTCGTGCTGCGCATCCGGAAGAACATCCAGTTCCAAGCCGTGTTCACGGCGAGGTTCGCACCGAGACTCGCGGCCAGGGCCCCGCGCTCCTGCGGACGTGCCGCCAGGAGGGCTCGCCCACCGGCCCAGGCGACGCTCGCGTAGAGCGGGGTCCAGACGACCCCGAAGGCCGGCGCCGGCGGTTGCCAGGGCGGCTTGGACAACGAGCGGTACCAGCGTGTGTCCGGCGCGACGGCCCAGCTCCCGAGGGCCGCCGCCACCGTCACACCCGCCGCCGTGGCCGCGTACGTCTTCCACCGGCAAGACGCCGGCTGCCGCTCGCCTTCGCTCATCAGCCTCATGCTCCACCCCTACCCGCTCCCGCCGAGGTGACAGCCTGCCCGCTCCGACGTGGCTTCCGCTCCGGCCCTCCCGGCCTCTCCTCGTCGATGATCCGGCCTCCTCAGAAATGCCCGCAGCTCTCCGCCTAGCATGTGCGCATGTTGGCCTACGTCCCGGCGGCCCTGATCTTCGTCGCCTTCTGTGTCGGCACGCTCCACGAGCGCCGGCGTTTCAGCAACGCAGTCCTTCTGGGACTGTCGCTCACCTTCGCCGCGGCCGCCTGGCTCGCCGGGCTCGCCCGATCGCGGCCGGCCACGGGGAGGGAGATCGGCATCGTGCTCCTCCTCCTCGTGGCGGTAGGCATCGTCGTCCTGTCCTGGTTCCTGATCTCCAATGGCGTGACGATGGTGCGCAAGGAGGGCAGAAGCCCCGCCAACCTCCTGTCCCTGCTGACAGGGCTTGCTCTGGTGGCCCTTCTCGCACTGATGATCACCGCGCTGATCCTGAAGAACGAGACGCTGGTGGTGGTGACAGGCACGGTGCTGGCCCTGGCCGGCTACATCGCCTTCCTGTTCGTCAGCTTCGTCGTCTACGCATTTCTCTACGGCCGCCTCCACATCCACCGCAAGGCCGACTACGTGGTGGTGCTCGGTGCCGGTCTCATCAACGGCGCCACGGTGTCGCCGCTGCTGGCCGGCCGACTTGAGCGGGCCCGATCCGTGCACACGAGACTGACGGCTCACGGCAGGCAGCCCGTACTCCTCGCCTCCGGCGGTCAGGGGCCCGACGAAACCCTGCCGGAGTCACACGCGATGGCCGAGTACCTGATCGAGCGCGGATTCCCGGCCGCCCTGATCGAACGCGAGGACCGCTCGACGACGACCGAGGAGAATCTGCGGTACAGCAAATCGATCATGGAGAAGGCCAATCCCGACTACCGATGTGTCGTGGTCACGAACAACTACCACGTTTTCCGCGCCGCGGTGACCGCCCGCCGGGCGGGGGTCAGAGGCCACGTCGTCGGATCACCCACGGCCGCGTACTTCTGGCCCAGCGCGATGATCCGCGAGTTCGTCGCCATCTTCCTGACGTACTGGCGCACCAACCTGGCCATCTGCCTGCTCCTCATCCTGGGCGGGGCATGCATTTGGCAGCTCAGCTGATCAGGGCCGGCCGAAAGTCTTGGCGCAAGGCGCCCGCGCGCGGGACGGCGGTTGCGCGGACGAGTGCGCCTGTCCCGGAGCGGCCTTCCCCGTGACGACCGCTCACGAACCGTCGTCCCCTGTCGAAGCTGCCCGGGAATCGGGTGCGGGAGGAGCAGGTGAAGACTCCATCCGGCAGAGCGGCGGCCGCGTGTGACGGTTGCTTCCAGGGGCATACGGGGATCCATGGCTGTTCTGAGAAGAATCACCCGCCCTCTGTTGGCAACCCCGTTCGTCATCGAGGGGGCGCGTGCGCTGCGCAGACCACTCCCCCTCGCAGCGGGCGCCGAGTCATGGGCACGGCGTCTTGGGGCGCCTGTCGACGATCCTCTGCGCGTGGTGAAGCTCAACGCCGCCGTGCAGATCGGTGCGGGCGGGCTGCTCGCTCTGGGGCGGTTCCCTCGTACTGCGTCCCTTGTCCTGGCCGCGAGCCTCGTGCCGGCCACCCTCGCCGAGCACGCGTGGTGGAAGGAAGAGGACCCGAAGCTGCGGAAGGACCAACTCCGCGAATTCGCCCAGCGCGTCGGCCTGTTCGGCGCTCTGCTGCTCGGCGCGGCCGACACCCACGGCAAACCGACGGCGGCCTACCGTGCCCGCACCGCGACCACGCGAGGCCGGAAGAGGGCCCACCGCGCGGCGGCGAGGGCCGGCGGACACGTGCACGCGGCGATCGACACAGCCGGCTCCGGCGCCTCTTCAGCCGCGAGCGCCACGGGGCGGACCATGCACTCCGCCGCCGATTCCGCACGCGCGGCACTGCCTCACCGCTAGCCAGGGTGGGGGCGGCCCCGCCCCCACCCTGGAAGCGACGCCTGCCACCGACCTCCCGGTCACGCGTCTGATCAGCGCGTTCACGGGCAGGAGATGTCCAGCCGGAGGGGCACGTCACCGAGCGTCACCGCCCGAGGCAACCCGTCCCGTCCATGAACGATCACTCCGTCGAAAGGCCACCAGCGATGCCTCCCGTAACCGAGCAATGGGAAGACGTACTCAGCACCCGTTTCGCCCTGGGTGGGAGCCACCCCGCCGTGCGTGCGGTGGCGGCCTTCTCCGCCGAATCAGGGTTCTTCGCCACTGCAGGCCGCGAGGACGAGGACGGCCGACAGTTCTTCGGCGGCGCGGCCGGACAAGGAGACCGGCACCGGGAATCCGACACGGCCGACGCTCCGGTCCGGGCTGAGATGGCGGCGCTGTGGAGGGCCGGCGAGGAGACCGGTCGCCCTCCGACGCTCCGGCTCGCCGGGGTGGTGTGGCACCGTGAGGAACTGGACCGGATCACGGACGCGGTCACAGGGACCGAACTCGACCTGACGCTCCTGCGCAACGGGAACCGCGTCATGTGGGCAGCGAGAACCGGGCATGGCATCTGCATCCTCGTCCTCGTCGACGGGGACAACGAGGGCCACGCGGCCGAAGCACGTTCCCTCGCCCTCGACTTCGACTCCTTCCTGGTCGGCCAGGGCTACTGATCCACGGGCCGGGGGCGCCGGCAGGCCGGGCGCTCAGCCTTCTGCGGTCTCCCTCTTCTCAGGTGCCCCCGTCTCGCGGGGCGGTACACCTTCCGCTCCCTGAAGGGCAACGTGGCTGCCGCCGGCCCGGATGCCTGCGACGAGCCTTTCGAGTTCAGCCAGAGTGTCCACGCTGAGCAGCGAAGGGTCCGTCTCCAGCATCAACGCAATCCGCTCGCCGATGCGCTGGGGCGTGAGGTCGGCTGTCGCCTCCACCTCGACCGGGCCGTTTGCTCCCTCGTCCACGACCCTGGCGGTGCGCAGCAGCCGTAGCTGCCCGTCGCTGTAGATCCTGGCCGCCACCGCCGCAGCGAACCGCTGTCGCGCCTCTGCGCCGCTCATCGTCTTTCGCCGATCGTGCGAAACGGCGGCGGCGTCCCGCAAGTCTTCCGCCTTCTCTGCGCGGCGGTCACTGGCGCGCCTTCGCACGCCGGCCCACTTCGTCTTCACGGACGGGAGCGCCTGACCGTTCCACTTCGTCGTCATTGCCGGAAGCGCCTGCTCGGACCACCACTTCTTGACGTGGGGAGCGGCTTTCTGCGCCACTTTGAGACCGATATGGAAGACGACCTCGGCGAGGAACTCCGCGTATTCTCGACGCTCCTGCTCCCGGGCCTCCGATGCGTGCCGGTCGGAGTCGGGCCAACCTTGCCAGTGCTCCGCCACCGGCTGCGGCTCCTGGTCCTCCTTCAAGAAGATCTCGGCATGCCCCAGTTCGTTGTCGGGGTCACGTGTCATGCCTCGACGAGCGCCTGCGGTCTTACTCGACTGCAGGAGACGCGCGCCCTTCCGGACTCTGATGATCGCCTCGTGCTCGTCGTACTCGCTGCTGTCCATGCCCCCGCCTTCGGCTTGTGATCACCGCCCCACGCACCTCGGGAGCGAGCCGCCGAATAATGTACGTCCAGCTACGTGGCGGCTCACCGGATACGGCCCGACAGCCCGAATCAGCAGCAGCCGACGCCTCCTCACGTGGGTCGCCGCGTCGTAGCTCTCCGCCGAGGAGCACGAAATCAAGGACGAGGGCGTCGCGCTTTCACCTCGGCGACCTGTTCGGGAGTGAACCACGCTGCGCGCCCGGAACGTCTGTGGTCGGTCAGAGCTCGTATGCCGCCGTACGCGAAGCGTCCGCGCCAAGTGCGCACCGTGCTGGAAGCCGATCGAGGCTGCGAGCACGGCTCCGCCGAGCGCACTCCACAGCCGCGACCGTGTCGGCCGCCCTTTGTCCGTATCCAGCAGCCGTTCGGCCCGCACCAGGGGCAGCCCGCCCCCACGCACCCTGCGGACGAGCCGGTACAGCCGGTTCAGTTCAACCAGATCGTGGCGTTCGTCGGTGCGGGTGCCCCGCACCGTTGACACCGGAACGCCGCCCGGTCGTCCATGGCACAGCGTCATGGGGCGGGCTCTGATGTCGACCTGGAGATCCTCGCGCACACCGCACACGGCGTCGACCGTGCGTCTCTCGCGCCGCCTTCGAGCAGGCATCGACCAGAGTGCCCGGGCCTGCCCGGCCGTCAGTTCGCTGTGCTCGTAACCGATTGTCGCGGTGACGACCGGCAAGTTCCCATAGTCCAAGGTGCCGACGAGGGTGTCGGAATCCGCAGGTCGTCGATGCTCCAGCGGCCCCCGTTGCGCGGAGGTCCTCGACGCGTTCGAGCCGGAGGGCGTGGTGTTCGGCTCCGCCTGGCCTGTGTGCGCGCCGGCCGCCGCTGGAACGGCGCAGCCGCAGGCGCGTGACCGGATCGAGCCTCCGGTGCCCGCTGTGTGTGTGGGGAGTCGGGACCGGACCCGCGCGGCAGACGTCCCTTCCTCTACCTGAGCATGAGCATCGCCTCGGCGACCTCACGGACCGCCGCATCGGGGATCGCAGTGGCGGCCTTTTCGAGGACGAGCAGCCGTGCCCCGGGGATCTCGCGAGCGATCGCCTCGCCGTTGCCGACGGGGAAGAACGCGTCGCGGTGGCCGTGGACGACAAGCGTGGGGACCTGGATCCCGGGCAGGCGCTCGCGCCAGCGAGGTTTGCAGTCGAGCCTGGAGAAGACCATGCCCATCTGGTTGGCCATCTGGACCGGGGGCGCGGTGCCGGGTGTGCGGTCCCAGATGCGCCCGGAGGTCGCGCGCGCGGCGGCGGGGTCGTTGCCGAGGATCTCCGCGCCGGTGGCGGCGAACTCCGCGACCGCATGGCGGTCGGTCCAATCGGGCATGGGACGCGCGAACAGCCGGCTCATCGCCGCCTGGTCATGGTCAGGGAGGTCATCGTCGGGCGGCCCAGGGGCAACCGCGCGGGTGCCGACGAGGGTGAGCGCCGAGAACGCGCCCGGATGGTCGAGCACGGCCACCTGGGCGACCATCCCGCCAACGCCGATCCCCGCGAGGTGCGCAGGCCCATCGCCGAGCTCGTCGACAAGGGCCGCCGCGTCGGCGGCGAGGTCGCGCAGCGTGTAGGCGGGCGCTTCCGGATCCTTCGTCGTCGACTCCCCGCTGTCGCGCAGGTCGTAGCGCACCACACGGCGCCCGCCTGCGGCGAGGCGCTCGCAGAGCGCATCGGGCCAGGAGAGCATCGTCGTCCCGCCCACGAGCAGGACGAGTGGCGCGTCGTCGTCACCGAACGACTCGATACCCAAGGCAATCTCATTGGCGTTGACAGTGGTCATCGGATCACCGGAAGACATCGTGGGCGGGGTGCGTCGCGGTCGATACCGAGATTACGCTCCGCTGCACTGTCGTACGCGAAACTCCTCCGGTGAACATTGCTGTCCCGGATTCGGGTCCGGTGCCCAGCAGGCAACTGGTGGCCGGACCCGCGTCTTGGGCTTGTCAGTTGCTGAGTGCCAGCCTGATTCCGAAGGCGCCGATGACCGTGCCGGTGATCCGGTCCAGCAGGCGGCGGGCGTGCTTGCGGAGCCAGCCCTGCAAGATGCGAGCGAACCCGATGAGGACTGCGGACCAGAGCAGACCGATGAGTATGTGCACCGCGGTGAGCAAGAGGCCCATCGTGAAGAGGCCGGTGCCAGCCGGGATGAACTGGGGCAGGACGGCGACGTAGCGGGCTCACTCAATCCACCGTCCGTGCCGCGGCCGCAGGCCTGACGCCCTCAGCTTGCGGGCCAGGAGCTCCATCTCGGGCAGGGTCCCTGAGTACTGCCCGGCCAGGACCTGCTCAAGCACCGCCCGGACACCGTCCAGACCGATGCCGGGTTCCGCCCGCAGCACCCGCATGATGGCGGCATTCCTCGCCGGCAGGGTTACCCGCAGCCTTACCCGCCCGTGCGTCGATCAACAGGCGGGCCGCCCGTGGCCTTCAGCCGGGAACAACGACCCGAGCGCCGCCCACGTCGCATCCGCGATTCACGTCACGCGACACAAGCACAACGCTGTGCCCTACGACTTCGAAGACCCGCTCGCAACCCGTTCAAAGGCTGACCGGGACTCGTTGCCCGCGCGCACCACGACGCGACTGCTCGTCAGACGGGATCGGTGAACGAGACCGGCTTGCCGGTGGCGTGGGCGTACGCGATCTCCCTGCTCGTGGACTCGCCGATGTATCCGCCCGGGTTGACGACCAGGACCCGGTCCGCCAGGTCGATCTTGCGCAGGTGGAGGGCGTCCAGCGCGGTCTTCTGCTCGTTGGTGATCGACTTGTCTGCCTCGCGCTCCTCGGCGCTCAGGAAGACGCCCGGCGCGACGACGATGACACCTGCGAAGGTCAGATCACAGTTCGCCGTGCTCATCTCGTCCACGAACCGGGTAGAGCCGCAGATGCAGACAATCTCAGGTCGGTCGGGCACGGGTCAGTCCTCCGGGTCGAACGGGAAACCGTCAGTGTGCGCGCAGACATCACAGCCGGGCATACGAGCCAGCAGTTTACGCAGCGAGATGGAGACCACGAGGCTGCGCCATCGCAGGTGGGAGGCGTGGCCCGTGCTGGGATTGCCTCTTCTCGACGTCGGCGTGAGGGGTGCACCGGGCTCACCGGCTTCCTTTGGCAGCACGGTCCGGTTCCCACGATCATGCGGCGCACTTGATTTCCCGCCCGCAGAAGCCCGCTGCCGCTCAGTTCGAGTGAGGCGCCCCACCACCTGCGATCTCCCCCAAATCCTCGCGCCTGTTTGACAGTTGGTACGGCACGCTATTCACTCGCGTCTCAATGACGTGAGCTTTCAGCAGTAGGGGCGACATGCGTAAGAGTCGGAACTGGTTCGTACTGGCCGCGGCCGTACTCAGCCTGGCGGCAGCTGGGATAACCCCAGGTGCTGCCCAGATCCAGGAGGAGGCCTACCCCGAAGTCAGGCCGCTCTCCAGCACCACCGAGGCGGCCAAGCTCAGACTCGAGGAGCGCAAGGTCTCCAGCGACACGCTCGCGGAGCTCGACTCCCGTCTGGACAACGTCGGGGTGGCCGAGGTCCTGGCCAGCGCCAACCACACGATGAGGAATTCCGCCGACTGCTACCCGCAAGAGGTGAAGGCGTTCCCCGTGAACCCGGCACCCGCTTCCGCCTACTGCTGGGACACGGGCGACGCGTACACCCAGCGCTGGCTCCCGCAGGGCGTGACCTCCTCGGGCGATGCGGACGACGACGGCCTGTGGGGTGACGACAAGGTCCTGCTCTCCGGCTGGAAGTCCAACGACAGCCTGTTCACCACCTTTCCCACCATGCTGAACAACGACCCCAACGGGCAGCATCTGGCGCGCGTGGCCTTCATCAACGCCAACAACCCCAGCTCGTTCTCCTATCGCTGGGTGCTGCTCGTGATTCCCACCGAGGGCGGCGCCAACTTCGACAACGCCGGGGTCCAGCTGGGCGGCATGGTCTGGTTCGGGGACAAGCTGATCGTCACGGCCAAGGGCGGGGACCCCAGCACCAACGCCCTGTACGTCTTCTCCATGAACCACATCCTGCAGGCCACCGTGAGCAGCAATGCGATCGGCAGGGTGCCCGGAGGCTACTCGGCCCACGGCTATCAGTACGTCATGCCGGCCATCGGCTCGTACGGCCTGAGCAAGAAGTGCGATTCCACAACGGGCATCGTCTGTCCTGCCCACGTGTCCCTCGACCGCAGTGCCTCTCCGGACAGCATCGTCCTGAACGAGTACCAGCCCTCCGGCACCCCCAAGATCGGCAAGATGTGGGGCTACCAGCTGGCTGCGCCGTCGGAGTC
The DNA here is from genome assembly GCF_019399235.1 of Streptomyces poriferorum. Lineage (GTDB taxonomy): Bacteria > Actinomycetota > Actinomycetes > Streptomycetales > Streptomycetaceae > Streptomyces > Streptomyces poriferorum. Next base: position 123,515 of record NZ_JAELVH010000005.1, on the reverse strand, counting down.
GGGTATGCCGCTGCTGAAGGATTCCTCGGGATACGCGAATGTGTCGGAGATGTTCACGGCCGACATGGCCGGAGCTCAGGGCGCCCTCTCCTACCGGGATCCGGAGACCGGGAAGCGGTCCTGGTATCTGCCCAGGCACCGTGGCGGAGTCGGCCAGCGCGGCGTCTACCAACGTCGCGACACCACTGGCGTGCAGACCACGACGTGCACCGGCACCGACGCACCGACCGCCTGCTGGGCCGCGAAGTCCCAGGGGCTGTCGCTCTGGTGGAGCACGAAGACGGTGTGGAGCCAGACCGAATGGGCTGCTGACAAGAATGCCAAGTGGGTCAACGAGGACGCGAGCAGCACCTGGAAGTCCCAGGTGATTCCCGAACGCCTGCTGTTCTCGGTTCCGTTGTCCAGCATGCCTTGACCTTGATCTGGAACCGGCGGCGGGGCAGCTGACTTCGCCGCCGGCCACGCGCCGGCCGGCACGCACGCGATGGCCCGGCCGATTGTCTCCTCAGTCCAGGTCGGACATGTCGAGCACGAAACGGTAGCGGACGTCGTTTCGCCGGAGGCGGTCGAGCGCCACGTCCACCTGTGACGACGGGAGCACTTCGATGTCGGCGGCAACGCCGTTGTCGGCGCAGAACTGAAGCATCTCGGCTGTCGCCGGGCGGCCTCCGCTGCCCGCGGAACTGAGCTTCTTGCGGCCGACGAGCAGATCCATGGCCTCGACCGTGAGAGGGCCCAGGTACCCGAGGAGGCTGAGGGTGCCGTCCATCGCCACCAGCTTCAGATACGGGGCGAGGTCGTGAGGGGCGGAGATGGTGTCGATGACGACGTCGAAGGTGTCGCGCGCCGCGGCCATCTGCTGGGTGTCGGTCGAGGCGATGAGGTCGTGAGCGCCCAGCTTGCGGGCGTCGTCGCGCTTGTCCTGGCTACGGCTGATGACGGTCGTGGTGGCGCCGAGTGCCACGGCCATCTTGACGGCGAGGTGACCCAGGCCTCCGAGGCCGGCCACCGCGACGCGACTGCCGGGGCCCACACGCAACGAGCGCAGGGGCTCCCAGACGGTGATACCGGCGCACATCAGCGGGGCGGCTGCGGCCGGGTCGAGGTTCGGGGGCAGCGGGTAGGCAAAGGCCTCGCGCACGACGTACTCGCGGGAGTAGCCGCCCAGGGTGGTCGACCCGTCCTGCCGGTCGGTACCGCCGTAGGTCAGAGTCGGGAAGGAGTGGCAGAAGTTCTCCTGTCCGGCTTCGCACATGGCGCACACGCCGCAGGAGTCGACGATGTTGCCTACAGCGACGCGATCGCCGGCCGAGAAGGCGGTCACCCCGGGGCCGGTCCCGGTCACCACGCCGGTGAATTCGTGACCGGGCACCAGCGGCGCGTCCGTGTGCTGGTCGTAGGTGCACAGGGCGTGCAGGTCGGTGTGGCACACACCGCAGTAGTCGACCTGCACCGCGATGTCATCCGGGCGCAGGTCACGGCGCTCCAGCGAAGCGCGCCGCAGCACTGTCGGGCCGGCCGCCCGCCAACCGGTGGTCGTTCGCATACGTGACTCCTCAAACAGACTGTTCTGTCTGTCGCAGCGTAGGCGCGCCCACCCCCCTTAGGCAAACCAACTGTTCTGTTTGGTAAAGTGCGGGCATGCCGGAACAGCCCCAGACCTCGCGAGGCGCCGCGACCTACCAGCGCATCCTGGACGCCGCCACGGAAGAGTTCGCCCAGCACGGCATCGCCGGAGCGCGGATCGAACGCATCGTGGCGGCAGCGCGCACCAACAAGGCACAGCTCTACGCCTACTTCGGCGACAAGGAACGACTCTTCGACGCGATCTTCCTCAGCTCGCTGGAGCGCATCACCAACGTCGTGCCCATCGACGCCGACGATCTCGCGGACTGGGCTGTCCGCCTCTACGACGAATACCTGCGCCGCCCCGACCTCATCCGGCTGGCAACCTGGACACGACTGGAGCGCCGTCCCGACGGGCATCTTGTCGAGATGCACCAGCACTACGACGACCGCAAGCTCACGGCCATCGCCGGGGCCCAGGCCGCCGGGCGGGTTCGCGCAGGTGACCCGTTCGACATCATGGCCATGGTCATCGCCATGTCCATGGCCTGGTCACCGGTCAGCAACGTCTACGCGGCCAGCAGCCAAGAAGCCGATGACGCACACGACCGGCGCCGCGCCCTGCTCCGCGACTGCGTCCAAAGGGCCATAGCGGCCGGTTGAGGCGAGACGTCCCTCGTGAGTCCACCCACACGTTCGGTGGCACTCACGCATGCCGGAACTGCCGCTGCCTCCAGCTGCGGAGCGCGAACCGGTGGACGAGTGGGGCGCAGCATGTCGCCTGTGGGGAATGCTGGTGCCACGAGCGGCCGGCCGACAACGACCCCTTGGGTGTCCCCTCACGTACCGTTCCAGGACAGCCCCTGGCCTCCCGGAACAGGCCTCTCGCGTGGTGGGAAGATGCTCGATTCGCGTTCGCGGAGATCTCCTCATGGCGTTCGCGGAGATCTCCTCATGGCGTTCGCGGAGATCACGTCATGGGAACGGCACCGCGTCCGAGCTGCCACATTTCATGGTTCCCGCACTCTGCCGTGATCTCGGCCGCCTCCTGAGCCGCGGTGAAGAAGTCGTCGGCCACCGGCGAGGTGTGCGATCCCGCCACCGCGAGGCACACCTGATCGGACGCCAGATCCAGGACGGGGACGTAGCTGATGTTCGGATGTGAGTAGAACACGGTCGCCGTCGACTACAACAGGGCGGACGCAGCGCCCTTCCCCATGCGTCGTTCCCGCACAGCGGTGGCCCGGCTTGCGCTCGCCGCGTCCACGGCGGCGGGCCGCGCGGTCGCCGCGTCCACGGCGGCGGGCCGCGCGGTCCGGCCACTCCGCAGTTCAGCCCCACGTCCCGGCCCCAGGAGCCGGGACGTGGGGCTGAACTACAGAGTGAGTGGTCGTCAGTTCACCGGCCGACACGCCGCCACTGCTGCCCCGTGCCGCCGTCGGGTTCCTGCTGCTCGACCGCCGCACCGTCGGCGTCCGAGTCGCCGGTGACGCCGAGGACCTTGCCGCTGCGCACGCAGGTGAGGGTGACGTGGCCGTCGCCTGCGTCGGCGATCGTCCACTGCTGACTGGTGCTGTGCTCGGGCGTCCACTGGGTGACCTTCGCGCCGGCGTCCGAGACGCCTCCCCAGACGGCCCAGATCAGAGGTGTGCTGCCGTGCGTGGTGTAGATCTCGTACCGCCCCGAGCCCACGGGGATGAACCGGAACTGCTGGTTCACGGCTGAGCTCGGGGTGTACTGGATCAGTCCGGTGCCGTTGGCGGTGGACGCGCCGGGAACGTCGACCGCCTTGCCCGACCGGCGGTTGACCAGCTGGAACACGGAGTGCTGAGCGGGCGGTGCGACCGTGACGGACCCGGCGGCGGGGATCGTGACGCGGCTGCTCCACTCCCCGAAGACGACGTCGGTGGACCTGCCCGCCGCACCCCGCAGGGTCGCGTCGGTGACCTGGCCGTCCTTCCACCGCATATCGAGCGTGAACCCCCCGCGCACCCCGACTCCGGTGATGGACCCGGCAGCGGCCCAGGCTCGCGGGAGGGCCGGCAGCAACTCCACCCGTCCGGGGCGGGACTGCACCAGCATCTGGATCATCGCCACGGGCGTGCCGAAGTTGGCGTCGATCTGGAACACGGAGCTGCTGCCGAAGCTGTACATGTCGAACAGGTTGATCGCGCTGCCGTTGCTGAAGTTCACCGATGGCCGCAGCACGTCGAGGACGAGCTCGTACGCCTTGTCGGCGTGCTTCAGCTTCGCCCAGCAGATGGCGCGCCAGGCGCTGGCCCAGCCGAAGCTCGCCATGCCGCGTGCCTCCAGCAGTTTCGTCGCCCCCGTGACGAGCTCGGCCGGTGAGTCCTCGATCGCGATGCGGTCGCCGGGAAAGAGCCCGATGAGCGGTGACAGGTGACGGTGCGTCGTCTCGCCGAGGTCGTCGTCGCTCATCCACTCCTCGAGCCGGCCGCTGGTGGCGCTCACCTCCGGCAGGTACAGCCTGTCCTGGAGTCCAGCGACGGTGGAGGCGTACGCGGCGTCCCTGCCCAGTGCGGCGGCCGCGGTGCGGTAGTTCAGGAAGAGCTGCCGGACCAGCTCCTGCGTGTACGTGATCCCTCGCGCGTCCTGCGGCCCGTGCTCAGGCGACCAGTCGTGGTCGTCGACGAGGACCTGCCTCGTCCCGCCGGTCACGGGGTCGGGCACGGCCATCGTGATCAGCCGCGCCTCCCAGAACTCGCAGGCCCCCTTGAGCAGCGGGTAGATCCTGGTGAGGTGTGCGGTGTCCTGGGTGAACTCGTAGTGCTCGTAGAGGGAGTTGCACATCCAAGCGTTGCCGGCCGGGTGCCACCACCAGCCGTTGCCGCCCCAGATGTTCGTGGAGATGCCCAGGGTCCAGCCCGCGACCTTGCCGGAGGTGTTGCGGAAGCGGTTGCGGGAGTCCTGGAAGACGTTCTCGGTGGCCGTCCGCCATCCGGGCAGCTGGGCGAGGCAGTACTCGGTGAACGCGTCGAAGCACTCGGGCAGTCCCGCACGGTCGGGCAGCCAGTAGTTCATCTGGACGTTGATGTCGCTGTGGTAGTCGCTCATCCAGGACGGGGCGTTGGTGTCGATCCAGAGGCCCTGGAGGTTGGTTGGGAGACTGCCGCGGGAGCCGCATATCGTCAGGTAGCGGCCGAACTGCAGGTAGGAAGCTTCCAGTTCCGGGTCCGGCGCGGATCCGGCGGCGGCCCTCGCCGTGAGCCGGGCGGGCGTGTCCATCGCCCGCTGTGCGGCCGACGACGAGCCCAGATTCACGGCCATCCGCTGCTGCAGGGGCTGGAAGTCGGACACGTGTGTGGCGAGCAGTGCCGTGCCGGTGGCCGCCGCCGCCCGCGTCGCCTTCATGCGGGCGACATCCAGGGGCACGAGCGACGTGTCCTTGTACGCCACGCCCGGGTCGGCCTTGTAGTTGGTGCCGCCCGAGACGACCAGGACCACTTCGGAGCAGCCGCTGAACGTCACCTTCGCGCCCGACGCCGACACGGTGCCGCCGGTCCCCGCGGCCCTGACCACGGTGGCGTACTTCAGGGTGTTGGGCAGTGCCGCGGAGAACGACACCTCTGCGGCACCGCTGTTCGCCGTCACGGTTTCGCCCCGGGTTCCGGACAGGGTCAGGGACCCCTCGTACGATCCGCCGCCGCTCTGCGTGAGCCGGATCACCACAGCATCGTCGGGGTGACTGGAGAAGACTTCGCGCCGGTAGGTGACACCACCGGTCCGGTACGACGCGGTCACCAGGCCGTTGCTCATGTCCAGCGTCCGGCGGTAGTCGCTTACTGACGCAAGGGCGTGGGCCGGGATCTCCAGCACCGTCTCGGCCAGCGTCCCGAACGTACCGAAGTCGCCCGTGCCGTAGGGGAACTGCCCGTCCGACTGAAGCACCGCATTGGCGTGACCGGTCCACAGCGTCGCGTCCGCCAGGACCATCGTGTCGCGCGAGGGATCGCCGGTGACGAGAGCCCCCAGCCGGCCGTTCCCGATGGGCAGGCCCTCCTCGGTCATCCGGTTCCCCGCACCGGGCAGGGAGTAGCGAAGCGTCACCGCCTCCCCCTCCGGCACGAGCGACAGCGCGTCAGGGCGCGCTACCGCAACGGCGCCGCCGGTGAATTCGGGCAGTGACGACAGTGCGACCAGGGCGGTCATCGACGCGGCTGCGCGCAGTACGCCGCGCCGCGACATTCCGGGGTCGTCGTGGGCGGGGTGCTGTGCAGGAGTTCGACGGGACATGGACTGCGGCTCCTTCTGGGGCAGCGATGCTCGAATCGTGGGGGTACGGCGGCTGCGAGACGACGCCTGGGGAGCAGTGCAGCGGCCGCAGCGCACCCTGTCAATGACTTCGACCAATGTTTCCTATACGATTTTGTCACCACAGGTCGCATACTGCGGGCCTTGACGGGCCGGGTCGACTGGTCAACCATCGCCTCAACAATTTCCTATTTGATTTTTGAGGAGGTGGTGAAGATGCGTCTCCCGACCGGATCTGTGGTGCCCGGACTTCTCGCCGTTGCGGTTCTGCTGGCGTCTACCGCCTGCACCGTGAAGACCTCCGGTGAGTCCGAGAACGACCGGCCCCGGGCGTCGGGCAGGACCGGCGGCGGGGCCGAACTCGCTGACGGGTCCGGCACCGAGGTGGCGCTCGTTCCCGACGGAGCCCACCCGCACTTCCAGCCGTGGGAGACGGCCGGAGCCGCAGCGTAGAAGGCGTACGGCCTCGGCGACGTGGCCTTCGACGAGACGGCGGAATGGGACCAGCAGAAGCAGAACAACCTGCTGTCCACCCTGGCGGCACGTGGCTACAACGCCTTCGGCGTGTTCGGGGTGTCGCCGACCGACATCAACACCACGTTCGCCGATCTGAAGTCGCAGGGGCTGACGGTGGCCTCGCTGGGCTCGTGTCCGGCCGGCGGCACGAACGAGGCCGCCTTCTGCCTGTCGACGGATGTCGAGCTCGCGGCGTACAAGGCGACCCGAGCCGCCATCGACGCGATGGGCGGCCAGGGCACCCTGGTCCACCTCACCGGCAACAACGTCGACGCCAACACGCAGCTCCGGATGAAGGGCGTCTCCAAGGCGGTGTCCGAGTCCGGTGGCAAGGTCAGACTCCTCCAGACCATCACCGACATCGACAAGGACCTCCAGACCGCGCAGAAGGCCGTATCGGACCTGCTCGCGGCCAAGGGCAGCCGGATCCAGGGCGTCGTCGCCACCGCCTACAACCCCGCGGTGGCCGCCGCCGACGCGGTCAGCAGCGCCGGCTCGAAGGCCAGGGTCGTCGCCATCGACGACGACGCCAAGATCCTCAGCTCGATCCGCAAGGGCTCGGTCACCGCGACCGTCGTACAGAACCCGGTGGCGCAGGCGGACATCGGCGCGTGGGCACTGGCACTCCTGCAGACGAAGCAGTGCACGGTCCGCAAGCCCGGGCAGACATTCGTCAAACAGGAGACGATCCTCGTCGAGATCGCTTCCACCGACGGTGTCCGGGGAACCGGTTACTCCTACACGATCGGAACCGGCGGATCCTCCGTCCTGGCATTGCTCCAGGGCCATCTGCTGCCTCTCCTCGTCGGCGAGGACGCCCGCAACGTCGAGGGTCTCTGGCAACGGCTGTTCGCCTCGACACGCTCGACCACCACCGGAGCCATTACCTCCCTGGCGCTCGCCGCAGTGGACACCGCCCTGTGGGACCTGCGCTGCAAGCGGGCCGGGGAACCCCTGTGGCGCCTGGCCGGCGGCCATCGCCGCGAAGTGCCCGTGTACGACACGGAAGGCGGCTGGCTCCACCTGAGCCCCGACGATCTGCCATCGACCGGAACATCACGGTGACGGTATGGCGGAGGCTGGCCCGGGTTCTGGGCTTCGTCCCGGCACGCGAGGAGCGCCGCATCGCGCAGGACCTCGTCGACCGTCTGGGCATCCGCGTCTCCGGCCTCGGTCAGACCGCCGGCGAACTCTCCGGGGGCAACCAGCAGAAGGTGAGCCTGGCGAAGTGGCTGGCTGCCGACACCCGCCTGCTCATCGTCGACGAGCCGACCGTCGGCGTCGACGTCCGCACCAAGCACGCCTTCCACGAGCTCCTGTGGGAACTGGCCCGCAACGGTCTGCCCATCCTCCTCATCAGCAGCGACCTCCCGGAGATGGTCACGCTCGCCGACCGGGTCGTCGTGATGGCTGATCACCGGATCCGGGGAGAGGTCGCCAACGATCACGACTACGCGCGCATGAGCGAGCAGGTCATCCGCATCATCCATGACCGCGCGGCGTCCGCCGTGGCCACGAAGGCGAATGCGGGATGAGGCGCGTGGCCCAGGTGATCAGGGTCCTGCCCGAGAAGGTCGACGAGTACCGCGCCCTGCACCGCGACGTACCGCAGCCGGTGCTGGACCGCCTGCGGGCCTGTCATATCGCGAACTACTCGATCCATCTGCTCGGTGACCGGCTCTTCGCCCAGTACGCCGGCGACGATCTGGCGGCCGACCTCGCGCTGATGGCCGCGGACGAGCCCACGCAGGCGTGGTGGCGGCTCACCGATCCGTGCCAGGAGCCGGTGGCGGAGGCGGGGACCGGGGAACGGTGGGCGTCGATGGAGCAGGTGTTCCTGATGGAGTGACCGACCGGGCTGGGGGGCCCGTCCCGAACGGGGTGCGGGCCGAGGTGGCTCGCCCGGCCGGGCCCGGCCGGGCGTCCGCGAGCGCCCCACCTCGGAGTTCACCACGGCCCCCGCCCCCCGGCTGGCTAAACTACGGCTGTCCCCAGAGGTCCCGAGCAACAGGAGAACGGATGCCCCCGCAGGACCGTTCCGCCGACGGGCTCAAGGAACCGGGCGGAAAGTCACCGGCCGCGCAGCCTGCCAGGCAGGTGCTCTCGGACAGCGTCTACGAGAGCATCAAGGCCATGGTCATGGACCATGAGATCGCGCCGGGTGCCCGCGTCGGCATTGACGCCCTCTCACGGACCCTGGGGGTGTCGCCGACACCTGTCCGTGAGGCCCTGGCCCGCCTCGAGGCGGACGGCCTGGTGGTCAAGCGGTCCCTTTCCGGCTACCGCGCGACCGAACTGCTGACGCGGCAGGGACTCGATGAGCTCTTCGAGATGCGGCTGCTCCTGGAACCGCGGGCGGCGGCCCTGGCCGCGACGCACGCCACCGAGGAGCAGCTGGACACGATCGAGCGGATCGTCGAGGAGATGCGGACGCTTCCGGGACCGACGGGCCGCTACGTCGACTACCGCGACTTCGCGGTCCTGGACCAGCGCTTCCACGACGCGCTCGCAGCCGCGTCGCACCGGCCCCTGCTCGCCGACGCGGTCGAGCGGCTCCACTCGCACCTGCATGTCTTCCGGCTCAGCAGCGTGAAGGCCGCCGAGGATCCGACGCTGGCCGAGCACGAGCGGGTCGTGCGCGCCGTGCTGCGCAGGAAGCCCGACCGCGCCGCCGAGGCCATGACGGAGCACCTGACGCTCAGCCTCCGCCGCCAGCTCGCCCAGGAGAGCGAAGCCTGAGCCACGTTGCGGCACCTGACACCCTGCGTGTCACGGCCCGAGACCGCGACGGACCGTCGTGCAGGCGTTCTCGCGGCGGGGGTCCCGCCCGGTAAGTCCGTCCGGGTCAGCGGCCCTTGCGCACCCGGGCGGCGGCGCGTGCTTCTGCCGCCTTGCGGGCGTCGGCCGTCTTGCGGGACTCCTTCGGGCGGCCCGGGCGCGTGGCCATGCCTCGGAAGGGGGCGTTGCCGCTGCCCTTCCCTTCGATCGGGGGGCGCTTCGCGCCGGTGATGGCGGTCAGCTTCTCCTCGCCGGAGCGCACCTGGGTGACGGTCGGTCGGATCCGGGCCTCGGTCATGATCCGGTTGACGTCCCGCCGCTGGTTCGGCGTGACCAGGGTGACGACGTTCCCGGATTCGCCGGCGCGAGCCGTGCGCCCGCCGCGGTGCAGGTAGTCCTTCGCGTCGGCCGGCGGGTCGACGTTGACGACGAGGTCGAGGGCCTCGATGTGAATGCCTCGCGCCGCGACGTTGGTGGCCACCAGTACGGTGATCTCGCCGTCCTTGAACTGCGCGAGGGTGTGGGTGCGCTGCGGCTGCGACTTCCCGCTGTGCAGGGCGCCGGCCCGTACGCCGCTGGCCCTCAGGTGCCGGGTGAACTGGTCCACGCCGGCCTTGGTGTCGAGGAACATCAGGACCCGGCCGTCCCGCGCGGCGATTTCGGTCGCGGTCGCGTACTTGTCTGCGGGGTGGATGTTCAGCACATGGTGTTCCATCGTGGTGACCGAGCCCGCGACCCGGTCGAGCGAGGCCACGGCCGGCTCGTGCAGATAGTTCCGCACCAACTGGTCGACATTGCGGTCGAGCGTGGCCGAGAACAGCAGCCGCTGTCCGTCGGGGCGGACCTGGTCCAGGATTTCCGAGACCTGCGGCAGGAACCCCAGGTCGCACATCTGGTCCGCCTCGTCGAGCACGGTGATCCGCACCTGCTGCAGCTCGCAGAACCGACGCGATACGAGGTCGGCGAGCCGTCCCGGGGTCGCGACGACCACTTCGGCGCCGGCCTTCAGCTGTGCCGCCTGCCGGTTGATCGCCAGCCCGCCCACCACTGTCGCCAGCCGCAGGTTCAGTGCCTGCGCGTACGGTGCAAGCGCGTCGCTCACCTGCTGCGCGAGTTCCCGGGTCGGCACCAGGACGAGTGCGAGCGGCCGCTTCGGCTCCGCTCGCACCCCTGCCGTCCGCGCCAGCAGTGCCAGCCCGAACGCAAGCGTCTTGCCGGAACCGGTCCGCGCGCGGCCGAGGACATCACGGCCGGCCAGCGCGTTGGGCAGGGTGGCCGCCTGGATCGGGAAGGGCTCCGTCACGCCGAGGCGGGTCATCGTCGCCGTCAGTTCCGGCGGGAGCCCCAGTGCGTCGAAGGACTCGACCGGGGGCAGGCCGGTGGCAGCCGTCCGCGACGTTACGGGGTCGCCCTTCGGGGCAGACTGCTTCGCGTTCATGGGGGAACCTTCCTGGGCCTGGCGCCCGGCACGCGCCGGGGCCCGTACCCCTTGGTACGGGCCCCGGCGGTTTCGAAGCGTGCCCCCAGTTTACCAGCGGGCGCCCCGGCACATTCCGGTCCTGCCGGCACGCCCGCCGGCGTACCGCGCGTCACCGGGACCGGCCTGGCCGCGGCATTCGTGAGGTCCGGCCGGCATCGCGCATGTACCTATTCGGCCATTCGCATGGCGTGGAACCCGACCGTGGATCATGGACGCCGAGTTGCGGGCGGTGATCGAGCCGCTGCTGTCACGGTGGCCGGAGCAGGCGAGGCGGGCCGCACGGTCCGGTCCGGCCCAGAACGCCCAGCCGTCAGAAAACAACAAAATCTGACGTTGTCATTGTGGTGGTTGTGTTCCCTTTCTAGGGTGGGCGCGTCTCAACAGGTGTCACCCATCACACCAGTTGCACATCCTGGCGCACTAGGAAGGCCCTGCCATGGCCCACCCGAACTCGTCCCCCCACTCCGACCCTCAGCGCGGATACGTGAGCCGCCGCCGCCTCATCGAGGCGGGCGCCGCCGTGCTCGGCGGCCTCGTTCTTTCCGGCGCACCGCCCGTTGCCCACGCGTTCGGCGCCGCCGCCGGGATCCCGGCCGGCGGCGACGAGTGGAACGGCCACATCGATGTCTTCCGGCTCGGCACCGAGCCTCCGCACGCCACGCTCATGCCGTACGCGAACCTCAAGCAGGCTCTCACCGCCGACCGCACCACGTCCCCCTGGCGCCAGAGCCTCGACGGGACGTGGAAGTTCGCGTACGTGGACCGGCCCGCCGACAAGAAGGCGGACTTCTACCGCACCGATCTCGACGACTCCGCCTGGGAGGACACCCCGGTCCCCTCGGCCTGGCAGCTGCACGGCCACGACTACCCGATCTACATCAACATCACCTACCCGTGGTGGGGCCCCAACGGCCTCGGCGAGGACGCCCAGCCTCCGGCCGCGCCGACCCGGTACAACCCCGTCGGCCAGTACCGGCGCTCCTTCACCGTGCCCAGGGGCTGGGCGGACCGGCGCACGTTCCTGCACTTCGAGGGAGTCAAGGCCGCCCACTACGTATGGATCAACGGCCACCTGACCGGCTACCACGAGGACTCGTACACCCCGGCCGAGTACGACATCACCCCGTACCTGAAGGACGGCACCAACCAGATCGCCGTCGAGGTCTACCGCTACTCCGACGGCGACTGGCTCCAGGACCAGGACATGATCCGGCTGAGCGGCATCTTCCGGTCGGTGTATCTGTACTCGACGCCCGGCGTCCATGTGCGGGACTTCAAGCTCGACACCCCGCTCGGGGACGGGTTGACCACCGCCGAACTGTCGGTCACCGCCCACGTACGGGACTCCACGGGCAACGCGGGCACAGGCACCCACACGGTCGAGACACAGCTGTACGACGCCGACGGGCACGCGGTGTGGTCGCGTCCGCTGGCCCAGCGCGCCGCGCCGGCAGGCGGCGAGGTGACCGTCACGGGCGCCAGGGCCGTTCCCTCACCACGCCTGTGGTCCGCGGAGGACCCGTATCTGTACACCGCCGTCATTCAGCTCCGCGATCCCTCCGGCAAGGTCGTGGAGACGCTCTCGCACCGGGTCGGTCTGCGCGAGTTCGCGCTCAGGGACGGGCTGATGCGCATCAACGGGCAGCCGGTCACCTTCCGCGGCACCAACCGTCACGAGATGCACCCCGAGCGCGGTTCGGCTCTCAGCCGCGCCGACCTGGTCGACGACATCACGCTCATCAAGAGGCTGAACATCAACTCGGTCCGCACGTCGCACTACCCCAACAACCCGCTCTGGCTCGAACTCGCAGACGAGTACGGCCTCTACCTCGTCGGCGAGACCAACCTCGAGACGCACGGCATCCGCGACCGGTACCCGACCGACATGGCCGACTGGACCGAGGCGTGCGTAGACCGTGCGCAGAACATGGTCCACCGCGACAAGAACCACGCCTGCGTCGTCATCTGGTCGCTGGGCAACGAGGCCGGCTCGGGGTCCGCGTTCCGGGCCATGCACGACTGGATCCGCTCCTACGATCCGACCCGCGTCATCCAGTACGAGGGTGACGACGGCCCCGCCACCAGCGACATCCGTTCCAGGATGTACGAGTCGCCGAGCCGGGTGGAGGCCCGGGCGAAGGACACCTCCGACACCCGCCCCTACGTCATGATCGAGTACGCCCACTCGATGGGGAACTCGACCGGCAACTTCAAGGAGTACTGGGACGTCATCCGCCGCTACGACGTCCTTCAGGGCGGCTGGATCTGGGACTTCGTCGACCAGGCGCTCACCTGGCCGACGCCTACGCGCAAGCTGCTCACCGAGACCGGGCCCACGGGCCTGAAGGGCGAGATCATCAACCCCTCGGGCTCGTTCAGCCACGAGCGGGGAGTCAGCGGCGCGACCGTATTCGCGCGCGACGACCGGCTCGACCTGACCGGGTCGCTCACCCTCGAGGCCTGGCTGACCCCGCACGTCCGCGGCTTCCACCAGCCGATCCTGGCGAAGGGCGACACCCAGTACGCGCTGAAGCAGGCCGACAAGGGCCTGGAGTTCTACATCTACGCGAACGGGCAGTGGATCGCGGCCTCCTGGACGACCCCGGACGACGGCTGGACGGGCGAGGAGCATCACGTCGCGGGCGTTTTCGACGCGGACGCGGGAATGCTGACCCTGTACGTGGACGGCGAGGCAAAGGCCACGAAGAACACCGACCGCAAGCCCAGCAACAACACCGCTTCGCTCTCCCTCGCCGGTGAAGTGGAGAACCCGACAAGGGAGTTCAGCGGGACGATCCGCCGGGCCCGGGTGTACGCGCGTGCCCTGAAGGCCGCCGAACTCGCCGACGACGGGCGTGGCCCCGGCGACGACGGCGTGCGCTTCTGGTTCGACGCGCGGACCGCCCGGTACGAGCAGAAGAAAGCTGGGGCCAAGACCTTTCACGCCTACGGCGGCGACTGGGGCGACAATCCCAACGACGGTGCCTTCGCCGGTGACGGCATCGTCCTGCCCGACCGCCGCCACACGGGCAAGGCCGCCGAGGTCAAGCGGATCCACCAGACGATCCACGCGACCCGTGCGGACGGCGCCGCGCCCGGCGAGATCACCCTCACGAACGAGAACCTGTTCACCAACCTCCGTACGTACAAAGGCACCTGGGAACTCTCCGCCGACGGAGAGACGGTGCGGAGCGGCAGCATCCGCCGCAACCAGCTCGACGTGGCCCCGATGGCGGAGAAGACCATCACGCTGCCGGTGCAACTGCCCCGCAACGCTGCGCCCGGTACCGAGTACTTCCTGCAGCTGTCCTTCACGACCAGGGAACGCACACCGTGGGCGGACGAGGGCTTCGAGGTGGCGCGGGTGCAGCTGCCCCTCGGCGGGAGTGGCCCCGAGCCCGTGCCGGTTCCGCTGACCGAGGTGCCCGAGCTGTCGTTCCGGAGCGGTGACTCCGATATCACCGTCACCGGCAGCGGCTTCGAGGTCGTCATCGACAAGTCGACCGGTGTCATCACGTCGTACGAGGCGGCCGGCACGCAGCTCCTCGCTTCCGGCCCCGCGCCCAATTTCTGGCGTGCCCCGACCGACAACGACCACGGCAACGGTCAGCACACCCGCAATCAGACCTGGCGGGACGCGGGTGCACGGCGCAAGGTGACCGATGTGACGGTGCGCGGGCTCGACGGGCGTGCGGTCGAGATCGCGGTGCGGGGGACGCTGCCGACGAGCACCGCCTCGGCCTTCACCACGACCTTCACCGTCTTCGGCAACGGCGAGATCAAGGTCGACAACACGCTCGCTCCGGGAGACCCCTCCCTCCCCTACATCCCCGAGATCGGGACGATCCTGCGCCTTCCCGCGGCACTGGAGCAGTTCCACTACTACGGTCGCGGCCCTGACGAAAGTCACTGGGACCGCAAGGACGGTACGGACGTGGGGCGTTGGTCAGGAACCGTCACCGGGCAGTGGAGCCCGTACCTGCGGCCGCAGGAGAACGGGAACAGGACCGACGTACGCTGGGCGGCGCTCACCGACCGGCACGGTCGCGGCCTGCTCGTCAGCGGCGACGGGCTCCTGGAAGTGAACGCCTCCCACTTCACGCCGGAGGACCTGTCCGTCGGAGCCCGGCACGACTACCAGCTCACGCCGCGTGACGAGGTGATCCTGCGGGTCAACCACCGTCAGATGGGCGTCGGCGGCGACAACAGCTGGGGCGCGCACACGCACGACGCGTACAAGCTGCTCGCCGACCGGGACTACACGTACACATACCGGCTTCGGCCGCTCAGGGACGTGCGGGACGCGACTGACCTGTCCCGCCGGCCGACGGCGGTGGAGTAGCCGCTGCGGCAGGTGCCGGCGCCCACCGCCGGGCGTCGGCACCTGCCCCCGGGCACCCCGGGTGGGTCACCGCGGGCGGGGCCCGCCCAGGGGCACGTCGCCCGTGGCTGTCCGCTCGGCCAGCTTCTGGAACTCACCGAGGTCGTAGTTGGCCAGAACCGAGTCCAGATTGGTGAGGGCTCCCAGGTGCTCCACAAACCCCTGGGGGTCGTATTCGATCTGCAGTGTCAGCCGACTCGACTCGTCGTCCAGTCGATGGAAGGTGACCACACCGGCGTGGTGGACGCCCTCCGTCGTCTTCCAGGCGATCCGGTCCTGCGCCACGACCTCGGTGAGTTCAGCGACGAAGCTCTTGTCGACCCCGGGCAGAGCGAGCTGCCACGCGAACCGGCGGTCGTCCAGCGGATCGACACGCTGGACATGGCTCAGGAACGTGGGCCACTGCGTCACATCGCTCCACAGTGCCCAGCTGATGGCCACCGGGGCCTTCATATCTACGGTCTCAACGATCGATGAGGACATGCGGGACTCCTTCGTGGGTTCGCGGGTTCGTCGGCGGTTCGCTGGTCCTGCCCGGGGGATCAGCCGGGCGGGGCGAGCGTGAAAGGGTGTCCGGCCGGATCGGAATAGAGGCGCGCGTCACGGACGCCGTCGTTGCTCTTCGCGCCCAGAGGGCGCGCGCCGAGACCGACGGCCTCACGCTCCGCCTCGTCGAGATCCTCCCGTGCCACCAGGATGCGCAGATGAGCCTGCTGGGAATCATCGGGCCGCGGCCAGCTCGGCGGCGCGTAACCGTGGTCCCTGCGAATCGCGAGATGCACCCCGCGGTGGCCCACGACCTCGACGATATCGGGGTCGTCGCCGACGCGGACTTCCGCGTTGAGCAACATGGCGTAGAAGTCGGCCAGTTCTTTCGGCTCCGCGCAGTCCAGCACCAGCACGCTCGTCTTCGGCACTGCCATGGCCTTCCTCCTCCTGCTTCGCGGGCATCCGGGTTCCGGACGTCGTCTCGACTACCCGCGTCCCGAGGCAGCACACCCGGGCCCGCCGACGCCGAGCGGCAGTCGGCCGCTCGGCGTCGGGTACCTCATGCCGCGTCCTCCTCGGGTTTCCGGCCCCAGGCCGTGAGCATGCCGGCCGACAGGGCGGCACACTCCTCCGACTTCACGTAGCGGACCGCCGCGTCCATGGCCGCGTCGTCGACCAGGCCGGTGGCGAGCATCGCGGCCCTGCTCCGCTCCCAGGTGTCCTCCCAGAAGCGGCTGATGGCACTGCCCGGCAGCAGCGGTGGCACGTAAATCTCGGCGGCGACGGACTTGAGCCCGGCCCCGCGCAGCAGTTGCGGGTACGACGGAACCCAGGAGACATCGGTGCCGATCGCGGTCCGCAGGCCCTGCCACATGGCGCGCATCACCGCGGTGTACGGAGTGCCGGGCGCCCGGTCACTCGTCAGGTCGACCGCGTCGCTGAGCACCAGCACTCCGCCGGGCGCGACAAGCTCCGCCAGTGCTGTGATCATGCGGTCGCGCTCGGGCAGGTGCATCAGCACGAAGCGTGCGTGGACGAGCTGGAACCGGCCGGGGGCGAAGTCCGGGAGCGTGATGTCGGCCTCCCGTACATCGAGCCCGGGCAAGGGCCGGTCTCCGAGGAACCGTACGTCGCGGTCCACGGCGAGCACGCTCGCCACCCCGGCCTCCCGCAGCAGCCGGCAGGACACCGTGCCTGTACCGGCACCGACGTCGAGGCAGCGCCAGCCCGGGCCGGCCCCGAGGGCCCGGAGACGCGCCATGGTGAAGTCGTCGTAGGCGAGGGCCCCGAAGTCGATGCGCTCCCCCTCCCCCGCCTGTCCGGGCCGGAAGAACGCCTCCCCGTAGCGGCCGTCGCCCGCCGCGGCCCCGCGGGGCGTGCCGGTCACGTCTCCGCCCGTCCGACCGGACCGTCCTTGATGAGCCCCGGCGCCCGGGCGGTGGGGAACTGGAACAGCGGGTCGCTCAATGCTTTCAAGGCCGGGCCTCTCGACGCGGTGTGTGTGGTGCCGTCCGGCCCGTCCCGAAGTGGCCGGGCCCGCCGACCATGCCGATCCTCCTCCCGCGGCCGCCGCCTCGGCCGAGGCGCGCCGCACCGGGTCGAGGACCACTCGTTGCACACACCAGGTGATGGTTCGCGCACTTGCTGTCATGACTGATGGTGGCCGGGCGGGCGGAGGTGCCCGCGAAGGACGGGGCAGCCGGGCGGGCGAGCGGGTTCCGCCACCGGTTCCGTACCCTGAAGAGATGCGTATGCGCCCCACTCTGAGCTGGGCCCCCACCGAAGATCTGCCTCCTGCCACCACCGACCTGGAGCCGGTCGCCGATGCGCTCCGCGCCGGCGGTGTGCTGGTGCTCAGCGGGGCGGGCATCTCCACGGAGTCGGGCATCCCCGACTACCGGGGCGAGGGCGGGAGCCTGAGCCGGCACACTCCGATGACGTACCAGGACTTCACGGCGGGCGCCCAGGCCCGCCGCAGGTACTGGGCGCGCAGCCACCTCGGCTGGCGTACGTTCGGCCGGGCCCGCCCGAACGCGGGGCACCGGGCCGTGGCCGCGTTCGAGCGGCACGGCCTGCTCTCGGGTGTGATCACCCAGAACGTCGACGGGCTGCACCAGGCCGCGGGCAGCGAGGACGCGGTGGAACTCCACGGAAGCCTGGAACGGGTCGTGTGTCTTTCCTGCGGCGCTGTGAGCCTGCGCCGCGACCTTGCCCGGCGGCTGGAGGAAGCCAATGCGGGTTTCGCGCCGGTGGCCGCCGCGATCAATCCGGATGGGGACGCCGACCTCACCGACGACCAGGTCGGGGACTTCCACGTGGTGTCCTGCACGCTCTGCGGCGGCATCCTCAAACCGGACGTGGTGTTCTTCGGCGAAGCCGTGCCCCCACAGCGGGTCGAGCACTGCCGCAGCCTGGTCCGTGAAGCGGCCTCGCTGCTGGTCCTGGGCTCCTCTCTGACCGTGATGTCCGGGCTCCGGTTCGTCCGCTACGCAGCCCAGGACGGCAAACCCGTACTGATCGTGAACCGGGACCTCACCCGGGGCGACCGGCACGCCGTCGCCCGCATCGCGCTCCCACTCGGCGCGGCCCTGACCACCGTGGCCGGCCGGCTGGGCATCGGCGTCGGCGAAGAGGCGGCCGGGCCTGCGTGAGCGGGGGGCGGCGTGCGGTGTCGTCGCGGTGCGTCAGATGCGGTCCGGGAGCGTGACCGGGTGGCCGTCGGGGTCGGCGAAGGTGAATGTCCGGCCGGCCTCCGCCATGCGGGCCGTACGGTGAAAACCGTGCCGTCGACCTCGTGAACCGAAAGCCCCCGACTGCACTCCCCTCTTCCGCGATGAGCTATTTCTCACCGCGCACCCATGAACAATTCCACTTCACTCATTCCAGGAATGACCGGTGACGTGCGGGTGGGCCGCGACGATACGCCGTCGCGGCCCACCCGCACATAACTGTCTTCAGCCATTTACTGCCGGCTGGAGAGGATCAGAAGTAGTGCCTACGTCCGCCCACCTTGCGCCCACTGGCACCAAGGATCCACAGAACGGCACCCACCACGACGAGCACACCGCCGATGGTCGTCAGCAAGGACATACCGACCAGCAGGCCGATTATGAGCAGTATTGCACCGAGAAGAATCATGTCAGTTCCCATCATCAAGTCTCTTAGGCGATTACGGGAACGCCGCTGTGCAGCGACGCCCTCGCATTCGACCGGTACTACATGGCCGACCTGGAATCGGCAGCCATAAGCTTTCCGTCCCGACCATCCTCGTGCCCCGTAATTCCGTGTTCACTCACGTCTTCCTGACGCAACCGCCACTGCCGGCCGTGGCGAGGACCCCGAATCGGCCCGAGGGCCCGGCCACATAGAATTGCGCTCCACGAACAGGCCGTACGGATGAGGGGTTGGGGACTGAAGTGTTCGGGGGCAGGAAGAAGGAGGGCGGGCTGCCGAAGATCCCGCGGAGCGTGGATCCTCGACGAGCCCGCAGTCTCGCGGTTCCGGCCGAGGCACAGGCCGACGCGCGCATGTTCATGCTGGGCGGCGACACCTTCCGGGCACTCAAGGTGATCCTGGACGCGACGGGCTACGACCTGCGTCAGGCCCGGGACATCGTGTACGCGCTGGTCTACGACATCGAGGTGCCGAGGGGTACGTGAGCCGAGGCGCGACCCGGATGCGCATCCGGTTGCACTGCGCGGGGTCCTTACCTACAGACCGAACTCGATGTGCTCGACGTCGGTGTACTCCACCAGGAGTCCGGACGCCCGGCGGCCACCGTCCTTGAAGTAGGTCTCCTGCAGTGCTTCGGCCGCGATGTTCCGGAGTTGTTCGTCGGTGGCGCCCTGGTCGCGTGCGTCGAAGAGGCGGGCTGCGTAGGTGGGCGGGAGTGCCACCGTGAGATGGCGCAGCCGGGCGTCGTCGGTGGAGCCGGGGGCCGCGGTGTAACCGAAGCGTGCGCGGGTGTCGATCACGATCCCGTGGGTGGTGGCGGCCTTCTGTTTGGCCTGGGCGCGGATCTTGGGCTGCCACCGTGCGGCGACCTGGCGTTCCAGGCGTGCGGCGAGGTCTTTGCGTGGTGTTCTGATCTGGTCCTTCACGTAACGCTCGACGGTGCGCTGGCTGATCCCCAGCTGCTGGGCGGCGGCCCTGGTGGATTTGAGCTGTCTGACGAGGTAGCGCATGCGTGCCCCGGCCGACTTGGGGATCGGGCGCGTGAACGCTTCGTGGACGGCTTTGTCGAGGCCGTCGGCGAGCTTTCCCATCGGTTACTCCCCGTTGTCGGAGCGGGCGACGTGGCCGTCCTTGATGTACCGGGCGAGATTCTCGTCCTGCCCGTGTTCCTCGTGGACGCTTTCGGCCCACAGGGTGGTCTGGGTGCCTTCGTGCTTGACCATGCCGGGGCTTACGCCGAGCCGGAAGCCGCCGGGCAGCGGTTTGTCGCCCTCGTAGGGGAGGAAGTCGAGGGGGCCGGGGCCGTCGCTGGCGTAGACGGCGCAGTCGGAGAGGACCGCGATGGGGTACTGGCCGGTGGCGTCGGCGAGTTTGAGCATCTTGCGGTGCATGTTGGTGCGGGCCTTGGAGATGACAGCGGCGCGGATGTCGGGACGCCAGGTGGGGCGGGACAGGGCCCGCCAGGGCCGGCCCGGCTTCCAGCCTTCACCGCGTGGGCGTTCACGGAGCTTGCCCAGGCCGCCCTTGACAGTGGCCTTCACCGCGGTCAGGACGGTCGCCATCTGCGGGTCGTGCTCCCTGTAGCCGTCCATCGCTGTCAGGAAGTCGGCCGGGGACAGGCCGGTGGTGACGCCGAGGTCGGCCATCGTCGCGATGTAGGCATCGCGGAGACGGTTGTACCAGCCGTCGAGGTAGCGGCCGTTGTCGTGACGGACGTAGGCCTCGGACGGGGCGACCCGGTAGCCGAGTTCGACGGCGTAGGCCACGGTCGGCGTCGCGTACCAGGCGGGCCCGGTGGGGCGATCGCCCCGGGGGGTGAAAGGTGAGGGGAGGCGGTCGTCCAGCTCGATGTGGGAGAGGTCGACGAGCCAGGAGCCGGGCAGTTTCGGGTCGAAGGCGGGGTGATGGAGGTGCGTGGGCGCACCCAGGCCCACCGTGGTGCCGTTGGCGGCTGCGGCGAAGGCCATGTTGACGTCGATGCCGACCACGTACCGCCTGGTGCACTCTTCGTCGGTGAGCGGACGCGCCCAGTCGTACGCCTCTTCCATGAGCATCTGATCCGGGGTGCGCTGATGGAATCGCGGCAGATCGGCCAGGAGCGGGTGCCCGTCGGGTGCTTCGCACGGGGCGCAGTCCACGGGCTCGTTGCCGAGAGAGCCGGGGTTGTACTCGCTGTGCCGCTTGCCGGCGGGGTCGGGTTCGCTCGCCCGGGTGGGCGGGTGCAGCGCCGTCATCAGCTCCAGGCCGGTGACCGCTGTCGAACCGCGGGGGGTGATCACACGGGTCGCGTAGGTGCCGAGGAGGCGTGCGAGTTCGGGGGCCGGGAGCTGCCCGGCACTGCCCCAGCTGCGCGCGTCGAGCGCGTTCCATGACGGAATGCACAGCTGGACGCAGGCGCGGTTGCCGCCCTGTGCGGGACGGTAGATACGGGCCCACGGGCCGAAACCCCGGCGGGTGAGCTGCCAGTTCGCCCGGGACAGCTGCTGGATCACCCGGTGGCCTTCGGGGAGCCGCCCTGCCGAGCGTTCCTCCTCGCTGAGCTGCGGGGGCAGACCGTAGCGTTCGCACGCGGCGGGCGTCAGGACGATCAGGGGATCGGCGTCCTTGCCGTTGCGGCTCAGCCGGGGAGCGCCCAGCTTCGCTTCGCTCAGAACCCACTCGACAAGGGCGGGGGCGGACTTGGCGGGCACGTCCAGGACGAGGCCGCCGACGCAGTACGCCGCGACCTGGCCGTCCTCGACGTCGACGACGGCCAGGGGACCGTTCGCATAACGCGGATCGGTCCCCGACGGTGACGTGGCGGTCTTCGCGGGCAACGGACGTCGTGAGGCCGTGCGCGTCGCCGTGGTCCGGTCCGGGGGCGGAGGGGACTGCGCTTCGGGCGCGAGCACGGGCGCTGGTGCGGCAGGTGCGGCAGGTGCGGGCACTTCGGGTGCGGGTGCGGCAGCGGACTGCGCTTCCGGTGCTTCCGGTGCTTCCGGGCCGCGCGCCGGTGCCGTCGTCGGGGCGGACGCCTCGGGATACAGCTCGGCGAGCTTGTTCACCAGTCGGGCGTAGGCCTCGCGTTGCGGCGGGCGCGGTTCCGTCCTGCCGTTCTCCCAGCTCACCACTGTCGCCCTGCGCACGCCCAGTGCGGCGGCCACCTGTTCCTGTGTCAGGCCGTGGGCCTTGCGCAGACGCTCCCGTTCCTGGGGCGGCGGCAGAGGTGAGTGGTCCGCGATGAGAGCATCGACCGCGTCGAACAGTTCAGACACCAGAAACCTCCCCGATCACTCTCGGACGCTACACCAAAGCACCCACCGAACGAACTTTAGCCGCACATTGTTCGATCGTTTGGCGTACTTCGGTGGGCCTCGGGCGCTCGCGCCTCAATGCGAGACAGCGGGCAGCCTGCGGGGCTCGACGCGCTACTCCACCGTCTTGTCACCTCCCCGCCCGACCACGTACGAGCCCTTGCCCGGGACCTCGGTCACCGCCTCCACCAGTTCCGTTCCGCGGTAGACCAGCCCCACTCCGACGTCCTCCATGTTGGGCATGGGGAACAGGTTCAGTGGCGTCAGATCGAAGCCTGCTGTCCGGCCGGCCTCCGCCATGCGGGCCGTGAAGTGCTCGGCGTCCCCGATCGCCGTGCCCACGTACATCACACGCGGGCGCCGGCCGTGCGCCCCGGAAAGGTCGACGGCGTGATGCACGAGGGCATCGAACATCACGCCGGTACGTCCTCCCGCACGGTGTCCGCCCGAGGTGGCGACGATGGTTGGTTCCGGCGCGGTCACGGCCGCGATCATATCGACGGCCGTTCGGGGCTCTCCGCTTCCCCTCTGCCGGGGGCGGTGACCGCGGCGCGGGGAGCGGTGCGGTCAGCGGGCCGCCGCGAAGGCGTCGACACCCGTGAGCTCGGCCGAGAGCGCCCACAGGCGAGCGGCCTGCTCGGGGTCGGTCGCGTGTGCGTGCACACCGCCCTCCGTGCCGTCGCGGGCCGGCTCGGCCACATCGCAGTCCTCGCAGTACACGCCGCCCCTGCCGACGAGTTGGGGTGACGTCGCCGCCCACACCTGTGTCGCGGCGCCCTGTGCCGGCGTCTTGAAGGTGGGATCGGTCAGGTTGCCGTGTTCGTCGATCCAGCCCGCGTCCACCATTTCCGCCTTGGCGAGGTGGCGCTGAAGAGGGGTGAGGATGCTGCCCGGGTGCACCGCGAACGCCCTGACTCCGGCGTCGCGGCCGAGTGCGTCGAGTTGCACGGCGAACAGCACGTTGGCAGCCTTCGCCTGCCCGTACGCCTGCCATCGGTCGTAGCCGCGCTCGAACTGCATGTCGTCCCAGCGCACGCCCATCCCGTGGGCACCGGAGGACACGGCGACCACACGTGCGCCGCCTTGGGCGATAGCCGGCCAGAGGTGATTGACCAGCGCGTAGTGACCGAGGTGGTTGGTGGCGAACTGCGCCTCCCAGCCCGGGCCGACCCGCGTCTCGGGGCAGGCCATGATCCCGGCACTGTTGATCACGAGATCGATCGTGCGGCCCGAGGCCAGAAACCGCTCGGCGAAGCCGCGGACACTGTCGAGGTCGGACAGGTCGAGTTCGTCGGCCTCGGCATTGTCGATGCTCTCGATCGCCTTCCGGGCGGCCTCCGGCCGGCGGGCGGGGACGACGACGCGGGCACCGGCCGCAGCCAGAGCTCGTGTCGTCTCCAGGCCCAGTCCCGAGTAACCACCGGTGACAATCGCCGTGCTGCCGGACAGGTCGATGCCGCTCAGTACCTCGTCCGTGGTGCTGCGAGCACCGAAACCCGACCCGATGTTGTGCTGAGGTGTCGTCATGGCGGTGACGCTAGGCGCTGGATCGCGCTCTAAGTCAAGGCCGTTGATGGCGAGTGTCCACGTGCGAGTGCCCCGGAACGTCTGACGGGCCGCCGGAGCGTACTCCGGCGGCCCGCTTCACCCCTGAGGTCAGGCAGACGTGATGTTCTCCGCCTGCGGGCCCTTCTGGCCCTGCGTGATGTCGAAGGTCACCGCCTGCCCCTCCTGAAGCTCACGGAAGCCGGTGGCGTTGATGTTCGAGTAGTGCGCGAAGACGTCCGGCCCGCCGCCGTCCTGCTGAATGAAGCCGAAACCCTTTTCGGCGTTGAACCACTTGACGGTTCCGCTGGCCATGCCGGTGCCTCTCGTTCGTTCCAGGATCCGCACCACACGGACCCGCGAATACCCCGGCCCCGTACAGCAAAGCGCCCGCGGCGGAGCGCGGGCAGCTGGGGAACCACGGCATCTGGAAAAGACGCTACATGCCGAAGCCCGCTGCCACCAGAGATTGACGGAGTGTTGCCGCCGGTCCGGCGGCGCGATCACCGCGACAGCGTCCAGAAGTGACCGGTTGGCCGGCCTTCGCCATGCCCTCGGCTCCCCGCGCCGCAGCCGGTCCGGACCTGATGACGCAGAGCAGACCTCGGGCCTAAGGTGTGCCGGTGATCTTCAACAGGAAGCGGAAGGCTTCGCGTCTCGCCGCCACGGTGTCCGAGCTGGAGGAGGCGGTGGCCGCTCGCGACGGTGACCGCACGGGGCGTGCCTTCACCGCCGTGATCAACGGTGTCCAGGCGGCATCGGACGCCGAGTGCGTTCTGGCCGGGCCCCGGCTGGCGGCGCTGCTCCCCGAGTTTCCGCCCACCGGACCGCGGCCGATGCTGGCCATGGCAGCCGGCTTCTGCGCCGAGCGCGGGGCCGATCCGGCGGCCTGCGCCGGGCCGATCCTGGACGGCGTCCACCAGGATCTGCTCGACGCCCTGGAGTTCGCCCGCCGCTGGACCGCCTCCGGCGCGGCCGGGGACGAACTGCCGGAGCCTGACGAGAAGATCATCGACGACGCGCTGCCGGCCCGCTTGGGCGGAGACGCGTCCGAGGCCACGCGGCTCGCGCTGGCCTGGTGCTCGGTCGAGGAGTGGCAGCCTCCGGCCCTGGCCGTGCTGTGCCGCAGCTCCGGGGTGCGCCGTCGCCACGCCGCCGCGATCCTCCCCGCCTGCCGCGCGTTGGAGGCCCTGGAGCGGCACGACCTGAAGTGCCTGTCCTACGCGCTGGCGGTTCTGGACGACGAGCCCGTGATCGTGCTGCACCGGCCGACCGGGACGGGGTTCGAAGTCCGCATCGGCGGTATCGGGGACAACTTCCAGTTGCATACGCTGCTCGCTCACGTCCTGGTGGGCGGCGGCCACGTGGCCGGCACCTCGCCGTCCGCGGAGAGCGTGCGCCTGGCCACGGATCCCGAGCCCGCCACGGGGCGCACCGGGACCGTCGCGACCGGAGCCTTCGAACTCCTCGCTCCGGACGGCGCGCGCATCTGGAACGAGGGGCTGCCCGACGACATCCCTGTGGTGGAAGGACACCGCCTGCTGGTGCTCGACGAGCCGGTGTACCGGCGCAGTTGGAACGCCGACCGGTTCTTCCCGCATCTGCCGGGCACGGCCGAGCTCATCCGTGTCCTGAGCGCGGACGAGACCCGGACCTGGTTCGCCCGCACGTCCCCCGGGAACGGGACCGACGGGGCGTCCTGATCCGGTGCGCCCGGGCTGTCGTCGCCACCGGTCCGCTGTACGCCTTGCCGGGGCCGTGCCGCGCGCGCCGTCGACCGGGGCAGAAACCCGGTGGCTGCCGAAGCCCTGTTCTGCGTACGTTCGCACGCATGGCTGACGACTGCTTCGCGCATCCACGACTCGCCGCGCTCTACGATGTGCTCGATCCCGACCGCACCGATCTCGCCGCCTATCTCAGGATCGCGGAGGAGGCCGAGGCACGCCGTGTCCTGGACATCGGCTGCGGAACAGGGGTGTTCGCGCTTCTCCTGGCCGGCCGCGGGATCGACGTCGTCGGCGTTGATCCGGCCCTGGCCTCCCTCGAAGTCGCCCGGGCCAAGCAGGACGGTGCACGGGTCCGATGGATCCATGGCGATGCGACGGGCCTCCCCCCGCTCCAAGTCGATCTCGCGACGATGACCGCGAACGTCGCCCAGGCCATCGCGGCCCCGGAAGCATGGGAGGGAACGCTGCGGGGAGCGCATGAAGCGCTGCGGCCCGGCGGGCGCCTGGTCTTCGAGACGCGCGATCCGGCCGGGCGTGCCTGGGAGGAGTGGACCCGCGAGCACTCGTACCGTGTCACGCGGATTCCGTCCGTCGGCCCGGTCGAGAGCTGGGTCGAGCTGGTCGAGGTCAGCGGGCCGTTGGTGACGTTCCGCTGGACCTACCGGTTCGCGGCGGACGGGCAGGTCCTCACGTCGGATTCGACGTTGCGCTTCCGGGAACGGGAGGAGGTCGAGCAGGATCTGATCGCGCGGGGGTACGTGGTGGAGGAAGTCCGCGATGCACCCGACCGGCCGGGAAGGGAGTTCGTGTTCCTGGCACGCCGTCCGTGATCTTGGGTGTTCAAGGTGTTCAGCTCCGGCACCGCCTCGATCGGCAGGCTCGGAGGCTTGGGCTCGGGGGCCTGGGCGCGGGGGCCTGGGCGCGGGGCCACGCGGTCGTGGACGGGCCAATCGGGCGGCCGGACCCTACGGGAGTTCCTTGCACATCAGCGTGCACATCGTCTCGTAGCGACGCAGCGACCCGTCCGGCGCCCGCTCGTCCCACGCGTCGGGACGGCGGTCGTACGCGACGTATCCCAGTCGTTCGTACAGTGCCCGGGCCCGGGGGTTGCTTTCTTCCACGCCGAGCTCGGCGTGGCGGAGGCCACGGTTCCTCATCCGGAGTTCCGCCGCTTCGACGAGGAAGGTGCCGATCCCGCACGACTGCAGAGCCGGGTGGACAGCCAGCTGCCAGAGGGTGCCGACGCCGTCCTTGACCCGGTAGTCGATGCCGGCCTTCGCGACGGGAACGTCCGTGGGAGTGCAGACCGCGAGGTAGTCGACCTCGCCGAGCCGGGCACGCTCCAGCTGCGTCGCGACGCCGGCCAGGTGGTGTGCGGACCCCGACCACCCGCAGGACGCGAGGTCGGCATGCACCAGGTCGCGCACCGACAGCTTCAACACCACGCTGGTCATCTTCATCGCCTCCGGCCAGTCAGCATCCATGCGGACCACCCGGGATGCAATGTCGTTCTTCCGAACGTGCCCCCACATCACTCCCGCACGCGGGGTCATCCGAATGCCACGTCGGGGGCCCGTCCGCGGCGCGCCGGGGGACGAACCTCTCCTCGTTCGTAACTCTTTGCATCAGGACGTGACGTCGGCGGGACGAGAACCGGCGGCGCACGGCTCCCCGAATTCGGCCGTCACCCAGGAGGACTGCGTTGTCATCTCGAACCCACCGCCCCGGATCCATGCGGCGCAAGCTGATGGTGGCCGGCGCGTTCAGCTTGGTCACGGCCCTCGGCCCGGGAGTTCCTTCCGGCACGGCGGCAGCAGCGCCGCTGCCCTCCAGCAGCGCCATCCCCCTCGGCGACGGATACATGGGCGCCGGATATCTCGCGGACGCGGAGAGCTTCACGGCGGACACACGCCAGATCGAGTTCGGGGCCGAGGGCAGCGCGTCCACTCAGGCCACCCAGGCGGGCATCGACGTTTCCCACTACCAGGGAACGATCAACTGGTCGTCGGTGAAGTCGGCCGGCATCGCGTTCGCCTACATCAAGGCCACGGAGTCGACCACGTACAAGGACCCCACGTTCAGCGCCAACTACCTCCACGCCCACCAGGCAAAGGTGATCCGAGGCGCCTACCACTTCGCCCGTCCCGGCCTGTCCAGCGGCGCGGCGCAGGCGAAGTACTTCGCGGGCAACGGCGGGGGCTGGTCGCGGGACAACCTGACGCTGCCCGGCATGCTCGACCTCGAAGGCGGCTGCTCCGGCAAGTCGGTCTCGGCCATGCGGTCGTGGATTCTCGACTTCTCCACCACGTACAGGGCGAAGACCGGACGCGACGTCGTCATCTACACCGGTCCGAGCTGGTGGAACACCTGCACGGGCGGCTGGGGCGGCATGTCCGCCCGCAGTCCTCTGTTCGTCGCGCACTGGACCGGCGCGTCCAGTCCCTCCATCCCGGGCGGTTTCCCGTACTGGACCTTCTGGCAGTACACCGACTCAGGTTCGGTGAGCGGGGTCTCCGGCGCGGTGGACCGCGACCGGTTCAGCGGGGACAGTGGCCGCCTTCTGGCCCTTGCCAACAACACCCTCTGACGGCCGGACGGGGGCGTCACCCGCCGCGTGGGAATAGCCGGCACGATTCGCTGTTGATCACAGCATGACTTCTGACACACGTGGCGCATTCGGGCGGATCGGCATCTGGAGCGGGGCCCTGCACCGGTCTCGGGCGGACGACGCGGGGAAGGCGGCCATCACCCAGGCGGTGACCGAGCTCGAGGACCTCGGGTACGGCACGCTCTGGATCGGGGGCAGTCCCTCGCCCGACGATGCCGCCGCTGTCGTCGACGCCACCCGTTCGATCACCGTCGCCACGGGGATCCTCAGTATCTGGGACCACCCCGCGGCGGATGTGGCGGCCCGCATCGCGCGGCTCGACGCGGACGCCCGCGGGCGCCTCGTCCTCGGGCTGG
Source organism: Streptomyces poriferorum (assembly GCF_019399235.1). Classification (GTDB taxonomy): domain Bacteria; phylum Actinomycetota; class Actinomycetes; order Streptomycetales; family Streptomycetaceae; genus Streptomyces; species Streptomyces poriferorum. Next base: position 95,330 of record NZ_JAELVH010000005.1, on the reverse strand, counting down.
GCGTCAGCCACGGTCCGATGGTCCCGCAGTACGCGAAGCCGTACAGCGCGATGGTCGCCTACCTCGACGCACTGGACTCCGCCACCCCGCCGGTGGACCCCGGGCATCGTGTGCTGGCAGCGCTCGGCCCGAAGATGCTGAAGCTCGCGGCGGGGCGCGCGCTGGGTGCCCACCCCTATCTCGTCACCACCGAGCACACGGCGGAAGCCCGCGAAGCACTGGGCCCCGACGCTCTGCTCGCCCCGGAACTCTCCGTCGTGCTCGACACCGACCTCGACCGGGCGCGCACCACCGCGCGGACCATGCTGGCGATGTACCTGCAGCTGCCGAACTACACCGACAACCTGCTGCGGCTGGGGTTCGCGGAGAGCGACTTCGAGGACGGCGGGAGCATTCGCCTCCTCGACGCCCTCTTCGCCCTGGGCGACGCCGAGCAGGTGAGGACACGGGCCGGGCAGTACCTCGACGCCGGTGCCGATCACGTCGCTCTCCAGGTACTCACCGCCGACCGGGGCGGCGCGGGGCTGCCGCGAGCCGAGTGGCGCGCCCTGGCCGCGGCCTTCGGGGACGAGTTGTAGGCAGCGGTTCCAGAAGGCGGCGGTCCGCCGGTCGTGACCGCCGCCTCGCATCGTCCCGTAGACCGGACGATGCGAGGCGGCGGCCGGGACCCGGCGGGAAGATGGGCATCAGCCGCACCGTCCGCGGGCCGGAGCGCCCCCTTCGTACGACCGGGTCAGCGGATTTCCGTGACCCGGTGTTCCGTGCGCGCGGCGCAGTTGGAGTTGTCCACGGACACGTACACGTTGGCGATGTTGCCGCCCCAGCTCACGCAGTGGCCCTTGCCGTAGACGTAGGCCGGCCCCGCGTACGACGTGTAGTTCCCGGAGTCCCCGGCCCACTCGTCGGTGTCGGGCACGTAGATGTACGTGGACATGTCCTTGGCCGTACCGGGGTTGGTACGGATGGTCGCGACGCAGTTCTTCCCGTTCTTGGCGTTATACGTCAGGTAGACCGTGCCCAGTGAGCCGACGGGCACCGAGTTCACGGTCTTGTAGGCACTGCCGCAGACGCCCTGAGGTGTGACGTTGGGTGCGGCAGATGCTGCCGTGGCGCCCATGACCGTGGCACCCGCCACCAGCGCGCCCACCGCCCCGACGACCGCGACATTACGCAGGCTTCTCATATATCCCCCTTGTGTCTCCAGGAGCGGTTTGCTCCCACTTGTTAGGACTCGCGGGCGGCAGGGATGGTTGTGCCGGGTACGCCCGCGGGTTCCGCGGGAGGGGTTCACGGGGTTCGGGGGCCTCTCGTCCCGCCCGGGTCACCGCTTGCGCAGGAGTGCGCAGACGAAGTTCTCCTCCACGGTGCGCAGCCGCTGCAGCAGTTCCGGCTTGTTCGTCCTGTTCACCTGGGTGGTCAGGGAGAAGGTCAGCGACCGCTTGCCGTCCGGTGTGGCGGCGACCAGTTGCGTGTAGCCGGGAAAGTTACCCGTGTGGCCGTAGACCGCACCGCAGCGGGTCGTGTAGCGGAAGAGGGCCAGGCCTGCCTTGTTCGCGCCCGGGCCCGCGGGTTCGGAGGCTCCGTTCACCCAGTTCAGCTGCTGACGCCGGGTCCGGTCGGTGATCAGCGTCCCGCCGGCGTAACCACGGATGAACGACGTCATGTCCTTCGGCGTCGAGATGATCCCGCCCGACGCCCACACCCCCGAGGCGCTGAGCACCTCGCTGACGTCCTCGGGCGGGTTCGGCGGGGTGACGTCGTAGCCGTGCATGTACGGCTCGGGCATCCGGTAGCCCTGCGGAAGGCTGGTGTCGCGCATCCGGAGCGGGCGGTACACGAGTTGGGCGAGCAGATCCTCGTAGCGGCGTCCTGTCACCGCCTCCGCCATCAGCGCCACGGCGATGTTGTCGGAGTTGGAGTAGGCGTACCGGGCCCCCGGACGGAACGCGAGCGGCTCGGCGGCGACGAAGTCCAGCAGCCGCCGGGAGTCGAATCGGCGCCGGGGGTCCGCGGTCACCAGGGCCAGGAACTCCGGGTCCGCGGTGTAGTCCGGCAGCCCGCTGGTGTGGTTCAGCAGCTGTCGCAGTGTGACCCGGTGCCAGGCACGCGGCAGCCGGGGCAGCACCTGGCCGATGGTGTCGTTCAGCCGCAGCCTCCCCCGGTCGACGAGCTGGAGGGAGACCGCGCCGCTGTACGCCTTGGCGGTGCTGGCGATACGCATGTGGTCGGTCGTCCCGATCGGGCGGACGGCGCCGGTGTCGGCGACGCCCGCCCGGAAGACCTCGGTGCGGTGCTCCCTTTCGAGGACGGCGATCACTCCGGGCGGCCCGCCCGGCGCGTCGGTCAGTTCCTGCAACTGCCTTCGCAGCGCGCGGTCGTGGTCGGCGGGGGCCTCTGCGGCGTGGGCGGGAGAGAGCATCAGCCCGGCCGTGCAGGCGGCGGCCAGCAGGGCGGCAAGGGGCAGGCGGACCTGCGGGGAGCCTGGAAGCAGCACGGAAGTACTCCTGAGACGTGAGCCCGGTGGAGAATCCAGCTTCGCCCGCTGCTCCGCAAGCCGCGCGTCGCCCTGCTCCATCCAGCCGAGACCACGGAGCCGCAGCTCCTTGCGGGGCTGTGCCGTGGTGCTTGATGCCGCGTCTGCGGGCTGTCAGCGCCGTCCGCCGAACTCCCAGGTATGCACCTCGATCCCGGCGTACCGGTCCGGCGTCAGGACGGCGCGTGCCGTGTCCGGATCCGGCGCCCGTATCAATGCCGCCGTGCCCAGCCAGGTCGTACCGTCGTCGGAAAGCAGCGGCCCGTAAGCGATCAGCTCGTCCCGGCGCGGCGGCACCGCGAGGTCTGCGGGCTCCCCCGCGCCGAGGCCGATCACCAGGTACCGGTTGCCGCCGCTGTGACCGCCGGGGAAGTCCCACATGGTGCGCCCCAGCAGGTTGCGCCACCTCCGCAGCAGCACGTCACGGTAGACACCGGCCTGGTAGTTCGGCTCGTCGAAGGCGAACGTGCGGGCAGCGGCGGGGCCGGGCAGGTCGACGATGTGCACGCTTCCGGTGGGCACCTCGTCGTCGTCGTGGGCGAAGGTCGGGCCCCTGGCGATCATCTCCTTCGCATACGGGTCCATGTAGGACCAGTGCTCTTCCTGCAGCTCTTCACGCAGCGGAAGGGAGCCGGGCCGGTCTCGGTGGTAACAGAGGAACTCCATGGCCGAAGGATCTCTGACCGAGGGCAGCCGGGTCGAGCCGGTATTCCGCGATGAGCGTCCGGCCCGCTGGGTGGGTGCGCTGCCGTCACACCTTGCCGAGCCAGGTCAACGCGGCGACGACCAGCGCTTCCACGCCGGTGCTCAGTGTCGGCTCGACGACGGGGGCGAAAGCTGCCGAGTGGTTGCTCGGCAGCTCGTCCACGCGTCCCTCGGTGAACGCCGCGCTCGTCGATTCCGCCTCCAGCCCGCCCCAGAACCAGAACACCGTGGGCACGCCGAGCGCCTCACCGAACACACCCACGTCCTCGCTCGCGTTCACCTGCGGCATCGGCAGCAGCCGCTGGGCGCCGAAGTGCTCGGAGAACGCCGCCACCGTCGTCTTCGTGGCCTCCGGCTCGCTGACGAGCGCGGGGGCGGAGGCGAACCAGGTGAAGTCCGGCGGCTTCGGCGCGCCGCTCGTCCGCGACTCCCCCGTCACGATGCGCTCCACCGCGCTGCGGACCAGGTCGCGTACGGCAGGCGTGAAAGCGCGGATGTTGACGCCCAGCTCGGCGGATTCCGGGATGATGTTTTCCTTCGTACCGGCCTTCAGGCGCCCCACCGTCACCACGGCCGTCTCCGCCGGCGGTACCTCGCGGGCGACGATGCCCTGGAGCCGGGTGACCACGTTCGCCGCCATGAGCACGGGATCGATGGACGCTTCCGGCCTGGACCCGTGGCCGCCCCGGCCGTGGAGGGTGATGTTCACCGAGTCGGCGGCCGCCATCACCGGCCCGTTGCCGTGACCGATGAATCCGGCGGGAAGCGGTCCGACGTGCTGGCCCAGGACGATGTCCGGCTTGGGAAAGCGTTCGAATAGCCCGTCGTCCACCATGCCCCGGGCACCGACGGCCAGTTCCTCGGCCGGCTGGAACACCACCAGCAGTGGAAAACGCGCAGGTCACTCAGGCGCCGCCGCGGGGTCCCGGTCCTGCCGGGCGTACGCCAGTGCCTGGACCTCGGCGTAGGACGGGGCAGCCGGATCCGTCGGCCGACCGTCCCGGATGTCGGTCGCCGCGGTGACGGCCGCCGCCAGTGCCCTGCGGTAGAGCAGCGAGCCGAGACTGACCCTGCGCACGCCCAGCGAGGCCAGTTCGGCAAGCGTGGGCCCGCCCGGGGCGTACAGGATGTTCAACGGTACGACGAGCGCCGATATCAGCTCGGCGATCGCGGCCGGATCCGACAGCCCGGGTACGAACACCCCGTCGGCGCCGAACTGTTCGTAGAGGGCCAGGCGCGTCGCGGTCTCGTCCTCGTGGCTGGACGCCCAGTGGGTGTCGGTACGCGCGTTGATGAACAGCGCGGGTGCCACCTGTTTGACGGCGGCGATCTTCGCCGCGTGCAACTCCATCGGCGCGAGTGTGCCGTCGGGGCGGCCGTCCTCCAGGTTGATGCCGGCCGCGCCCGCCTCGTACAGGGCCCGTGCCAGTGCGGCCACTTCCGCCACGTCGTCGCTGAACCCGCCTTCGGCATCGACGGTGAACAGGAATCGGCCCCTTCCGAGGCGACGGGCCAGGCTCATGGTCGCCTCGGCCGTCGCGGCCGCCCCGTCCGGCAGACCGGCCGAAGCGGCGACACCCAGGCTGGTGGTGCCGACGGCGGCGAAGCCCTGTTCCGCCAGAGCGGCGGCGGAGGCGTAGTCCCAGGCGTTGGGCAGCAGCAGTGGGTGCGCCCGACGGTGCAGGCGGGCGAACGGGGTGAGCGGGCGCCGGAGCAGTCCGTCGGCCAGCGCGAGGGCGTGGGCCCTGCCCGGGCAGATGCGGGGCGGGGCGCCGAAGGTGAGAGGCACCGGATGCGCGCGGTTGGCCGCCGCCAGGTCGAGGAGCACCACGTCGCCCTCGGCGATCTCCCGGCCCGCGACACAGGTGGCTCCGGCGGCGACGCGACGCATGGTCCGTACGGGCGGCCGCTCCCGCAGGACCCGGGACAGCGGAAGCCGCTCGTCGCCGGCTGCGGTTTCGACGAGCGCGGCCGTCGCCTCGCACGCCTGGACCAGCAGACCGATGCGACCGGCCGCGGACTCCGGAGCGGCGTCGAACGGGACAGGCACCGGTTCGGCCGTGGGCTCGGATCCGGCCGACGGAGTGCCAGGTACGACCTGCGTGGACACAAGCTCGAGCGACGGGCAGCCAGGTGCGAGCTGCGTGGAGCCCGGACCGTCCTGAGTGGACACAGGCTCGGCCGACGTGCAGCCGGGCCCGACCTCTGTGGAGCCCGGTCCGACCTCTGTCGACGTGCAGCCAGGCCCGACCTGAGGGGAACCAGGTCCGACCTGCGTGGAACCAGGCCCCACCTGAGTGGAACCAGGTCCGTCCTCTGTGGAGCCCGGTCCGACCTCTGTGGGCGCCGCCGGCCACCTCACCAGCCTCGCCACCGCCTCGTCGGCGGCTGCGTCCTCGCCGCCGAAGTAGACCCCGGCCACCGCGATCACGGCCTCCGCCACGGCCGCGGGCCGCGGCATCCCCAGGGCGGCGGCAAGCGTACGCACCACCGTGAACCGGATGTCTTCGCCGGGCACCACGGCTGCCGCCTGTCGCAGCGACTCCGGAGCGAGACGGGCCAGCTCGGCCTCGACCAGGGCGCGCCGTCGCCGGTGTGGCTCTCCGTGGCTGAACCGGGCCACTGTGGCGCGCAGCCAGGCGACACTCGCCCCGGGCGGGCCGTCTGCCGCGGCCGGCCGCTCCGGGACGAGGGCCGGATCGGCAAGGGCCGCCCGTACGTCCTCGAAGCGATCGAACTCGTGCGTCGTGTGCGTCATGGTTCCGAAGGTAGGGCTGCGACGGTTCGGCGCAGCCCGAACCGTCGCAGCGGCATCATGGCCGCATGTCCTCAATCGCCGAGACCGCGTCCCTGCTCGCCGACCGCACCCGGGCCACCTTCTGCCAGGCCCTGCTCGACGGCCGGGCCTGGACCGCGGGCGAGCTCGCACGGAGCGCCGGGGTCAGCGCGTCCACGGCGAGCGAGCAGTTGTCCCGCCTGATCGAGGGCGGCCTGCTGGCCGAGGAACGGCAGGGCCGGCACCGCTATGTGCGGCTGGCGGGCCCGGAGGCGGCCGCCCTGATCGAGGCCGTTGCCTCGTACGCCCCCGCCGCTTCCTCCCGCCCCCGGAACCTGCCCCGGTCCGGCCGGGCGGGTGCCGAGGCGCGAGCCCGGACCTGCTACGACCATCTGGCCGGTGAACTGGGTGTGACCCTGGCCGATGCCATGATCTCCCGGGGCCTGGTCTCCGAGGACGCGGGGCTGTCCGTCACCCCGGCGGGCCGGGACTGGCTGGCGGACGCGCTGGGCTACCGGCACCCCGCGGGTGCGCGTCGGCCCTTGGTGCGGAGCTGCCTGGACTGGACGGAACGCCGGTCGCATCTGGCCGGAGCGGTGGGAGCGGCCCTGTGCGCCACGTCGCTGGAGCGGCAGTGGGTACGGCGGATCGGCTCAGGGCGGGCGGTGAAGGTGACGCCGGCGGGGGCCGAGTCGTTCCGGGAGCTGCTGGGTGCGGAGGTCGGCTGAGCGGCGCGGCGGGTGCGCCCCGGCCGCGGATTACCTCCGGGGTAATCGACCGTTCCTCTCCCCCACGGCAGGATCGGGCACGGCGACGGGGACCCCCGCCGGCAGCCCACTGACCGCAAGGAGCCCGCCATGGCCGTCAAGCCCACCTCCGGCAAGCCGAGTCCGGCCGCCGACGCGAGTTCCGTCGCCGAAGCCACCCGGGCCGTAGTGGCCGCGTTCCTCGCGGCACGGCTGGCCGGGGACACCGAGCAGATCGCCGCGCTGTTCGCCGACGAGGTCGACTGGCTGCTGGCGCCGAACCCTGTGGTCCCGTGGATCCGCCCGCGGTCCACGGCCGCCGAATGTGCCGCCCAGTCCGCGGAGTTGGCGGCGCACACGGTACCGGAGGACGCGCGGGCGTCCGTCGACACGTTCCTTGTCGACGGCACCGACGCCGTCCTGATGGGGCACCTGTCGGGAACCGTGCGGGCGACGGGCAAGTCCTTCGCAGGCCCGTTCGCTCTGCACCTGACCGTCGAGGACGGCCGCGTCACCCGGCACCACCTCTACGAGAACAGCCTGTCGATCGCCGAAGCCTGCACGTCGTAGCGCGTCCCGGGCGCCGATCCGCCCGAGATGCGTGGTCTGCCGTGTCAGCGGGGGGCGGGTGGGGCCGGCCGTGCGAGGTGGCTCCACAAGAAGGTGTGCATGAGGGCGTTGTTGTGGGCGGACTGCTCGTTGTCGCCCGCGCCCGCGTGGCCGCCGCCGGTGTTCTCGTGGAGCAGCACCCTGTGGCCGAGTTCGCGCAGCCGTGCGGCGGCCTTGCGGGCGTGGCCGGGGTGAACCCGGTCGTCACGGGTGGAGGTCGTCAGGAGCAGGGGCGGATAGGCCTGGTCCGCGGCGAGCCGGTGGTAAGGGGACAGCGCGTGCAGGTGCACCCGATCGGCCCGGTCGTCCGGGTCACCGTACTCGGCGATCCAGGAGGCACCGGCCAGGAGTTCGTGGAAGCGGAGCATGTCCAGCAGGGGGACCTGCGCGACGATCGCGCCGAACAGCTCCGGGTACCGGGTGACCATCGCGCCCATGAGCAGTCCGCCGTTGCTGCCGCCCGCCGCGCCCAGCATGGCCGGGGTGGTGATGTTTCGCGCGACGAGGTCGGTGGCGACGGCCGCGAAGTCCTCGAAGGCCCGTACCCGGTCCGCGCCGAGTGCCGCCCGGTGCCAGCCCGGGCCGTACTCGCCGCCGCCTCGGATGTTCGCGATCACGTAGGTGCCCCCACGCTCCAGCCATGCCCGGCCCGTCACCGCGCCGTAGAAGGGGGTGAGCGAGACCTCGAATCCGCCGTAGCCGTAGAGGAGGGCGGGACCGGGGCCCGGGGAGACGTCGCGGGGGCCGATCACGAAGTACGGCACCTTCGTACCGTCCTGCGAGATGGCGAAGAACTGCTCCACACCGAGACCGGCGGCGTCGAAGCGGGCCGGGGCCTGCTTGATGATCTCCGTCTCTCCCCCGACCCGCCCGCGGTAGAGCGTGGAAGGCTGCAGGAAACCCGACACGTCGAGGAAGAACTCGTCGGAGACGTCCGGGTCCGTGTCCACGACGCTGACGGCGGACAGCGCCGGGACGTCCGCGAGCGGCGCCCGCGCCCACCCGGTGCCGGGGGTGGGGGACGGGGTGAGTACCTCGATGCGGGTGCTGACGTCGTGCATCGTCTCCAGGATCAGATGATGCCGGGTCCACGTGTGCCCGGCCAGGGCGGTCCGGGCGTCCGGTGTGAACAGCACCTCCGGGGTCCGGTCGCCCGCCAGGAAGGCGTCGAAGCCGAAAGCCAGCATGGAACCCGCGCGGTGTCCGATCCAGTCGGACTTCAGGCTGACGATCAGATGCTCGCGATGGGCGTACGCGTCGGCGTCGTCCGGAACAGCGATCCTGATGAGCGAGGGCTCGCGGGTGAGGAGATACATCTCGCTGTGGTGGAAGTCCATCGACCGGTAGACGAAGTCCCGCTCGAACCCGGGTGTGGAGTCGTGCCAGCCGCCGGCTGCCACGTCTCGCGCCTCACCCTCGAAGACCGGATCGGCCTCCTCCAGGGCCGTACCGCGGCGCCACCGGCGGACCGTCCTCGGATAGCCGGACTCGGTCAGGGAGCCCGGCCCGAAATCCGTGCCGACGAACACGGTGTCGGCATCGATCCATCCGATCCGGGTCTTCGCCTCCGGCACCTGGAATCCGTCCTCGACGAAGGTCCGGGTGCCGAGGTCGAACTCGCGGACCACCACGGCGTCTCCGCCGTCACGCGAAAGGCTGACCAAGGCCCGGCCGCAGTCGGGGTGGCGCACCCGTGCACCGGCCCATATCCACTTCGTTCCCTCAGCCGCGGCGAGCGCGTCGACGTCGAGGAGCATCTCCCACCGGGGAGCGTCCGTCCGGTACTGCTCCAGTGTCGTGCGCCGCCACACTCCCCGCGCATGCCCGGCGTCACGCCAGAAGTTGTAGAGGAACTCGCCGTGGCGCGCGGCATACGGAATCCGGTCCGGTGCGTCCAGCACCTCCAGCAGGCGCTCCTTCAGCGGGGCGAACCCCGCGCCGGACGCCAGAGCGGCGTCCGTCTCGGCGTTGCGCTCCGCCACCCAGGCGAGCGCGGCCTCGCTCTCGATGTCTTCCAGCCACAGGTACGGGTCATCATTGATCACCACAGAATTGTGCAGGCTCGCAGGGCGCGGTGTGTCCGAATCCCACGCTCACGGCCGGCGGAACCCTGCTCCGCTCCCCCGCCGGCACGCCCGGATGGCGTGCCGGCGGGGGCGGCCGAGGTCGGGTCGGGTGGCCGCAGAACGGGGACCGGTGTCGGTCGCGGGTGTCGGTCGCGGCTGGCCGGACCTACCTGCGGGTCGTCTCCTTCCCTGCGCTGCCGTTGATGACGAACTGGGATCCGGGTTCGACCACCACGTCACCATCGGCAGAGCCCGTGATGGTCACACCGGTCAGCGTCGCGCTGCCGCGCGCGCCGCCGTGGGCCAGGATTCCGGACCCGTTGACGGAGTTCTCGATGCGGACGTTGCTGATCTGCGCTCCCGGCACGGAGCCGCCGCCCGACTTGAACTGGATTCCGTCGTAGGTCGAGTCGTAGATGTCGGTGTCGCGGATGGTGACGCCCGGGATGTTCTGCGAGGCCGCGAACAGGGTGATGGCACCGAACTCCTGGGCCTCGCCCCAGAACGCTCCGCCCGTGCGGTGCAGCGCGTTGTTGGCGATCAGCGTCTCTCCGGAGAAGGGCAGCGGGTCGTGGTCCGTGGCCAGCATGATGCCGGGATAGTTCATCGTGTCGGAGATGATGTTGTTCTCGATCGTGTTGCCGTAACCGCCGTAGACCGCGATGCCGTTCGCCCTCCAGGGCAACTGGATGGTGTTGTTGCGGAAGTGGTTGTCGTGGCCGATGTCCACGGACGGGTCCTTCACGTACTTGCTCGACCACACGGCCAGCGAATCGTCTCCGGTGTTCCTGAAGGAGGAGTTGAACACCGTCGAATTGCGGGTTCCGTTGGCGAAGTTGATGCCGTCCGCATAGGTGTTGCGGATCCGCATGCCGGTGAACCGGAGATCGTCACCGGGTCCCCAGAGTTCCGGGATGTTGCTGTAGTCCCGGCCGACCCACACGCCCACGTTGGCGTGCTCCAGCCACACGTTGGTGATCTCGGTGTCCTGGCCGAAGCGCCCGTTCAGGCCCACGCCGCCCTCGGCGTTGCCGTCTCCGCCCCGGATGGTGCCGGAGCCGAAGATCGCCAGGTCCGAGATCTTGGTGTTGTCGTCGATGTCGAAGCCGAAGTTCCCTTCGTGCGGATGGTTGATGCCGCCGGCGTCCTGAGGCGCGGTCAGGGTGTACAGCTGGGAGTGCCACATGCCCGCGCCGCGGATCGTGACGTCACTGATGCCGACCTGGTTGTACTGGCCCCGGTTCAGTGGGTCGTCGGTCAGGATCTTCTGCTCCTGCCGCCACTGCCCCGGCGGAATCCATACGCAGCCGATGTCGCCGTTCTGGTCGGCCGTCACCGCCCGCTGAATGGCGTCCGTGTCGTCGATCCCGTCGTTGGGGACGGCTCCGTAGGCGGTGATCGAGGTGCATCCGGCCGGCTGGGCGGCTGCCGGAGCCACCTGTTCCAGGTCGACGAGGTCGATGACGTAGAACGAGGCGGAGTCGCCCGCGTCACGCTGGAGACGGAACTTCGTTCCGGCGGGATAGGACTGGCCGAGCAGTGCGTGGGATTCGTCGAACAGTCTGCGGGCGTCGGCCTGCGGCGTGTTGGTCAGGCCCTCCGGACTGTCCGTGTCGCCGTACAGCCAGCTGTGCTTGGAGGACAGGGTCAGCTTCCGGGCGAAGGTGTCGTTGACGTAGAGGCTGATCGTGGCCTCCGTCCCGCCGCCGCCGGGCGCGTCGGGTATGGAGTTGCGCACCACGAGGGAGTTCGACGGCACGGTCGAGGTGACCTCGACGAACTGGCCGGTGGAGTCCAGCCGGACGGACTGCCGGCCGGAGGACTCGGTGGCGAAGTTGGTGTGCCCGAAGGTGCGTTCCCGGTCGGATGTCAGCAGCGTGCCCCGGTATGCGCCGGCCTCCGCCTCGTACTCGGTGTACGGGACCGCGGCCCCACGGCCGACCACGATGGCGCGCGAGAAGACGTTGTTGTTCTCGTTGGTCTCGGTGACGGCACCGGTGGCGTCGGCCGTGGCGGTCAGATTGGCGCCGCCGCTCTTCGCGGTCCAGGTCCCGCTCATGGCCACCGTGACCGTGCCCCCGGCGGGGATCGGGCCCGTGGCGCCGTTCAGGGTGGTGTTCTCCGCCAGGAGACGGGTGACCGTGGGCGAACCGACCGCTGTGGTACCGCGGTTGTGCACGGACACGGAGAAGGTGACCGAGGCGCCCACCGCGGGGTTCGAGGGGGTCGACGTGATACCGAGCACCTCCAGGTCGGGGCCCGGGCTCTGCCCGATCTCGAGCTTCGTGGCGGCGGTGCGGCTGTTGTTGCTGTTGTCCTTCTCGACGATCGTGTCGGTCGGGTCGACGACTGCCGTGACACTGTAGGCGCCCATGGCCCTTCTGCCGACGTCGATCCGCACGGTGGCCGAGGCACCGGCGGCGAGGGCGCCCACCGGAGCACTGCCTGCGGCCACGCCCTCCAGGCTGACGTCGACGGTCGTCGCCGCGGCCGCCGCCGTACCCGTGTTGCGTACGGTGGCGTCGACCGTGACGTCGTCCTTCTCGGACGGTGATGCGGGAGACCAGGTCAGCTCGGACACGGTCAGGTCCGGGTTCGGGGCGGCGGTGCCGACGACCTGGATCTCGGCGGCCTGGGCGCCGGGGGCGCCCGAGTTGGAGGAGAACTTCAGCTGCACGTCCGCGTACCGTCCGGTGACCGGGATGGTGACCGTGTTCTCGCTGGCCGAGGGGTCGAAGACGTAGTCGTTCCGGGCCTTCAGCTGGGTGAAGCCGGTGGCGGACTGTGCGCGGCCGAGCACCTCGATGCTCTGCGTACGTGTCGCCCAGGCCTGGTCCGGGGAGAGCTTGACGACGACGGCCTCGATGTCGGCGTCGGCGCCGAGCTTCACCGTCAGCGTGGCGGGGTGGCCGCCGGACTCCCAGTACGTGCCGGTTCTGTCGTCGTTGGCGTTCGACGCAACGTAGGTCTGGACGGACGACGACGCCTCGATCGGCTTGTTCAGCGCCAGGTTCGACCCGATGGCGGGCGACGGGCCGGGGTCGCTCCCGGTGTCCTCACCGCGGACCTCGACCTGGGAGAGCTGCGCGGCGTTCCAGCCGCTGTTGGCGGTCACCTGTACGCGGATGTACCGGGCCTCCTTGGCGGCGAATCCGACGGTCACGGTATTGCCCGCTGCCGGACTGAACTCCCTGGCGGCGGAGGCGGACAGCGTGCTGAAGGTACTCCCGTCCGTGCTGCCCTGGATCCCGATGGTCTGGGTCCGGGCCTCCCAGGTCGCCGGAAGCTTCAGCACCACCTGGTCGATGTCGAACCGGCTGCCGAGGTCGATCCGCACCCACTGCGGGAGCGTGCCCGTGCTCTCCCAGTACGTCTGCTGGCTGCCGTCGGCGACGTTGGAGGCCGGGTAGGCGCCGTGCGCACCACTGGTCGTCACCGGCTTGCCGAGGGCGAGGTCGGGGACCTGTACGGCTGCCGAGGCGGCGACCGGCAGAAGCCCGACGGTCATCAGCGCGGCGGTCACCGCACCGACGGCCAGCCGCCGTCCTAGTTGCTTCCATCTCATGCTGTCCTCTGTTCCGTGGGGCCACGGGACCGGGAGCGCGTACGGGCATCGCCGGCGTACGACGCGCGCGGCGTCGTACGGCCGGGCAAGGCCGGATTGCGGGCTGCCGGTACACCGATGGGGGCGATCGGGGACGCCGGCAGGAGGGAAAGCAGGCCGCCCGCCGGAAACTCGCGCATATCACTTCGCTTTTTGAGCGATCTGATTCATTTTTTGCGGCGCTGCGGTGACAGGTTTCTAGCAGGTCACGCTTTTGTCAACGGTCCTCACACCGCTATCCCCTGCCCACCACTGTTTGCGCTGCTCAGCGCCGCGTACCGGATCGCAGCGGGGCAACGACGTCCGCAACTCCCTGCGGACGAACACCTGCCGCCCCGGTCTGCGTGGTTCTCCATCGCTACGCACAGTTCTGCGCGCAGTCCTGCGCAGTCCCGCGCAACGTTCGATCATCGAGGTTATGGCTCCGATTCCTCCCGGCCCTCTCTGGTCGCCGCCGTCGATCGCCCCCATGCTGGCCGTGCCGGGTCCGCTTCCCGAGCCCGACTCGGACTGGGCGTTCGAGACCAAATGGGACGGTGTCCGCTGCGTCCTGACCGCGACGGGCGACGGATCGGCGCGACTGGCCTCGCGGGCGGGCAACGACATCACGGTGACGTATCCGGAACTGCAGGCCCTGGGCAGCGAACTGCGGGGGCGCGGCGTGGTCCTGGACGGTGAACTCGTGGCCCTGGACGCTTCCGGACGGTCCGACTTCGGCCTGCTCCAGCGCCGGATGGGCGTGGGCGACGCACGGCGCGCCGGCCGCCTTGCGCTGGACTGCCCTGCCCATCTGATGATCTTCGACGTCATGTACGTCGACGGCCTCGGGCTGCTCTGTGCGACGTACCGGGAGCGTCGCGAGATCCTGTCCGCCCCCGGGCTGAACGGGGCGCATTGGTCGACGCCGTCGAACGTGCACGGGCGCGGATCGCAGGTGTGGGACGCCGTGCTCCGTGAAGGACTGGAGGGCGTGGTCGCGAAGAGGATCTCCTCCCCGTATCTGCCCGGCACCCGATCGGCTCACTGGCGCAAGACCAAGCGGGTGGAGACCCTGGACGTGGTCATCGGTGGCTGGACCCAGCGACGGGGCGCAGCGGCCGGTGTGCCGGGAGCGGTGCTCGTCGGCGTCACCGGGCCCAGCGGTCTGCGGTACGCGGGATCGGTGGGGTCGGGAATGTCCGAGCGTGAACAGAGCGAACTCACGGCGTACTTCGCAGTCATCGCACGGTCCTCGTCCCCGTTCACCGACCCTGTCGACGTGGCCGGCGCGCACTGGGTGGAGCCGCGGCTGGTCGCCGAGGTCACCGCGACGGAGTGGACCAGGGCCGGCCGGCTGCGCCATCCGGTCTGGCAACGGCTGCGACCGGACCTGACCCGCCTCGACTGACAGAGCCGGCGCGGGGGCGTCCCCCGACGCGAGCCGGGCAGCCCGTGCCCCGACTGCGGCTTCTGACAGGATCGCGCCATGGCTGAACACGACGCGGAGCGCGGCTACCTTCTGGACAACCGGCAGTCGGAGGCGGGCATCCGCTTCGGGGCTCTCAGCGAGCTCTTCGATCCGGTGACGTTCCGGCATGTCGACCGGCTCGGCGTCACCACCGGCATGCGGTGCTGGGAGGTCGGCGCCGGCTCTCTCTCCGTACCCCTGGGGCTGGCCGAGCGGGTCGGCCCGACCGGAAAGGTGATCGCCACCGACATCGACGTGTCGTGGACCGAGGGCGTCACCGACGGCGTGGTCGAGGTGCTGCGCCATGACGTGGCGGCCGACCCGCCGCCGCCCGGCGGTTTCGACCTGGTCCACGCCAGGCTGGTCCTGGTGCACGTCACCCACCGGGCCGAGGCCCTGCGGCGCATGGTCCAGGCGCTCCGGCCGGGCGGCCGGCTGCTCCTGGAGGACGCCGACCCAGGATTGCAGCCGCTGCTGTGCCCCGACGAGTCCGGTCCGGAACAGCGGCTCGCCAACCGGCTGCGCTCCGGCTTCCGCGCGTTGATGGCAGCCCGGGGCGCGGACCTCACGTACGGGCGGACCCTGCCCAGGCTGCTGCGCGAATCCGGCCTGGAGGACGTACAGGCCGACGCGTACTTCCCGATCACCTCACCGGCCTGTTGCGTCCTGGAGGCCGCGACCGTGCGGCAGATCCGCGGCCTTCTGGTGTCGGAAGGACTCGCCACCGACGACGAGATCGACGGCCACCTGGCCAACGTCGCCACCGGCCGCCTCGACCTCGCCACCGCCCCCATGGTCTCCGCGTGGGGGCGGCGCCCGTAACTCGCACGGATGTTGGCGCCGATCGGCTGGAACACCCGTGCGAGGATCGCGAGATGAGCGATCTGCACGTCCGTCCTGCCGATGACGGCGACCTTGCCGCCGTCGTGCGGCTGCGCGACGACGCCGCGCGCTGGATGCTCGCCCGGGGCGTCACTGGGCAGTGGCGTCCGGGTGAGCTGAGCGATGACCACTTCCGCCGGGTCATGGAGACCGGGGAGGTGTGGCTCGCGGAGGCCGCCGGCCGTGTCGTCGGGGCCTGGGAGCTGTGGTGGGAGGACGAGGAGGCCTGGGGGCCGCAGTCGTCGACGGCCGGCTACGTGCACCGGCTCATGGTGGATCACAGCCGTGTCCCGTCCGGGACGGGCAGGCAGCTGCTGAGCAGGGCGGAGCGCCGCGTGGCCGAGTCGGGCCGGCTCTTCGTACGTCTGGACTGCCTGGCCGGCAACGCCCGCCTGAAGGCGTACTACCTCGGCGCCGGGTATCAGGTGGTGGGGCACAAGGAGGGCAAGCCGCAGCCGGGCGGCACACCCAAGTCGTTCACACTGCTCGAGAAGCCCGCACCGGGACGTACAAAGTAGCCGCGTCGGCATCGGCGCCGAAGGACGATCCGGCGGAACCGATCAGGAATCGAGAAGCGCGGGTCGCGGGGGCGGATCTAGCATGATCGCCATGGACATCAGCATTCACACGAGCTTCCTTCCGCACGATGACCCGGACGCGTCCGCGGCCTTCTACCGCGACGTTCTCGGCTTCGAGGTCCGCAGCGACGTCGGGCAGGGCAAGATGCGCTGGATCACGGTCGGGCCCGCCGGGCAGCCCAGCACATCCATCCTGCTGGCGCCGCCGGCCGTCGACCCCGGCATCACCGAGAACGAGCGCCGCACCATCACCGAAATGATGGCCAAGGGCACCTACGGATGGATCCTGCTGGCCACACCGGACCTCGACGGCGTGTTCGAGAAGGTACGGGCGAGCGACACGGAGGTCGTCCAGGAACCGACCGAGCAGCCGTACGGCATCCGCGACTGCGCCTTCCGTGACCCGGCGGGCAACCTGGTCCGCATCCAGGAACTTCGCTGAACCGACGGGCCGACGGGCCGACGATCCGGCGGGGGCGGCCCGCCTCCGTGAGGGGCACCACCGCATTCCAGGCACGCACGGAAGCCGACGAAACGGAGCTCACATGTGTCTTCCCGCGTGGGGGCGTGCCCGCATGACGGCACAGCACCTGAGTGACCTCGCACGACTGCGTCGCGTACGCGACCGGATCGACCGGGAGTACGCACAGCCACTGAACGTCGAAGCGCTCGCCCGCGGCGCCGGCATGCCGCCCGGGCATCTCAGCCGCCAGTTCCGGCTGGCCTACGGCAAGTCCCCGTACGCGTATCTGACGGCCCGTCGCATCGAGCGTGCCACCGCCCTGTTGCTCAACGGCGACCTCGGCGTCGCCGATATCCGCCGCATGGTCGGCTGTTCGTCGCCGGATGTCTTCCGTACGCACTTCACCGAGCTGGTCGGCATGCCGCCCCGCGCCTACCGCCACCGCGCCGTGGACACTGTGGCGGACATGAGGCCATGGGTGCCGGAACAGGCGGCGAAGACAGCCGGGCTCACCGGCACACGGGCCTGAGGAGGGATTGCGGCGTATCACCGGACACTGCCGGGAGTGAAGGCAAAGGGACGACCCACCTCTTGCCACTTTCAACTTATAGCGCAGTGGGGGGCTTGCCGCAAGGCCCTGGTCATACCGCAGAATCACTCGTCGGCGCCGAAGCCGACGACGCCGGAAGCTGCGGAAACGGGAGATTCACTCAGTGCATATGTTTGTGCCGGTTCACGGGTCGTGCCACGAGGGCGACCCGGTCGTGGGACCCGCCGTGCGGTTGTGGGCACCGCACGACGGGGCGCTGGAATGCGCACCGCCCCGCTCCCCGGGCTCGACCACGGATCGGAGCTGATGGCATGAACCTCCTGAACCCCTTGACCATCAGCGCGTTCGATCTGCCCGAGCGGCTCGCCCTCAAGGCCGACCCCCAGCTGACCGCCGCCGACGATGAGCACTTCGCGGCCATCGCCGAGTGCCTGGAACAGTCGGTCGCCGAACTCTCCGCCCGTCTCGATGCCGAACGCAGGTCGCCCGGTGGCATGGGCCGCCAGGCGATGGACCGGGACATCGAGATCCACCGGCTGACCGCCCGGCTGCGTACGCTGCGCCGGTTCGGCCTGGACCTCTGTCTCGGGCGCATGGTCGGCGCGGACGACCCCGAGCCCGTGTACGTGGGGCGGCTCGGCCTCACGGACAGCACAGGCCGTCGGCTGCTGCTCGACTGGCGCTCCCCCGCGGCCGAGCCCTTCTTCGGAGCCACCCACGCCAATCCGATGGGCCTGGCGAGCCGCCGCAGGTACCGCTGGACCCGCGGCCGGGTCAGCGACTTCTGGGACGAGGTGTTCACGCCTGACGGGGGCGCCGGGCACGCGGCGCTCGACGACCAGTCCGCCTTCATCGCCACGCTCGGCGGCAACCGGTCGGCACGGATGCGCGATGTGCTCGGCACCATCCAGGCCGACCAGGACGCCATCATCCGTGCGGGGTCCCGCGGGGCGCTCATCGTCGACGGGGGCCCGGGCACCGGAAAGACCGTCGTCGCCCTGCACCGTTCCGCGTACCTCCTCTACTCCGACCCCCGCCTCGGCCACCATCGCGGCGGCGTGCTGTTCGTCGGTCCGCACGAGCCGTACCTGGGCTACGTGGCCGACGTCCTGCCGAGCCTCGGCGAGGAGGGCGTGCAGACCTGCACCCTGCGCGACCTCGTCACCGAGGGAGCCGCGGCAGGGGCCGAGGCCGACCAGGAGGTGGCCCGGCTCAAGTCGTCCGCGGATCTGGTGAAGGCCATCGAGGCCGCTGTCAGCTTCTACGAGGAACCCCCCGCCAAGGCGATGACGGTAACGACCCAGTGGTCCGACATCCGGCTGAGCGCGGCCGACTGGGCGGTGGCGTTCGAAGCGGCACCCGGCATCCCGCACAACGAGGCGCGTGACCAGATCCTGGAGGAGCTGGTCACGATCCTGGTGGACCGGGACAACGGCGACGTTCCGGAGCACCTTCTCCGGAACTCCCTTGTGCGGAACCGGGAGTTGCTCGCGGTATTCGACGGTGCGTGGCCGCTGATCGAAGCGGCCGATCTGGTCGGGGACCTGTGGTCGGTGCCCGCGTATCTGCGCACCTGTGCTCCCGGGCTGAGCCGCGACGACGTGTCGCGGCTCCAGCGCGCGGACGCCCAGGCCTGGACGGTTTCCGACCTGCCGCTCCTCGACGCCGCACGCCGGCGGCTCGGCGACCCGGAGACGTCACTGCGCAGGCGGCGGCACGCCGCGGAGGTCGCGGCCGAGCGTGAGCACATGGCTCATGTCATCGACTCCCTGCTCGAAGCCGATGCCGACGGTGAAGGCGCCGTCACGATGCTGCGGGGCCAGGATCTGAAGGACACCCTGGTCGACGGATCCGCACGCGTCGGGGGCGAACCGGACCTGCTCGCCGGGCCGTTCGCGCACATCGTCGTCGACGAGGCCCAGGAACTGACCGACGCGGAATGGCAGATGCTGCTGCTCCGCTGCCCGTCCCGGAGCTTCACCGTCGTCGGGGACCGCGCGCAGGCCAGGCACGGATTCACGGAGTCCTGGCAGGAGCGACTGGAGCGTGTCGGGTTCGACCGGATCAACCAGGCGTCCCTGAGCATCAACTACCGGACGCCGGAAGAGGTCATGTCGGAGGCCGAGCCGGTCATCCGGGCCGCGCTCCCCGATGCCAACGTGCCGGTCTCCGTCCGCAGCAGCGGCGTTCGCGTGGTCCACGGATCCGCTGACGAACTCGACGCGGTCCTCGACAACTGGCTCGCCGCGCATGCCGAGGGGATCGCCTGCGTCATCGGCGATCCCACGTTCCGGGCGAGGCCCCGGGTCCGTTCGCTGACCCCTGAACTGTCGAAGGGCCTCGAGTTCGACCTGGTCGTCCTCATCGATCCGGAGCAGTTCGGCACGGGCGTCGAAGGCGCGGTCGACCGCTATGTAGCGATGACTCGCGCGACACAGCGGCTCGTCGTCCTCACCGGGCCGTGACGACGTCGGCACGGCCGCCACGGCGGTCATGCCGACGGGACACTGTCGCCGCGCACCGCTACCCGGCGTAGGTCTCGAACTCGGCGATCTTCGGGGTGCCGGTGGAGCCGGTGATCTGGAAGGTGATCTTGCGCAGCGAGGTCTGCGGGATCGAGATGGCACCCGCTCCGGTACCGGTGGCCAGCACCGCGCCGGTGTCGCCGTTCAGTACCTTCCAGGTCCCGATGCTGCCGGCGGACCCGGAAGCCTCCCGGATCTTGACGGAGGAGACGGAGGTCGCGGTGCCCCACTTGACCGAGACCGAGCCGGTCGCGCCGGCGGGCGACCAGTACGTGCTCAGGTCACCGTCCCGCACGTTGCCGTAGCTCGTTCCGTCGGCCTTGCTGGAGCCGTCGGCACCCGCGCCGACGCTGAGGTTGGTCCCGGTCGGGGGTCCGGGGTCGGCGTCTGGGTCGAGCAGTTGCCGTCCGACACCTTCAGGCCCTTGTTGGCGCCTGCGGTCTGGGCCACGATGCCGGGCACGCAGGATGCCGCGTCGAGGCTGTACGCGTAGGGGATGCTGACGGTGGTGTTGGACTTCGGGTCGGGACCGGCCGGGTTGTTCTCACTGCCGGGTGCGGACCATGTCACGTTGTCGAACGTGTTCCCGCTGACCTGCCAGTATCCGGGGGCGTCGGTGTAGAACGTGCCCAGGACGTCCTTGGAGTCCTTGAAGTAGTTGTTGTCCACCTTCGCGCGGGCCCCGGCACGGGAGTTGATCCCGGACTCGTTCAGCTTCACGTAGTAGTTGTTGTAGATGTGGGCGATGCCGCCCCGCAGCAGGGGCGTGCGGGAGTCGAGGTTCTCGTACAGGTTGTGGTGGAACGTGACGAAGCCGTTGGAGAGTTCGGTCTCGCTCGACCCGATGAGACCGCCGCGGCCGGAGTTGCGCAGGGTGCTGTAGGACAACGTCACGTACTGCGTGTTGTCCTTCATGTCGAAGAGGCCGTCGAAACCTTCCGACTCCCCTCCCGACGCCTCGAGGCTGCTGTGGTCGACCCAGACGTTGCGGACGTCGCTCTCCATGCCGATGGCGTCACCGCCGTTGGACGTGGGCGACCCCGACTTCTTGACGTTCCGGACCGTCACGTTCTGGATGATGATGTTGCTGGACTGGCGTATGTGGATGCCCAGTTGATCGAACACGGCCCCATTGCCGACTCCGACGATCGTGACGTTGCTGATCTGCTTGAGCTCGATCACACCGGCCGCGGTGTTGCAGCTGTCGCCGGACACCTTGGTGGTGTTGGCGTGGTTGATCGTCCCCTCGACCTCGATGGTGATGGGGGTGCTGCTGCTGGCCCGGCCGCACAGGGCCTGGTGGATCGCGGTGCCCGTGGTGGCCCGGACCGTCTGTCCGCCCGCACCGCCGGTGGTCCCGCCGTTCTGCGTCGCGTAGCCGGTGGCGCCGGTGGTCGCGGCCGATGCCGACGGCATCGACACGACGACACCGGTCGCGGCGGCGAGGGTGGCCGTGGTCAGCGCCGCATACAGGCGCAGTGCGACTCGTCTTTTCATGATGGTATCTCCCTGTTCGTCTTCGAAGGCCGGGCGCAAACTGGCATGCCCATGTCATTTCGGCAGTCCGTCCGTAGACTGCCGTTCTCACTGGACAGGCCCTGATCGGCGTGGTGGCACGTGCTCTTCGTCGGTGCGATGGGGCGGGCCGCTCTCTTGCGACCTGAAGCTGCGCGTACGCCGGTACCGGCCGCGGGATCACCGCCGCCGTAAGGGGTCGCCGCCCTCGAACCCGCGAAGGACGGCTCGATGCGTCGTCACCATGGCGTGGTTCGTGACCCCATGACGTGCCGGCACCGTGGGTGCGGTCCCGTTCCGGATCCCTGGCATTCACGGGGTCGCGGCAACTGCCCTGCCATGACTCCACTGCCACCGGAACGGGACCTACTGAATGGAAAGCGCTTTCTCGTCGTGAGAATAGGACTGCGCGCGCTGGGCTGGCAAGACTCTGGACGCGCTCACCCGGTGAAGCGCTTCAACTGCTTCGTCAACTGCCCCATGTTTGCTGGATTTAGAGGAAAATGAGCGGCACAGCCGGCGAGCGCCGGGGCCACTGGAGAACGTCTTCCGAGCGTGAGATCTCGCAGGAGCAAGCGCGTTCTATCGGGAGTAGCCAGGTCGCGTCGGTCCGGCGCGCACCAAGCCGTCAGATCTGTCGTCCGCGGCGACTATTCGGCCATCAAGCCCTGTCCGGACTCCGGTCCACGGCACCGGGGCCTGTCCGGACCCCGGTGCCGTGGATCAGGGTCCGGACAGGCCCTACTGCTGGAGCCAGGCCCGCAGTTCCTCCTGGCGCGGCGCGAGGGTTACACCCGCGTCGGGATGGCCGAAGACCATCACCGGCCGGCTCCCGTCCCAGGCGGACCATCCCGGGTCACCCGAGGAAGCGAACGCGACCCAGGCCCGGTGCATGGCGTCGGCCAGCGGCTGAGGAGCATCCGGGCCCGTGAGCGCTTCACCGTGGCGGAGGTTGTCGAAGACGAAGCCGATCTCCAACGCGTGGCAGGCGCCCAGGTCGAGTACGGGCGAGGGCCACGCGAACTCGTACAGGAACGTCCGGGCCGGCCGCGAGTCGGCGAGCCGGTTGAGCGGTCCCCGCACCAGCAGGTCCGTAGCCATCTCGCCGAGGATCTCCCCGGGCTTCGCGCCCGGTCTGGACGCCTTGTACAGCCTGGCGACGCTTCCCGGGACCCGGAACTTCAGCAGGGCCAGCCGGAGCGAGAGGGCGTTGACGCGGTCCACCATCCCGCTCGGCACGAACCACAGCCGGTACTCCTCCCGGTTGCAGCCCATCAGCAGATCGACGGTGGGCAGCGACGGTTCAGCCGGAACCACGTCCCCGTCGACCACGAGGTGGAAGCCGGGTCCCCCGCTGATCGGATCGGCCTTGCCGACGACTTCGGTCTGTACGTCCAGCAGCAGCTCACGGTCCACCGCGGCGAACGCCTCCGCCGTGGCGGGCACCCGCAGCGCCTTCGCCATCGCACGCACGGTCTTCACGCCCCGGGTGCGCGGCACCGTCTGCGGCGGGCCGCTCTGCAGGACCGCCCGGCGGAAGAGGCCGGCCGCGCGCGGGCTGGTCATCAGGGCGGCGATGCTGACAGCCCCGGCGGACTCGCCGCACACCGTGACGTTCTCCGGGTCCCCGCCGAAGGCCGCGATGTTCTCCTTGACCCAGCCCAGGGCCGCGATCTGGTCCAGCAGGCCCCGGTTGTCGGGTGCGTCGGGAAACACCCCGAACCCCTCCACTCCGAGCCGGTAGTTGACTGTGACCAGCACGATGCCGTCGCGTGCGAAGGCCCGGCCGTCGTACAGGGGCACGGCGCCCGAGCCGTTCCGCAGGGATCCCCCGTGGATCCACACCATCACCGGCAGCGGTCCCCCGCCGGGGTCCGGAGTCCAGACGTTGAGGTTGAGGCACTCCTCCCCCGGGATGTCCACGTCGGGGATCAACCGGTCGAGGGGCGGACGGTAGGGGCGCTGCGGAGCGGTCGGCCCGTAGTCGAGCG
The DNA here is from genome assembly GCF_019399235.1 of Streptomyces poriferorum. Classification (GTDB taxonomy): domain Bacteria; phylum Actinomycetota; class Actinomycetes; order Streptomycetales; family Streptomycetaceae; genus Streptomyces; species Streptomyces poriferorum. The sequence goes on along the minus strand of NZ_JAELVH010000005.1, from coordinate 72,340 downwards.
CGTCGCGCAGCCCTTCCCACGGCTCGACGGGTGCGGGGGCGCGAAAGCGATGGGGCCCGAACGGGGCGGCAGCGTAGGGAATGCCGAGGAAGGTGGCGATTCCGTCCCGGACGCGGCCCCGGACCCGGCCTCGGCAGGTGGTCGCGATGGCGTCCATGTCGGTCCTTTCACGAGGTGTGCCCGCCTCCCCCGTCGCCGGAGCGCACGGGGGAGGCGGATACGGAAGACCGGCACCGCAAGCATGACGGTGCCGGTGGGCGGCGGGAACCCGTTACGGGGTCGTCGCCGCCGGAATGCTCAGGGCCAGGCTGTTGCGGCGGACGTCGGACCACGTGGTGGTATCGGTGCAGATCCCGCACCCGGGGCCGAAGAACTGGGCGCGGGCCGTCTCGTCACCCATGAGCTGGGCGCGGAACCAGGCAGTGGTCGGCGCGGCGAACGGGCCGGGGTCGCCCACGACCGTGAAGTGGTCGGCCCCGCGCAGCTCGCCGTAGAGGGCCGGGATGTGATCGGCGGCGTTGTAGAAGGCCTTGACCAGGAAGGGGAAGACGATGCTGTCCTTCTCACCGGCCAGGAGGAGTGCGGGGACGTGCACGGCGTTGATGTTGGCGAGCGGGCCGGGCTGGATGGGCAGGATGGTGTCGATGCGGGGGTCCGCGCCCACGACTATGGCTGCAGCACCCCCTTGTGAGTGCCCCGACGCGCCGATGTGTTCCAGGTCGACGCGGTCGTGGAAGATGCTGCCCGGGTCGGCGTTCCTGTGGGTGAGCATGTCGATGCCGGCGCGCATGGAGATGCCGAGGTTGGACTGCGGAGTGTTCGCCGCGGCGACGACGAACCCCTGGCCGGCCCAGTGGAGCAGCAGGTCCCGGTAGACGAGGGGTATGCCGTTGGTTCCGTTGCCCCACACGATCACGGGGTGGCGGCGCTCGCTGTTCGCGATGTCACGCGGGTAGTACAGGGTGGTGATCGGCCCGACTTCCACAGCGGTGGCGTAGGGCCCGGGGGCGCCGAAGTCGCTCGTGGCCGAGGCCGTGGCGGGACCGGTGGGCAGGGGGGCCGGCGCTGCGCCCGCAGCGGCCGACGCGGACAGTACGAGGGTGAGTGCGGCCAACGGGACGAGCAGTTTCCTTCTCCACGACATGGGCGTCTCCTGACGTCGGGGCGAACTGAGGGATTCTTCCGGATCACATCGGTGCTCGATGGCACGTCCTTGGGACGAGACCGGCCTCCGTTTCTGTGCGATCGCGCCTGTCACCGGCCGTCCTGTGCGCCGGAGCGGCTGTGCACGGCGCCCGCGCAGGGGTGGCTGATCAGGCCGGGCCTGCTTCCCCGGCGTTCCCGGCCGTCAGCCGGCGCTTGAGGATCTTGCCGGTGGACGTCAGGGGCAGGCTGTCGCGGAATTCCACGCTGCGCGGGTACTTGTAGGCGGCCATGCGCTCGCGGCACCAGGCGATCAGTTCCGCCTCGCTCAGCTCCGTGCCTGGCACCGGGATGACGAACGCCTTGACGTCCTCGCCGTGCGTGGCGTGCCGTACGCCCACCACGGCGGCCATGCTCACGGCCGGGTGTGTGATCAGTACCTCTTCGATCTCGCGCGGGTAGACGTTGAAACCACCGCGGATGATGAGGTCTTTGACCCGGTCCACTACGTAGTAGTAGCCGTCCGCGTCACGCCGTGCGATGTCTCCGGTACGGAACCAGCCGTCGTTCATCACCGAGGCCGTGTCGTCGGGCCGCCGGTAGTAGCCCTTCATGATGTTGTGTCCGCGGATGGCGATCTCGCCCCGGCCGTCCGCCGGAACGTCCTGCCAGGCGTCGTCGATGAGCTTCATCTGCACACCCCACACGGGCCGGCCGATCGACCCGGGCCTCGGCGGCAGTCCGGGCGGGTTGAAGCAGGCAACGGGCGAGGTCTCCGACAGTCCGTAGCCTTCCTGCACCCCCACGCCGAAGGCCTTCCCGAACTGCTGGAGCACCTCGACGGGCAGCGCGGCGCCCCCGGAGACGGCGGTGCGCAGACGCGTGGGTGCCGCCGGTTCGTCCAGGGTGCCGAGCGCGCCGAGCAGGGCCCAGTACATCGTCGGCACGCCCGCGAAGAAGGTGACCCCCTCGCGGTGCATGAGCCGGAGGGCCTCCTCGGCGTCGAAGCGGGGCTGCAGAACGAGGGTGGCACCCCTGAGCATGCCCATGTTCATCACCGCGCTCTGACCGAAGGCGTGGAACAAGGGGAGGGCGGCAAGCATCACCTCGTCGTCGGCCGCTGTGAACAGCCGGTCGGCGACCATGGCGTTCATCACCATGTTGCGATGGGTGAGTTCGGCGCCCTTGGGCCGTCCAGTCGTGCCGCTGGTGTAGAGGATCACTGCGGTGTCCTCCGCAGCGGTGGCCACCGCGTCGGCGGACCGGGCGTCGGCGGGACCCGTGCGTTCGATCCCGTGCAGCAGGAGGAGGTGTTCGCAGTCGGGCGCCTGGTCGAATCCCGCCTTCCCCACCTCGGCCAGGGGCAGCTGCGGAGTGCCCTCGTAGCAGAGAAGGGCTCTGGCCCCGGAGTCGGTGAGGTGGTAGGCGACCTCCTGCGGCCGCAGGAGCACATTGAGCGGCACCACGACCGCTCCGACGCGGAGTATGCCGAAGTAGGCGGCCGGGAAGTCCGGCACGTTCGGGCAGGACAGCGCCACCCTGTCGCCTCTGCCGATCCCGCGGCGCCGCAACGCTCCGGCGATGTCCTGGGATCGTGCCAGCAGCTCGGCGTAGGTCAGACGGGTGTCACCGAGGACCAGTGCGATTCGGCCGGGGTGTTCCCGGGCGCTGTGCTCCAGCAGGGACGACAGATTCAGCATCAGTTCTCCTCAGCGGCTCGTGAGGAAATGCTCAGGCACAACAGGCGCGGAACGCGGTGGGCGGACGACCTCGGGTACGGCTTCCGCCTTGTGCGACCGCACAATTGCGGACCGGGCAGTGAACCGTATGCTGACCGGCATGCCAGAGCAGCACGCCGATGGCGGTCTGACCGTTCCTCCGCTGTTGTCGGTATGTGCCGCGGAGTTGCTGGAGCGGGTCGACGTCCTCGCTGACGACCTGTTCCGCACGATCACCGCCGAGATCCCTCCCTACGCCCGGTTGAGCCGGGAGGTCCAGGCCGACGTACGGGACTTCAACGAGCGGAATCTGTACGAGCAGCTGACGTGCATGGCCGACCGCCGCCCGATGCGCACGGACTCCACCCGGCAGTGTGTACGGCGGCGGGCCACGCAGGGCGTTCCGGTCGACGCGGTCCTGCATGCCTTCCGCATCGGCTACCGCTTGCTGGCGCATTCCCTCATCGACCGCGCCAAGGAGCAGCCAGGCACGACGATGGACGACATCGCGCAGGCCTCCATGTCGATCTGGTCCCTGCTGGACGCCGCATCGCAGACGGTCAACGACGTCTACCGGGAGACGCTGGTCGGCCTGGCGCGAGCCGATGAACTGCAGCGGCTGCTGCTGCTCGACGCGCTCCTGAACGGCAAGACCGCCGACTGGGCGATGCTCGGCGGCACCGGCGCCTCCCTGGGCCTGCCCGAACAGGGGCCGTACATCTGCGTCGTCGCCGAGCACAGCGACGTCACCGCGATGGAACAGGCTCTGCTACGGAACGGACTGCGCTCCGCCTGGCGCCCTCGTCCCGACGGCCTGGCGGGCATCGTGGCGCTGCCGGACCCGGCGGTCGCCTCCGGTCCCTCCCGTGTGCCGGGACCGGCGCTCGTGCTGGGCGTCGTCGGCGCCGCGGTCGCGGGGCGTGCGGGTCTCAGTCCCGCGTACGGAAGGTTGCGCGAGAGCGCGGACGCCCTTCGTCTGGCCACTCTGGCCCAGGCCTCGCTGCCCGCCGGCACGCACCGGGCGGTCACGCTCGACCACGATCCGGCCGCGGCCCTGGTCGCGGCCGGGCACGATCTGGCGCTGCGGCTGGCCGTCGCCCTCCTCGACCCCGTCCTGGCCGCGCCGGACCGCAAGGACCTCATGGAGACCCTCACCGCGTGGCTGGATTCCGACACCGGTTCCACCACGGAGATCGCGGAGACGCTGTACTGCCACCGCAACACCGTCCGCAACCGGCTGGACCGTGTCTCCCGCCTCACCGGCCGCTCGCTGTTCCGGCCGGCCGATGTCGCCGCGTTCTACGCCTCGGTGCGCGCGCTCGAGCTCCGCACGCCCTGAGGCTCCGCTCACACCTCGTCAGCCGGCCACCGCTGTGGTCGTGAAGCGGTCGCCGCAGACGTGGAGGAGGGAGGTCCGCAGCGTCATGGCGTCCTTGGAGCCCGGCGGATAGACCCGCAGGTAGTCGGGCCGGCTCCAGCAGCCCGAACCGTTGATGCCCTGGTTCAGGGTGTGCAGGGTGACCTCCGCCGTCCTGCCGGGGCCGATCACCGTCTGTCCCCGCGCGGCGCCCTCGCGCTCGGCGGGCACACCGATCGCGCTGCCGTCGCGCTTGATCAGTGAGACACCCGGGAAGCCTCGCAGCGCGCATGCGGTGGTGGACTTGTTCACGAAGGTGAGCAGGTAGTGGATCTGGCCCGCGCCGGCGTCGGCACGGCCGAGGCGCATGGTCAGCCCGGCGGCCGTGCAGCGACGGGCGCCTGAGGCGGCTGTGGGCGTGCTGTCGGCGTGATCCTGGTCGGCGGGTGCGTCGGGGGTGCCCGCATCCGCGGCCGGTGAGGTGGAGCCCGCCGCCGATGGGCTTTCCGCTCCGGGGGCGGATTCGGCCGGGACGGAGGCCGCCGCCCCGGAAGGTGAGGCCGAGTCCGAGGTACCGCCACAGCCGGCTGCCACAAGGGTGACGGAGGCGATCGCGACCGGGACGAGGAGATGGCGGCGGAACGGGCGAGCCCTCCGGCCCGTCCTCCCGCCACGCGTCCGGGCCGGTCGCTCGAACGGTGGTGGGGTGGTGCGCGCGAGTGAACTCATATCACTCACCTGCTCGATTCCGAACCGTTTGAACCCGCTCCGCGGCGGGCCGGCCCGGGAAGGGAGGCGGTGGGAACGTGCACCGGCACCGTCCGACGGTCAGAAGCCCGCTCTGCGGGGGAATCGTCCACCCGGGCGGGTGACTTGGGCTGCCTGAGCCTGTCGTCCGGGCACGACGGCGGCTATGCCTGTCCTTCGTGATGAATATCCTGCTGCGCGCCGCTTCGGCGGTCGCGCTGACTGCCCTGCCTCTCGTCCCGGCCGGCCCGGCGCACGCCGCGGAAGGCTCCTCCCGGGCACAGGCCGGTCCTTGCGCCTCCGTCCCGGCGCCGTTGGGCTACGTCTGCGTCCCCGCACCCAAGCAGTGCTTCACGACGCCGTGCCCGCAGTACGACCTCGTGGCGCTCTCGCCTGAACCGTGGCCGGACGTACGGGCCTGACAGCACGCGGCACCCGGCCCTGTCCGCGCCGAACGGCGTGCCGGCCGGGCGTCACGAGCGTTCCGGGGACTCAGTCAGCTCCTTGAGCCGCACCAGGTCGGCGGCGACCATGTCGGCGTCGCGCCGGAGGTCGTCATCGCTCATTCCCGGCCGCCGTCGCAGGGTGAACACGACCTCGCTGCCGGTGCCGTCCGCGATGACGCGGACCGGGTTGTGGACGGTGTCCCCGGACGGCAGCGTGACGTCGTGGTCGAGTACGCCCAACTCGTTGGGGGGCGTGAAGGCGACGACGACCCGTCCCATGGGTGAGAATTCCGCGACCCACCGGCCGTCGATCTTCTCGATGGAGCCGCCCAGCCCCTGGGCCCACGCAGGGAGGTTGGCCGGATCGGAGGCGAAGGCGTAAACGGTCTCGGCCGGGCTGGCGATACGGATACTGATGTGGCGCGATTCGTTACCGGTGCTCTGCATGGCGGCGAGAATATCGGGTCGCTTCCATCATTTTCTTGAAGGAAACGGACACGTCCTGCCGCGCCCGGGTCGCCCTGCGACTGTGCTCCCTGAAGCGCGCCACGCGTGCGCCGCGGCCGCCCTCCAGCGCCTTGGCCGCGCGATCCCGGCTACCCCTCCTGGAGGACGGACGTGAGACGCGCGTAGGCCACGACGTTGCCCTCGTAGCCGGCCTTCCGCGAGAAGCCGCCACCGCAGGTGAGTACGCGCAGTTCCGGTTCGGAGGTGTTCGCGTAGACGCGGTCTGCGGGGAATGCGGCCTTGCTTACGACCTCGACGGCATAGACGGAGAAGACCGCCGTGGTGCCGTCGGTGCGGGCGATCTCGATGCGGCGTCCTTTCGTCAGGGCGCCGAGCCCGTAGAAGACGGCAGGGCCCGCCTTGTTGTCCACATGGCCCACGAGCACGGAGGTACCGGACTCGCCGGGAGTGACGGAACCGTCGTACCAGGCCGCCAGGTTGTTGTCCGCCAGGGGCGGTACGCCGATCCAGTCGTCCGCGCCGAGGCCCACCTTTCCGACGGGAGCGTCGACGTCGAGGAAAGGGATCGTGATCCGTTCGGGCAGGGCGCGGGTGAGCGGCTCGGGGGGCGGCCCTTGCGGCCAGGTACCTGCACCGGAGCCGCCGGACCGGTCGCCGGCCGCCGACGCGGGCTGCGGGGGGCCGTCGCCACCGAGGCCGTGCCGGATCAGGGCCAGGCCGAGCAGCAGGGCGACGACGAGGGTGCCCCAGCCGGGTACCCGAAGGCCGCCGCCCTTCTTGCTTCCCTCCAGGCGGCCCCGCTCGTCCCGGCGGCCCCGCTCGCCCCGCCGGTCCCGCTCATCCCGCCGGTCCCGCTCATCCCGGCGGCCCCGCTCGTCCCGCCGGTCCCGCTCGTCCCGGGCGTCGACGGCCTTACGCCGGCCGAACAGGCGCTGGCGGGCCGGCTTCGGGGGTTCGGCGGGTTCGATCCACTCGTGCCACACGGCTCTGTGCACGTCTTCTCCGCTTTTCGGTCCTGTGGTCCCCGGACCGGGCCCCTAGGCAGGGCCCGGACCTTCAGCGCCTCTCGCGGTCAGGCGTCGCTGCCGGAACGGCGGCGCATCTTGTAGGCACCGAATCCGAGCGCGCCCGCGACGAAGGCGGCTCCCGCACCGACCTCGCCCGGGCTCATGCCGGAGAGGCTGCCACCGGCTCCGGCCCGGACGCCGTTGCCCGGCATCACCGAGCCCGTGTGGTCGTTGTGGCCCGATCCCTCGCGAATCGTGAGCGGTGTGGTGCCCTTCTCCCCCTTGCAGTCGAAGGTCACGTCGTACTCGGCGCCGGGCTTGGCGTCGTCATCGACGCGCGCGGTGGCCGAGTGACCCTCCTCAAGGGTGACGGTGTCGAACACTCCCGAGCTGACGGTCACGGACGGCACCTCGCACCCGGTCGCGTTGAGGGTCACGGTGCCGCCGGGGGCCACCGTCGACGGGGAGACGGTGAAGCCGAACGACGTGATGTTGTGGTTCCCGTCGTCGGCAAGGGCCGCCGGAGCAGCGGCTCCGAGAGCGGCGGCACCGAGCAGGGCGACAGAAGCGACACGTATCACGCGCATGATGGTTCTCCGGGTTCTCGAGAAGCAGCTGTGGACCTTTTGTCCTCACTGGCGAGCAATGCCCCTCGGCCTGGGTGACGCTAAATGCCGCCCGAACGGCTCGCCACTTGGCCTCGGCCGGGGCGGCGCTGAATGGAGCAGTACCCTCACGCCCCCCACGGGACGTCGGTACACGCGCGCCCGATCCCGCCTCCCCCGCGTCGCGTTCCGGCCACATCCCGCTCCCTCAGCCTCTCCACCCCCGCGCATGGGTTAGGTTAGGCATACCTAAGTAATCCGGATCTCGCCACCTCCCCTCAGGAGACCTTGGATGCGCCCTTTCAGCGCCCGCATCACGCAGCCGACCCCCGCCGAGCGCATGCTGTCGATCCTCACCGGAGCCCATTCGATGACGGTGGTGAGTGACGGCCTCGACCCCGTCGAGGTCCATCGCCTCGACGGCACGGCCGCGATGGGCCATGTCCACCTCCACGAGCCGTCCGGGACCGGCCCCGCTCATCCGGCCGCGCCCGTCCCGGTCCGGCTGGAGTTCACGGATGTCGCCCCCACGCCCGTGCGCGACCGGCTGCGCGCCCGGGTCACGATGACCGGGCTGCTGGCCGCGCCGTACGACGCGGAAGCCACCAGCAGCGTCTGCATGGAGTTCGGCCAGGCGGTTCTCGACGACGGCGGGGGCCGCACGTTCGTACCGCTGTCCGCGCTGCAGACCGCCACCCCTGATCCGGTCGCCCCGCACGAGGCGGACATGCTGACCCACTTGATGGACAGTCACGCGGAACTCGTGCCGCTCCTGTTGCGCCTCGTGCGCCCCGCGCCGGAGAAGAGCATGCTGCGCGCCCTCCCGGTGGCGCTGGACCGGTACGGCATCACCCTGCGCCTCGAGTACGCCCGCAAGCGGCGCGACGTACGGCTGCCGTTCGCGACGCCCGTGACCGGGATGAACCAGGCCGCGCCGCGGATCCACGCCCTGCTGACGGCCGCCCGTCGCGCTTCCCATCCCAGCCGGCTGTTCGCCTGAAGACGTACGGAGTCCGGTTCGCCGTGTCCGCGGAAGTCCGGCGCCGGCCATGGCTCCGTCACACCGGCACCTCCGCGACGTGAGCTTCCGCTCAAGTCCCCTGGGTTCCCCGCAGTTCCTCCACAGCGGCCCGCGCCGCTGCGCCGATCACGGCGTCGGCGCGGGGCAGCTTGTTGTCGGCCCGGGCCGCCTGGGTGAACACCACCGCCGTATAGGCGCTGCCGTCCGCGAGTTCGACGACGCCCGCCTCGTGGCGCAACGCCCCGAAGGTGCCGGTCTTGCCGTAGACGGTGACATCGTCGTAGGGGAAGCCGGAGGCGAGCCGGTGCGTCCACGGCTGGCTGCGCATGACCTCGCGGATGAGGGCGCAGCTTTCCTCGGAGGCGGCCTGTCCGGTCCAGATCGCGCGCAGGAGGCATGCCAGGTCCGACGCCGTACTGGAGGCCTTGAACGCCGGGTCGTACACGCCCGCCGGCACGACGGCGTCGTTGTCGCTCACGCGCGCCAGGGCGGCGTCCAGCGAGCGGGCACCCGTTTCGGCGACGAGCCGGCTGAACGTGCTGACGACGCCTCCGTGGATGTGTGTGCCCGGCATGCCGAGTTCCTGGCACATGGCGTCGACCGCGTCGGCGCCGACCTCCCGGAGAACGGCGGCGGCCGCGGTGTTGTCGGAGATGCTCATCATCTGTGTCGCCAGGTCGCGCAGTGACATGGTGACGGGGTCCCGGAGGAGGGAGACGCCGGTCGGGCCGGGAACGCGGTCCGTCGGGTCCAGGGTCAGCCGGCGGCGGGGATCGATCAGCCCCGCATCCGCGAGCCGGCAGAAGGCGACCATGAGGGGCACCTTGTAGACCGAGCCGATGGGCAGTCGGGCGTCGGGATCGATCGCGACGCTGGCCGATGGACGGTGCAGTTCCGCCACGTGCAGCCAGCCGCGGACTCCCGCGTCGTCGAACATGCCGCGGATGGTGCGTTCCACGCCACTGCCGCGCCGCAGGCCCGTCACCGTGCCGCCTTCCGGGCCAGGGCGTCCTCGAGGAGTCGCGCCGTCGCGGCCGTCCCGTCCGAACCGGAACGTCGTGGGTTCCAGGCCACGCGCAGCCGTAGGGGCAGTGGCGGATCCGTCGCCGCCCGGCGCACGACTCCGGAGGCTGTCAGCGCGTCGTCCGCCGTGACCAGGACCGCCTGGCCCGATGCGACCAGGGCGAGGCCGGCACGATCGTCGGCGACCGCCACGGTGTCCACCCGGCGCCCGCGGCTGGCCAGCGTGTCGATGAACAGGTCGTGGGCCGCGGGTGCCTCGGCGCGCGGACGCACAGCGAAGGGAAGGTCCAACGGCACTGCTTCACCGGCCTGTTGGCGGCCCACGGGGACAAGGACCCAGGTCGGCAGCAGGATCACGCGACCGGCGGCCAGGCCGTGCAGTACGGAGGGGTGCCGGATCACCGCCAGGTCGAGCCGTCCGGCCTCGACATCGCTGAGCAGCGCGGCCGTTGACGCCGTCACCATCCCGATCCGGGTCCGTTCGCCGGCCCGGACGGGCGCGGACGCCACATCGGCTGCGAGGGGTGCCGGCACCTCGGGGGCCAGCCCGAGCCGCAGGCGCCGGCCGTCCGCGTGCTCGCGGGCACCGGTCTCCCGCAGCTCGGCAAGGGCGGCCAGGGCCCGGCGGGCGTGTGGCAGCAGCAGCGCCCCCTCCTCGGTGAGGGACACCCCGCGCTCACGGTCGAACAGGCGGACTCCGAGCAGGGTCTCCAGCCGGCGCAGGCCCTGCGACAGCGGTGGCTGCGTGATGCCCACACGCTGAGCGGCGGTGCCGAAGTGTTCTTCCTCCGCCAGCGCGACAAAGATTTCCAGATGCCGTTCGGTCAGCACTGTCCCCCCTGACATGCGGCGATACGGCTTACGAATCGCCCTGATGTCGAGAGCGTATTCGACATGCGGTCAGGCGGCGGGTTTGACTCCCGGCGGGGGTTGCCCGCGAGGGCTTCGGCAGGACGGTGGACGGGCCGCCCGCACATGTGCGCCCTCGCCGACGCCGGGGGTGGTCTCCGGCGGGCGATCGGACGGAATCGGAACGGAGAGCACCTTGACGCGTGCCCGCAGCCGGAACACCCACACGGGATACGAGCCGAGGCGCCGTGGACGCCGGCAACTCGCCATCCTCGTGGCCCTCGCCCTGCTCGCCGGAGGCGGGTACGGCGCGTACAGCCTCTGGGGCGGCGACGCGGAAGAGGACGATCCACAGCTCACAGCCGCCCGGAAGCCCTTGGCGGCCTTCCTCGCGGCATGGGAGAAGCACGACGCGAAGGGGGCCGCGGGCCACACCGACACCCCTGACAACGCCGCGTCGCTCCTCACCTCGGTGCTGACCAACCTCAAGCCCTCCCGAACCACCATCGTCAACGACAGCGGCGAGAAGGAGGGGGACGGCAAGGTCCGCTTCCCCTTCTCCGTAGCCATGGAGGTTCCTGGAGCGGGAAAGGTCACCTGGCGCTCCCGGGCACAGGTGAACCGGATCTCCGGGACATGGAAGGTCGCATTCACCTCGCCGATGATCCACCCGGAACTGAAGCCGGGGCAGACACTCGCACTCAAGGCGGACGACACCCGGGCGAAGGTGCTCGACAGCCAGGGCCGGCCACTGCGGGCCGCGTCGCTCGTGGGAACCGTCGACCCGGTCAGCGGCAAGGGCACCTCGGGTCTTGAGGCCCGGTACGACAAGGTGCTCTCCGGAGGCAGGAAGGCGGGCAAGTCCCTTGTAGTGGCCGACCGGCAGAGCGGACTCGCTCTCAAGAACCTCGGCGCGGCCGGGTCCGCCGAGGGCCGTCCGGTACGTACCACCATCGACTCACGCATCCAGACGGCGGCAGCCGACGCCGTGGCCGAGACTGATCACAACGCGGCCCTCGTCGCCATCGATCCGCGCAACGGCCATATTCTGGCCGCGGTCAACCGGCCCGGCGGCCTCAACCGTGCGCTCGAAGGGCGCTACCCGCCCGGCTCCACGTTCAAGGTGGTCACCACGGCGGCTCTGCTCAAGAGCGGCACCCGGCCCGCAGACGGCGCGGCCTGCCCGAAGTTCGCCCACGTCAACGGCCAGCGCTTCGAGAACCAGGGGCAGTTCTCGCTCCCGGCCGGCTCGACGTTCACCGATGTCTTCGCGCAGTCCTGCAACACGTACTTCGTCAACGCCCGCAGCCGGCTCGCCGACACCGATCTGCGGGATGCGGCCCAGGCATTCGGGATCGGGGGCAGCTGGGACGTGGGAACGACCACGTACGACGGCAGTGTGCCGGTCACGACGAGTGACAACGACAAGGCCGCGGCCACCATCGGCCAAGCACGGGTGCAGACATCGCCGCTGGTCATGGCCTCCATCGCGGCCACGGTCAAGAACGGCGCGTTCAGCCAGCCGGTTCTGGTGCCGGACGCGGTGAAGAAGAAGTACACCGCTCCGGCGGAGCTCGATGCCCAGGTCGCCGGTCAGCTCCGCGAGCTGATGCGTGCCACGGTGACCTCGGGATCCGCCCGCGCGTTGCGGGAGCTGCCCGGGCAGCCGCACGCGAAGACCGGAACGGCGGAGTTCGGAACCGGGAAGCCGCCGCGCACCCACGCCTGGATGATCGGCTATCAGGGCGACTCCGACCTCGCGTGGGCGGTACTCCTGGAGGACGGAGGGTCAGGCGGCGCGGACGCGGGCCCGGTCGCCGCACGATTCCTGCGCAACCTGGCCCGCTGAGCGGACAACGATGCCTGCCGGCAGGCCCACCGCGCTCGCGATCAAGAACGTTGCGGGACTGCGGGCCCACGGCCAGAATGCAGGTATGACGGGTGAACTGCAGTCGGCTGACGACTCCTCAAAACGTGACGCACAGCCCGGACTGCGGGCATCCGACCGGGAACGGGACCAGGTGGTCGAGGTTCTCCAGGTGGCCGCGGGCGACGGCCGGATCACCGCGGCCGAGCTGGATGAGCGCCTGGACGCCGCGCTCTCCGCCCGGACCCAGGGCGAGCTCGCCCTGCTGACCGCCGATCTGCCCTCGGAGGGAATGCCGCCGCAGGCCAAGGACCTGGTCAGGATCGATCAGCGCTTCGGCGATGTCAGCCGCACCGGCCGCTGGCTCGTGCCGCGTCGGATCGAGCTCCGGCTGATGTTCTGCGAGGCGAAGCTGGACTTCACCGACGCGGTGATCACCCACAGCACCCTGCACATCGATCTCGACCTGCGGCTGGGAGGAAACCTGATCCTCGTGACCAGGCCGGGCGTCGTCGTCGACACGGACGGACTGGTACGCAGCAGCGGAGAGATCAAGATCAGTCCGCAGCCCGGTCCGGCCGCTCACCCCGTCCTCCAGGTGCGGCTGACGGGGCAGTCCCGCGGCGGCGACATCACCGCCCGGCCCCCTCGGCGCAAGCTCTCGGAACTGATGCGCCGCCGCCCACCGGGGAACAGCGGAAGGTGACACACCGTGCGCCGCCCGGAACGGTGCGGGCCGGTCGGCTCCCGGCCCGCACCGTTCAGAGCCGCGCGAGCACGGGATAGTCGTTGTACCCCTCCTCGCCGTGGACGTGCATCAGGAACTCGGGACGGATCTCGTTGAGCGGTGCGCCCGTACGCAGTCGCTCGACGAAGTCGGGGTTGGCGAGGAACCCGCGTCCCAGGGCGATCAGTTCGGCCCCCTCGGCCAGCAGCCGCTCCCCTCGCTCCATGCCGCCGTCAGCCGCTGCCTCCTCCCGCGACAGCGCCGGATTGGCGATCAGCGTGCCGGGCCAGGCCTTGCGGAGCCGGGAGAAGAGGGGCTGCTGCGGATCGGCGTGGACCACGTGCAGATAGACGGGATCGACGCGCGCGAGTGCGGGCAGGAGAGCCGCGTAGAGGTCCTCGGTGTCGCCCTCTTCGACGCTGTTGACGTCCGCCCCGGGCGAGATACGTACGCCGACCCGCTCCGGACCGATGGCCTCCGCGACGGCCCGCGTCACCTCCACCGTGAAGCGGATGCGGTTCGCTGCCGGGCCGCCCCAGGCGTCGGTGCGGCGGTTGGTGTTCCCGGCCAGGAACTGGTGCAGCAGATGGCCGTTGGCCGAGTGCACCTCCACGCCGGCGAAGCCCGCTTCGACAGCGTTGCGGGCCGCCGTGGCAAAGTCGGCGATGGTGGACCTGATGTCCCGCGCCGACATCTCTCGGGGCGCGACGCCGTCCCGGAGCCCGCCCGGTGTGTGAAGCGTCTCCGGGAAGCGCACGACGGACGGTGCGAGCGGGAGGTGACCGCTGGTGTCGGGGTGACCGACCCTGCCGCCGTGCTGCAACTGGAGGAACATCGGGCTCCGGCCGGCAGCCGCACGCACCGCGTCGGTCACCCGACGCCATCCGGCGATCTGCGCGGGGCTGTGAATGCCCGGGATATGCGGGTAGGTCTGCCCGACGGCGTTCGGGGTCGTGCCTTCGGCGATGATCAGACCGGCCGAGGCGCGTTGTGCGTAGTGGGCGGCCATCAGCTCTCCCGGGACGCCGTCGGCCCCGGCGCGATTCCGCGTCAGCGGAGCCATGACCAGCCGGTTCGCCAGTCCGATGCCACCGAGCCGGGCAGGTTCGAAGAGCCGGGATGCGGAGGATTCCTGCTGTGTGTGCGTCATGCCGGTAACGTAGAACCTGACATTGATGTGAGATTCAAGTCCTGGGGTGCGTATGCGGATCGGGGAACTGGCGGCTCGTACCGGTGTCGGGGAGCGTTCCCTGCGCTACTACGAGGAGCAGGGGCTGCTGGCAGCCGACCGGACGCCGGGCGGTCACCGCGACTACCCCGAGAGGGCCGTCGACCGGGTCATCCGCATTCAGGAGCTCTACGCGGCCGGTCTGCACAGTTCGAAGATCGCGCGGATCCTGCCCTGCATGCGCGACGAGGACGGCGGTCCCTCCCTGCGGGCCACTCCCGCCCTGGTCGACGAGCTCACCACCGAGCGGAACCGGATCGACCGCATGATCGACGACCTCCGCCGCTCCCGCGAGGTCCTGGACGACGTCATCGACACGGCGGCAGGCGGTGTCCCCGCACAGCCGGACAAGAAGCGGTACGAACACGAAGGAGTTCCCCCGTGCCTCTGACCCGTGAAGAACGCGAGCAGTTCCTGGCCGAGCCGCATGTGGCGGCACTGGCCGTGACCTCGGCCAAGGAGGGCCGGGCCCCTCTCGTCGTGCCGATCTGGTACATGTACGAACCAGGTGGCGACCTGTGGATCATGACGGGCCGCGACTCACTGAAGGGAGTCTCGATCGCCGCGGCCGGCCGGTTCTCCATGATGGTCGAACGGGTCACGCCGACCGTTCGTTACGTCTCCGTCGAGGGCGGCGTCATCACGACCCGCGACGCCACCCGCGAGCAGCTGGTGGAGATCTCGTCGCGCTATCTCCCGCCGGAGAAGGTCGACGGTTACGTCGACTTCGCGTGGCGGGAGCACGGTGAGCAGGTGGTCATCCACATGCGGCCCGAGCACTGGCTCAGCGCCGATCTGGGCGGAGCCTGAGGCCTCAACCCTCATGGCACTTCCCCGCGCACGGGCGTGGGGGCTCAGCTGCCCATGAGAGGGAACAGCCGGGTGATCGCGGCGACGGGCACCGTACCGGCGGGCCGAGCCGCAGGGTCCTCGTCCCGGTCGCGGTAGCCGGCGAGCAGGCGGCGGATCGAGGCGGCGAGTTCGGCCGTCTCCGCCGGGGTGAGGTGGACCACGGCGCTGAACGACTCGTCGTGCCGCCACTCGCCCGGCGCCTCGTCCCGGTGCGCCAGCCAGTGCTGGTAGCTCTCGTCCTCCAGTCCGCGTGCCGTCACTGCGAACTCCTCGGGCCCCTCCTCGGCGGGCGCCCAGCGAAGCCGCCACGGCCGCACGCGGCCACCGCTGTGCGGCGCCTCCTCGATGAGGCCGTGCCGGGCCAGCTGCCGCAGATGGAAGGAGCACAGCCCGGAACTGTGGCCGAGCCGGGCGGCCGCCTGGGTGGACGTGACCGTGCCGACCTCGGCGAGCAGGTCGAGGAGCGCCACGCGCACCGGGTGGTCGGGCAGGCGCGGGCGGGCACGGTGCAGCAGGGGGTCCACGCAGGGGACTTGGCGGTTCTCGTCGCTCATTTTGCAAAGGGTGCTACTTTGCAAAGCATTCGGTCAAGTGGCGCCACAGGCCGGCCGGGGTCCCGAAGCTCCGGCCGTCCGCGGGCATGCACGGAAGGCGTTGATACTCCATGGCGGATCGGTTCGACCACACTGCGCAGGACCGCCGGGTGCGTCTGCTGGGAGAGCCTGTGGACGCGTACCCGCGGGTCGCCCCGGAGGCCGCGCGGGGTTCGGTACGCCGCATCACCGTCGTCGGCGAGGAGATCCTGCGGCGCCGCTGCCAGGAGGTCACCCGGTTCGGCACGCCCGAGCTGTCGCGCCTGATCGACGACATGTTCGCCACGAATCAGGTGGCGGAAGGCGCGGGCCTCGCCGCCAACCAGGTCGACGTGGACCTGCAGTTGTTCGTGTGGGACATCACCGACGAGTGGGGGGTACGGCATGTCGGGCACATCGCCAACCCGGTCCTGGTGGAGGTTGCGGCCGGGCAGCGCCGTCTGATCGAGGAGTCCGAAGGATGCCTGTCCGTTCCGGGGCCCTACCGGATGGTGCCCCGCCTCGACCGCGCCGTCGTACGCGGCCGGGACAGGAACGGTGAGCCCCTGGTCATCGAGGGCCGGGGATACTTCGCGCGGTGCCTTCAGCACGAGACCGACCACCTTCGCGGCCGGCTGTATCTGGACCGGCTCGCCCAGCGGGACCGGAAGACGGCCCTCCGTGAGATGGCGGCGTCCAAGGACGAGTTGTTCGCCCGACGGGCGGCCCTGGCCGAGGAGCTCGGCAAGTAGCGCGGAGCCGGCCCGCACCCCTGCTGCGCGGAAGGCCTGCCGTCAGGCATGGCCGGGGGCCTCCGTCGTCTCGGTGTCCAGGGGGCGCAGGAACCGGCGTTCGTACCGCCGGATGCATCCGGTGCGACGCGCCAGCTCGAACGCGGCCTGGCATTCGGGATCGGTGGCGCTGTCCGTGCGGTAACGCTCGTACGCGGCGAAGCCGGGGAACGAGAAGAGCGCGTAGGCGATGTCGCTGTCACCCTCGCTGGGCAGGAAGTAGCCGTGGTGGGTGCCGCCGAACCGGTTCACGAGGGCGACCCATCTGCGGCCGTACTCCTCGAAGTCCTCGATGCGGTCGGGGTCGATCTCGTACTTCAGATGAATGGTGATCACTGACCCCATGATGCCTCAGCGACCGGCGGGACCGGGGCTCCGTCCGTGCCGGATCACCGGGGCCGGCTACCCGAACTGGCCCGGCTGGTAGTCACCCGCGGGCTGCTGGACGATGACGTTCACACGGTTGTAGGCGTTGATGAGGGCGATGAGCATCGCCAGGGCGGCGAGCTGGTCCTCGTCGTAGTGCTTGGCCGCGTTCGCCCAGGCCTCGTCCGTGACACCTCCCGCCGCGTCAGCGATGCGGGTGCCCTGCTCCGCCAGCTCCAGCGCGGCGCGCTCGGCCTCGGTGAACACCGTCGCCTCCCGCCAGGCGGCGACCATGTGGAGACGGATCGCGGTCTCCCCGGCGTGCGTGGCGTCCTTGGTGTGCATGTCGGTACAGAAACCACAGCCGTTGATCTGACTCGCACGGAGCTTCACCAGCTCTTGCGTGGCGGCGGGCAGGGTCGAGCCCACGATCACCTTGTCCGCCGAGTTGATGTACTTGAAGAACTTGGCCCCGGCCGCGTTGGCGAACAGGTTCAAGCGAGCATTCATGGTGCGCTCCCGTGCCGTCGTCGATGGGTACCACTGTCCGACAGAGCAGGTCGCACCGCATTCCGTAGCGACGTGTGACCGTTCGAGATGCAGGTGCGGAGGCGCGCTGATTCGCTGGTGGGGTCGGCTCTCCCCCCGAGACCCAGGAGTGATCATGAGTGTTGCGGATGAAACCGGCGGCCGCGCGGAGCGCATTCGCGCCAAGGCGCAGGAGATGAAGGAGGCGGCCGAGCGCGTCTCCGATCCGCAGGAGCGCCGGCGCCTGGAGGACAAGGCGCGCCGGCTCCAGGAGCGGAGCGATCAGGTTTCCACGAAGGGCGAAGGCGGCACGAACCCGCTCTGACCGGACGACGGCCGCCCGTGGGCGGCAGCGGCCGGCCCGGGCCCCGGAGGCCCGGGCGTTTCACCGTGCCGGGAGAGGCGAGCCGTCTCCCGGCACGACGTGCCTACTGCGTGAACCGGGGCAGCCACTTCACCTGGTAACCGGGGTGCCCGGCGTGTTCAGCGGCCATCTGCCGGACGACGAACCCCAGCCCGAAGGCCCTCCCCGAGGCGAAGTCCCGCTGCGGGCGGTCGACGTCCAGGGCGGCGACCTCCGCGTACTCGTCCAGGAGCACTCTGTTGGTCTCGATGCGCTGGAGAGTTCGCGCGGGGTCCTGAAGAGCGATGTGGTGGTCGTAGCCGTGCGTCCTCAGGGTGAACGCGATGGCACCGGTCCGGTCGTGGATCTCGCCGGGCACCTCGGCCGGGCACCGCCACCCCTGGCCGCCGGCCGCACGTGCGGCCTCCTCTTCCTCGTCGAGGCGCGCCCGGACGAACGCGACCAGCTCGGAGTTGTCTGTCATCTGGTTGTGCATCCTTCCGCTCGGCCCCACACCTCAGGAGCCGTGCTGGAGCGTATCCCGTCGCCCATTCAGTGCTCGTGCCCGTGGTGTTCAGTGGCCGGCGGCCACCGGTTCCAGCACGAGGACGGGGATCTCCCGGTCGGTCTTCTCCTGGTAGTCGGCGTAGTCGGGGTACGCCTCGACGGCGCGCTCCCACCAGAGCGCCTTCTCGTCGCCGGTCACCTCACGGGCGGTCATGTCCCGGCGCACCGAGCCGTCCTGCAGTTCGGCACGCGGGTCGGCGGTGAGGTTGTGGTACCAGACGGGGTGGCGCGGAGCCCCGCCCAGTGAGGCGACCACCGCGTACGAGCCGTTGTGCTCGACCCGCATCAGGGGTGTCTTGCGGATCTTCCCGCTCCTGGCGCCGAGCGTCGTCAGGACGATGACCGGCATCCCCCGCATGGTCGTCCCCTTCGTCCCGCCCGAGCTCTCGTACTGCTCGACCTGGTCACGGACCTGAGGGGTGGGGCTCGGTTCGTACTCGCCCTGAAGCGGCATGGCAGTTGTCCCGTCGTCGACGTCCGGTCGCGGCGCTCGTCGGCCGCGCCCCCTCATCATGGCTTCAACATCACCGGCCGCCGGAAAACCCCGCTCCCCCGACGTGTCGGTCCGTGCGAACGGTCCGGCCCGGCTCATCCGGTGTCGGTGTACCCCATGGTGCGGTTCATCCCGATGGCGCTGTCGTTCGCCGGATGATGGAAGGTACGGATCCTGCGCACACCGCACACCGCGGCGAACCGCATCCCGAAGGTCTTCATGGCGACGGAGACGCCCCGGCCCCGGTAGGAGGCCCTCACCCCGGTCATCTCGTTGAAGAGGAAGTCCTCGTGGCGGGAGGTGGCCGCCATACCGATCCAGTCGTCGCCGTCCAGCGCGAGCACGACGCCGCGCGGATCGTACGAAGGTGCGTCGAAGCGGCGGGTGCAGAACTCCTCGTACGAGAAGAACTCGCCCCGTTCCGGGATGTCGGCCGAACACTCCTTGTTGAGCTTGTACAGCGCGCGCCGGTGCTCCGGGGTGTCGCCCAGTTCGGCGAGCGTCGTCAGACGGATGCCCTCGTCCAGGCACCTGGTCACGTACGCCTCGAACCGGTCCGCGTCGAATGCGTTCAGGTCGAGCTCCAGCCTCACCCACTGGTCAACCATGGCGTCGTCCTCCGTCCGTCCGTCCGCCTCAGTCCCCGGTCACTCCGTCCAGGCGCTCGCGCACCAGATCGGCGTGGCCGATGTGGCGTGCGTACTCGCCGATCATGTGGACGTGCACCAGGCGCAGCGAGAAGACCTCGCCGTTGTGGACGAACGTGTCGTCGAACGACGCAGCGGCGATGATCTCGTCCGCCAGGCGGCACTCCTCGACCAGCCGGGCGTAGTCCTCGGCGGCCCGGGCCGGATCGAGGTCCTCGAAGTCCGCGTCCTTGCCCTTCTCCGGGTCGTACATGGGGGCGAGATCCTGGCCGGCGAACCGCTGCCGGAACCAGGTGCGTTCGACCTTGGCCATGTGGCGGAGGAGTCCGAGCAGGGAGAGGTTCGACGGCGGGGTGGTCCGCTCGGCAAGCTGCTCGCCGGTCAGGCCGGCGCACTTCTGGAGAAGGGTGGCCCGGAACCATCCCAGGTACCCGGTGAGCATCTCCCGCTCGGCGGCCACGAGCGAACCGTCGGTACGGGTGGTTTCAGGTGCTGTCCATGTCATCCGACGATCATGCCGGTCGAGCCACGGTTCGCACGAGTGTTTTACGCGTGCATCCCGTAATCCGTGTCGTCGGACGACGAGCTGGTCACGGAGGTCGTGATGCTGCCGATGAGCCCGACGACGAGGAAGAGGACCAGCAGCGCCTTGCCCGCGGTGCTCATGACCAGGGGCCTGGTCGCCGAACGCCCCTGCTGTTCCGGGACGGAGAGCGCGTCCTCGCCGAAGAAGCCCTTGGGGTAGGCGGGGCTGAGCATCGTCACGTAGGCGGACACACGCGTCTCGTAGCGGAGGGTGGCCGCCGTGGCTTCGAAGAGCGGTCGGGGCATGCGTCCGAGGACCAGGGTGATGATCCACCACACGATCGCCAGCGCCCACCACCCGTACGTGGCGAGGCTCTGCACGATGGCGGCGGGGATCACCAGGATCAGCCGGAAGAAGACGGCCAGCCGGTTGAGCTGGGTCGGGCGGACGTCGATGCGGACCGGATAGGCCGGCGGCTGGGTCAGGGTGAACGGCGGGTAGCTGTCGACGAGGAGCATGCTGCTCGCGGCGACCCTGGTGCGGTAGGCGAGGGTCGCCGCGAGGAAGCGGAAGGCGGGTTCGGGCAGCCGTCCCAGGACGAGGGCTGCGAACCAGCCGAACACGACGGTGAAGAACGCCGCGATCTCCAGGAAGAACAGCACGATGAAGTGCGGGATCAGCAGGAGCAGACGGAACAGCACGGTGAGACGGCGCTGCCGGGCCGGCTCGATGATGTCCAGCACCGGCAGGAACTCATCGGCGTCCGCGGCCCTGCGCCCCGGACTCCACTGCGCGTCGGCCATGTCGCTCCCCTTCGGCGGGTGATCCGTACGCCGGCGGGACAGTGCGGCGTCATCTCACGCTGGGACCACCCGGGGCTGCCTGCAATCGGCGACGGGCCGATCGAGTGTCCGCCGGCCTTCCCGCTGCTGCGCCGGGTCAGCTCTTACGGTCGCGCCCGCGGGTGAGGCGCGCGCGTACGTCCTGCCGCACCCTCGTCCAGGACGTGGCCGCCCGCCCGGTTCGCTTCCCGGTCGGCCTTCCGGTCGGCTTCCCGGTCGGCTTCCCGGTCGCCTTTCCGGTCGCCTTCCCGGTCGACTTCCCGGTCGACTCTCCGGTCGACTCTCCGGTCGCCTTCCCGGTCGACTTCCCGGTCGCCTTTCCGGTCCTCGGGCCGTCGGGCTTGCTCCGCCGGGCCGGGACCGGGACGGGCTCGCGCCACGGTTCGGCCGCCAGCACGTGATAGCGGTGGCTCAGACGCCGCCCCAGCACCAGATAGCCGAACAGTGCACCCGCCGTGTTGAGAATGACGTCGTCGATGTCGAAGGCCCGCCCGGCGACCAGCGCTCCCTGGACGAGTTCGACGACGACGATGACCAGAACGGTCAGCAGGACCATGCGGATCATGCGCAGCCGTCGTGGCACGAGGACGGGCAGCAGCACGCCGAACGGCATGCCCAGCACGATGTTGCCGCCGCCCTGCTTGCACGCGGCGAGGAAGGTGTAGTCCTCGGCGTACTGCCGCAGCGAGCGTCCGGGGTGGAGGTTCGACGTGACGAGATCCTCCGATGCGGGCGAGGGTGTGAGTGTCACCTTCGCCAGCACGACGGAGAACCCGACCATGGCCAGGATGACCGCCACCAGAATGGTGACCTGAAGCAGCACATGACTCCATGCCCTGTGCCGTGTCCCGTTGTGCGCGTCTCTTCCCGCCTCTGCGTCCATGGGCGACAGATGCCCCCGACCGGCCGCAGCACACCTGCCACCTGCGCGCCGGCCGCCGGCACCGGCGTGGTGCGACGCGGGCTGGCGCGGGCCAGACTGACCGGACGTGCGGGCACGCGAACGGCCCGGCGGACACGGCTGGACGAAACCGATCCGGAGATCTCATGACGAGCGACCGCGGGAATCAGTCTCTGCACTGCCTGGTCACCGGCGCCACCGGTTACATCGGTGGGCGTCTGGTCCCGGAGCTGCTCGCGGCGGGGTACCGGGTGCGCTGCCTGGCGCGCAGCCCGGAGAAGCTGCGGGACTACCCGTGGGCGGGTGAGGTGGAGATCGTCCGCGGCGACGTCACCGACGCGCGGTCGCTCGCCCCCGCGATGCGGGACATCGACGTGGCCTATTACCTGGTGCACGCCCTGACGTCCGGCGGTGGTTTCGAGGAGACGGACCGCAGGGCGGCCACGGTCTTCGGCGAGCAGGCGAAGGAGGCGCGGGTCGGCCGCATCGTCTACCTCGGCGGACTCACCCCGTCCGGCGTACCGGAAGAGGAGCTGTCACCCCATCTGCGCTCGCGGGCCGAGGTCGGCAGGATCCTGCTGGCGTCCGGCGTCCCGACCACCGCGCTGCGGGCCGCCGTCATCATCGGATCCGGTTCGGCCTCCTTCGAAATGCTGCGCTATCTGACGGAGCGGCTGCCCGTCATGGTGACGCCGAGCTGGGTGTCCACCCGGATCCAGCCGATCGCGGTCCGGGACGTGCTGCGCTTGCTGGTGGGCAGCGCCCGGATGCCGCGTGAGGTGAACCGCACCTTCGACATCGGCGGGCCCGACATCGTCACGTACCGCGAGATGATGCAGCGGTACGCGGAGGTCGCGGACCTTCCGCGCCGGCTGATCCTGCCCGTGCCGATGCTGACACCCCGGTTGTCCAGCCACTGGATCGGGCTGGTCACACCCGTACCGCGGTCGATCGCCCGCCCGCTCGCCGAGTCGCTGCGGTACGAGGTCGTGTGCCGGGAGCACGACATCGCCGCCTACGTTCCCGACGGCCCCGGGCACCCTTTCGACCTCGACAAGGCACTGCGGCTGGCACTGCAACGGGTCCGGGAGGCCCGGGTCACCACCAGGTGGTCGTCCGCGTCGGTCCCCGGAGTGCCCAGCGACCCGCTGCCCACGGATCCCGACTGGGCCGGCGGCAGCCTGTACACGGACGCCCGCCGGTGCGATGTCGACGCGTCCCCGGAGGCACTGTGGCGGGTCGTCGAGGGGATCGGCGGCAAGCACGGCTGGTATTCGTTCCCGCTCGCCTGGGCGGTGCGCGGGTGGCTCGACCGGCTGGTGGGAGGGGTGGGTCTGCGACGCGGACGGCGGGACACCGACCGGCTGCGGGTGGGCGATTCACTGGACTTCTGGCGCGTCGAGGAGATCGAGCCGGGCCGCCTGCTGAGGCTGCGGGCGGAGATGCGGCTGCCTGGTCTGGCGTGGCTGGAGATGGCTGTGGAGCCCGACGGCCGGAACGGGTCGCGTTACCGTCAGCGGGCCCTGTTCCATCCGCGCGGGCTGCTCGGTCACGCGTACTGGTGGAGTGTGTGGCCCTTCCACTCCCTCGTCTTCGGTGGGATGGCCCGCAACATCGCCCGTACGGCGGCGGACCTCCCGTCACCCGAACCGGGGAGCGCGGCGGTGTCGCCCTGACCGTGCGCCCGCGGACGGTCCCGGGGACGGCAGCATGGCAGTTTCCCGGCCTCCCCAGGAGTTGCACCATGACCGTAGCGGTCGTCCTGTTCACTTCCGACCTCCGGCTGCACGACCACCCGCCCCTACGGGCGGCCCTTGCCTCCTCGGACGAGATCGTGCCGCTGTTCGTCCGCGACAGCGGGATCGAGGAGTCCGGGTTCGCCGCCCCGAACCGTCTGGCTTTCCTCTCCGACTGTCTCCGCGACCTGGACGCCGGGCTGCGTGAGCGGGGCGGCCGGCTGTTGGTCCGCTCGGGCGACGTCGTCGGGGAGGTGGGCCGGATCGTCTCGGAGACCGGTGCGGCGGACGTCCATGTCGCGGCCGGCGTCAGTGCCTACGCGCGTCGGCGTGAGGAGCGGCTGCGCGAGGCCCTGGAGTCCGGCGGCACGCGGCTGCACGTCCACGACGGCGTGGTCACCGCCGTCGCCCCCGGTGCCGTGACGCCTGCGGCGTCCGACCACTTCGCCGTGTTCACGCCGTACTTCAGGCGCTGGTCGGCGCAGCGGGTACGGGATGCATTCGCCGCGCCCCGCACCGTGCGGGTCCCGGACGGCCCGGGGTCCGAGAAGGTGCCGGCCCGCGGCGCGGTGTCCGGGGTGTCGGAGGGCCTGGCCGAGGGCGGTGAGCGGCAGGCCCGCAAGCAGCTGACCGCATGGCGGCGCCACGGGCTCGCGGGGTACGAGGAAGGTCACGACGACCTGTCCGGCGACGCCACGTCCCGGCTGTCGCCACATCTCCACTTCGGCACCCTGTCCCCCGTCGAACTCATCCACCGGGCCCGCTCCGCCGGCGGTGCGGGGGCCGAGGCCTTCGTCCGGCAGCTGTGCTGGCGCGAGTTCCACCATCAGGTCCTCGCGGCCCGGCCCGCCGCGTCCCGCCAGGACTACCGCACCCGGCACGACCACTGGCGCTCCGGGGCGGACGCGAGCAAGGACGTGGAGGCCTGGCGGCAGGGCCGCACCGGCTACCCGGTGGTCGACGCGGCGATGCGCCAGCTGCGCCACGAGGGATGGATGCACAACCGCGGGAGGCTTCTCACCGCGGGCTTCCTCACCAAGACGCTGTACGTGGACTGGCGCATCGGCGCACAGCACTTCCTGGACCTGCTGGTCGACGGCGATGTGGCCAACAACCAGCTGAACTGGCAGTGGATGGCCGGCACCGGGACGGACAGCCGGCCCAACCGGGTCCTCAACCCCGTGGTTCAGGGCAAACGGTACGACCCGGACGGCAGCTATGTCCGCCGCTGGGTGCCGGAACTGGCCGCGGTGTCCGGGGCCGCCGTGCACGAGCCGTGGAAGCTGCGGGGGCCGGCGCACGACCGGCCGGACTATCCGCAGCCGGTGGTGGAGCTGGCGGACGGGCTGGCCCGCTTCAGGAAGGCGCGCGGC
The DNA here is from genome assembly GCF_019399235.1 of Streptomyces poriferorum. Taxonomy (GTDB): domain Bacteria; phylum Actinomycetota; class Actinomycetes; order Streptomycetales; family Streptomycetaceae; genus Streptomyces; species Streptomyces poriferorum. The sequence continues at coordinate 47,597 of NZ_JAELVH010000005.1, read as the reverse complement.
CTGGACTGATGGCCGTGTGTGCGGGCGTGCAGCCCCGGTGCCGCATCCGCCGCGCCGCGCCGCGAGCAACACCGTACGGCCGGACGGACGGCGGCGAGGATGCTGTCGTGCCGACTTCCCCCGCATCCGCCGAACCGGCCGCCCGCGACACCGCGGACGGTCCCCGCGCCCACGCGGCGCTGTTGCTGCTGTCGGCGGCCTCGGGGGCGGCGGACGCCTTCGTCTTCATCTGCGTCGGCCAGGTCTTCGCCGGCGTGATGACGGGCAACCTGGTACTGCTGGGCGCCGCGGCCGCGGGTGCGGGCGAGGAGTCGGTCGTGCTGCGCGTGGTCACCGCGCTGGTCTCGTACGGATGCGGGGTGGCCTGGGGCGCCGTGGCGGGTGAGCGGACGTGGTGGCGGCTGCCCGTCATGCTGCTGGCCGAGGTGGTGCTGCTCACGGCCGGCGCCGTGCTGTGGGCGTGCGGCCTGATCACGTCGGACGCGGACCGGCTGGGTCTCCTGGTCGTCATGGGGCTCGCGATGGGCATCCAGGGCCGTGTCCGGGCGACGCCCACGAACTACTTCACCGGAACGCTGACGTCCCTCGTCGGGCGGCTGGCCCTCGGGTCGTGTCGTCCGGGTGACGGCTGGGTGGCCGGCCGGCTGCTCGCGGTCGTGGCGGGCGCGGCGTCGGCCGCGCTGACGGTGCGCCTGTGGCCCGCGTCCGGTGCCGTGGCTGCGGCGGGACTGGCGGCCGCGGCGCTCCTCGTCGAAGCGGCCGGGCGGCGGGCCGTCCGGGCGTAGGTCGGGCACGCCCCGGACAAGGGGAAGCCCCGGCCGGATCGGGGGATTCCAGCCGGGGCGGTTCTGGTGTGGGCGCTCAGCGCGTCATCCACGTATAGGTGAACGATAAATCATCTGACCGCGTTCCCGGGAATCCGCAGCCCGGACTGTGATCCAGAGCACGGACGCCCGGTCGCGAGGACACGGCCTCGCTCACCGGCCACGAGGACCGCGGCTTCACTCCCCGGTGGCGGGCACTCCGCTGCCGTAACGGCGGTTGAACTGTTCGATCCGGCCGGCCTGGTCCAGCACCTGACGGGTGCCCGTGTAGAACGGGTGACTCGCCGACGAGGTCTCCACGTCGATGACGGGGTAGCTCCGGCCGTCCTCCCACGTAACCCGCTGATCGGAGTCCGCGGTGGAACGGGTGAGGAAGGCCGCTCCGGCGGCGCGGTCGCGGAAGACCACTGGACGGGAGGCGGGGTGGATTCGGGACTTCATGGACATTCCTTCCCTGGTACGAGAACGGACGGACGGCAGGGGCCGTCCGGCAGCGGCCGGCGGACGGTCAGCGTTCCTCGCGGAACAGAACGTGCAGGCCGGCGGCGGGGTCGTACTTGCGCAGCACCAGACGGTCGGGGTTGTTGCGGCGGTTCTTGCGCGTCACATAGCTCCGACCGGTTCCGGCGGTCGAGCGCAGGGTGACGACGGGACGGGTCTCACTGCGGGCCATGGGCACCTCCGGGCTCCTGTACCGATCCCACTCTTAGTGGTAACGGGATTCGTTTTCGTTCTGCTCGTGCAACGCGGGCGCACCCCGGCGCATTCCCGGACCGCCCACCACCTCCCACCGGGCGCCCGAGCACCCTTCGGCGGCCGTCACGCGGGGCCGCCACGCTCGTTGACCGCTGTGCCCGGCAATTCAGCCGGCCTCCCCCAGGAACGTGAGCCATGCGCCTGAAGAACACCCTGACCACTCTCGCGGCCACCGCGATGATCACAGCCACCTGCATGACCGCGGCAGGCCCCGCGGCGGCCGCCGGCGACACCGCGCCCGCCTGCGTGGCGCGCGACGTCATCAAGCAGAACAAGACGGCCTGGACGACCAACAACTGCGGCCGGAACATGCACATCCAACTGGTGATCAACAACGGCCCCGACAGGAGTTGCTGGACCACCTCGCCCGGCGAGACCCTCGAGTGGAAGTGGAAGATGGGCTCGTACGGCCGCATCGCCCTCTGCTGACACCACGGAGACGGTCATCACCCCCGGAGCCCCCGCCCAGGCGGGGGCTCCGGCCCGCATATGCCCGCACACGGCCCGCGCGCACCGCGCGAGGACGGCGCACACGGGCGCACATCAGCCATCGAGCGCCGGGTGACTTGCATCAACGCCCGCAGACAGCAAGGGTGTTCGACGGAATCGGGTTCCGATCAGCCGCTGACATATGCCGGACGCAAGAACGCCTCGAGTGTTGCCAAACCCCTTACGGGCTCGTGTCGGCTGTGCCACAGTCGTATCCGGTCCACCCTCAGACCTGGTTGTACCGCGCCTGTATCGGAGTACGACATGCCGCCCCACCCGCCTGCGGACCGCCCCGCCCCCCACCCGTCCGAAAGTGCTGCCGTCGACGCGTTGATCAACCGGACGCACCGGCTGCGGGGAGACGTGGACGCGGTGCGGCGTGACACCGTCCTCATCGACGAGGACGACCCGCAGCTGCGCTGGCAGCGTGCACTGTGCGATCTGGCGGTCCATCAGCTCGATGATCTCGGCGCACATCTGGGACAGCTCAGGCAGGGGCTGCCCTCCGGGGCCGCGGAACAGTTCGCAGCCGGGGCGGCCCAGCCCGCCCGCCAGGCCCCGCCCGCCGGCGAGCAGCCGGGTTCGCTCATCGGCCGGGTGGGCAGCGCCGAATGGAATCTGCTGACCGACGAGGTGAGCTGGTCGGACGAACTGCTCCAGATCTTCGGCCGCACACCCGGGGCCGGACCGCTCTCCCTGGACGACCTGCCCTCCGTGCTCCTGCCCGAGGACCAGCCGCTGCTCACGGCCCTGGTGACCGACTGCCTGGTCGACGGCAAACCGATAGACGGCGAGTTCCGCATCCTGCGCACGGACGGGCAGTTGCGGACCCTTCACATGATGGGCGAACCCGTCCTCGACGCGGACGGCTGCACGGCCTCCATGTGGGCGGTCCTGCGCGATGTCAGCGCGCTGCGCCGCAGCCAGCAGGTGGTGCACCGCACCCAGGACTCGCTCGAGCGGCAGCAGCACATCGCCAGGACCGAGCGCCGGATGGCCGTGGAACTGCGGGAGGCCGTGCTTCCCCCGTGGCGGGGCTCGCTCACCCTCCCCGACCGGGGGCCCGGGTCGCTGGACATCGCGGCCCACTACCTGCCGTCGGATTCCAGCGCCCTGATCGGCGGCGGCTGGTACGACGCGATGCAGCTTCCGGACGGCCGTTCGCTGCTCGCCGTCGGCGATCTGACCGGTCACGGCATCCAGGCGACCTCCGCCATGGCGATGATCCTGGGCGCGCTGCGCGGCATGGCGGTGGCCGGGATCGAACCCGGAGCCCTGATGGGGCACCTCAACCAGTTACTGCAGACATCGATCCAGCCCGCACTGGGCAGCGCGGTGTGCTGCCGGTTCGACCCCGCCACCCGCAGGCTGGACTGGGCACAGGCCGGGCACCCGGCGCCCCTGCTCTTCCGCAACGGCGTCGGGCGCCCGGTACCCCCTCCGGACGGAGTGCTCCTCGGAGCGGCGTCCGGGGTCGCGTACGAGCAGGACGAAGTACACCTGCTGCCCGGCGACGTGCTGGTACTCCACACCGACGGGCTGGCCCGGGGCACCGGGAGCATGCACAACGGTCTCCGCCCGGGCACGGAAACGCTGCTCGGACTCGCGCCGCGCTTCGCCGAGGCCCGTACGGCGCAGGAATGCGTACGCACCGTCGCCGAGGAGTTCGGCGGCACCGAGCGACTGGACGACGCGTGCGTGCTGATCGCTCGCATCGGCGCGTAGCCGCATCGATCTGGAAGGACGGGCGCTGAAGGGGACGACGGCATTCCCACGGGGCGCCTCATCCTGACAGCGTCTCGTCCTCGTGCCGCCAAGGATCAGATCTCCGAACTCCTGGGCCTCTTGATGACGGAGCTCTGGGGCAGCGAGAGCTGGATCTCCGCACGCAGGTCCTCGATCTTCGCGTAGCCCGCGAACTGGCCCGTCAGCCGGTACATTTCGCGCAGCCGGTCCCAGGTGCGGTGCGAGGAGGTCTCCCCCATCGTCACCAGGGCCAGTCGTGCGTAGCGGTCGGCCTGCTCGGGGTCGTCTGCGATGAAGCAGGCCGAGGCGAGCGAGATGTAGTCGAAGATCTTCGACCGCTGGCGTCCGTTGACCCGCAGTTCCAGCGCCTGCTTCGCGTGGCGCTGTGCGATGACGGCGGCCGAGGGGTCGTGCTCGGCCAGCGTGCGGAACGCCAGGGCCTGCATGCCGTGCAGATCGGCCTCGTCGAACATCTGCATCCAACTAGGCGGTGGCACATCGCCCTTGTCCGAGATGAAGAGCTCTTCCGCCCGGCCCAGGGTGCGCCGCATGGCCTGCCCCCGGCCCATGGACGCCTGCGCCCAGGCCTCGATGGTGTGCAGCATCGCCTGGGTTCGTGGCAGGACCATGTCGCCCGATCCGGACTTGGCGAGTTTCATGAGGTCGAGTGCGTCGTCGGGACGGCCCAGGTGGACCATCTGCCGGGCTGCCCGGGAGAGCGCCTCGCCCGCCCGCGGGCGGTCACCTCCCTCACGCGCGGCGTGCGCGGCGATGACGAAGTACTTCTGGGCGGTGGGTTCGAGACCGATGTCGTGGGACATCCAGCCCGCGAGCACGGCGAGGTTGGCGGCGACGCCCCAGAGGCGGCGCTGCAGGTGGTCGGGGTGGCGGTAGGCGAGCATGCCGCCCACCTCGTTCAGCTGGCCCACCACTGCCTTGCGCTGGAGGCCTCCGCCGCGGGAGGCGTCCCAGGCGCGGAACACCTCCACGGAGCGTTCCAGCGCCTCGATCTCCTCCGAGCCGATGGGCGCGGCCTCGTACCGGTCGTATCCGGCCGGGTCCGCGTGCACGGGATCGTCGATACGTGGGGCGTCGGCCGCCAGTACGGGGTCGGTGTGCAGCCAGTCGTGCATGGGGCCGGCGATCGTGGAGCCGGCGGCGAGCGCGGCACCCGCGCTCACCAAGCCGCGTCGGTTGAGCATGAGGTCCATTCCCGTGAATTCGGTGAGGACCGCTGCCGTCCGCTCGGGCGCCCACGGGAGTTGGTCGGGATTGTCATCCGTCCCGGCCTCTCGCCGTTTCCCCACACGCCCGCGTCGGCCGAACCCGAGGTCCTCGATGGTCACGACACGACCGAGCCGCTCGGTGAACAGGGCTGCCAGCACTTCGGGCACCGGATCGCGCGGGGACTCCCCCATGTCGATCCATCGCCTCACGCGCGAGGTGTCGGTGGCCAGTTGGGGGTGGCCCATGGCCGCCGCCTGCCTGTTCACCATTCTCGCGAGTTCGCCCTTGGACCAGCCGGCAAGGCCGAACAGGTCGGAAAGGCGGGTGTTGGGTTCTCCGGTCACGTCAAGCCCCCAGGTTCTCGGCTGTGTTGACAGTAACCCCCTGTCAGATGCCCTGCGACTATTCGCCAGCCTTCGCCAGGGGGCGCCATGTTCTCTGCCACCGGCACGCCGGTGTCAGGTAGGAGTGCGCCACCCCGCCCGGCAGCCCTAGGTACTCCCCAGGGTGCCGAACGGCCGCCGGCCGGGGCGGCGCACGCAACTTGTCGGCGCACGAAGGGATCTGTCTCGCCCATGTACACAGCATCGTCCTCCGTGTCCGCCCCGCCCCGGCCGCTGCGTCCCCTGGGAGCGGGTGGCGGACCGTATCTCGACCCCCGCGCCGCCGTCCCCGCGCCCGGCATCGGCCGGACCCGGCGCGTGGCAGGGCCGGGCGCCCCCTCGCTCAGCGGAAGACTGGACCTGTCCGGTCCGCAGGGTGCTCAGCTGAGGATGGCGATCGCCTCGGTGCACCGGATCTGCCCGGAGTTCAACCCGGTACAGGTACTGCGGCGCAGCGGCCGTTCGGTGCTCCTCGTCGGTACCACCGGCCGCGCGACCGCGGTCGCCAAGTGTTTACTGGACCACTCCCCCGCGTGGTCGGAGCGGTTCCGCCACGAAATAGCGGCATACCGGGCGTTCGTCCGGCACCGCCCGCCGGTCCGGGTGCCCCGGCTCATCGCAGCGGATCCGGAGAACTGCACCCTGGTCATCGAGCGGATGCCCGGGCGGGTGGCGGCGCTGACCAGGCACCCGTCCGAGGCCCCGCCGCGGGCGGATCTGCGTGCGGTGCTCGGCGCGGTCAGCAGGGTCAACGCCTGGCGTCCGCCGGGCGGTCTGTTCGACGCCCCGCTGGACTACGCCGCACGGATCGCGCGCTATCACGAGCTCGGTCTGTTCACCGACCGCGATCTGGGGGACCTGCAGAAGCTCCTGCACGGCCTCGCTCACGCCGGCGGCCGCCAGGGCATGGGGCAGTTCTGCCACGGTGACGCGCTGCTCTCCAACATCCTGCTGTCGCCCACCGGTCCGGTACTGGTGGACTGGGAGCACGCAGGCTGGTACCTGCCGGGCTACGACCTGGCGACGCTCTGGGCGGTTCTGGGTGACGCGCCGGTGGCGCGGCGTCAGATCAGCCAGCTGGCCCAGGTCGCGGGCCCCGCCGCGCGGGACGCGTTCCTGGTCAATCTGATGCTCGTGCTGACGCGGGAGATCCGTACGTACGAGACGGCCCTGCAGCGGGCCATGCGGGACACCAGCGCACCGGCCCGGACCGGGCAGGAGCGTCCGGGTGCGCTCTCCTCGGGTGAGGAGCAACGGCTGCTGCTGCGCCGCCTGCACGACGACTGCGCCATGGCGCGGAGTGCGGTTCGAGCCGCGGTCGGCACTCGCTGACCTGTCCGACGGGGATGCGCGCTGCGGGTCCGGTGCCGACACACCGGGCCCGCAGCGCGCTGTTGTGCTGCCCTGCACCCTCGGAGAGGTGAATCCGCTCAGTGTGCGCGGACGATGTCCACGTCGGATGCCTTCACGAAGGCGATGCGGTGCCCGATCTGGACCGTCACGTACTTCTCCTTGCCCCGGAAGTAGGCGTGGTCCAGGGGGTAGGAGGAGTCGATCGTCGGTGCGTAGAAGAAGCCGGTGGGGGCCTCTCCGCCGCCGGGATAGGACTGGCCGGCCTTGATGGTGTACTGCAGGGCCGTGCCCACCCGCTGGTCCGCGAAGTCGGCGGGGTATTCGGACTTCTCCGGGTACGCGACCCCGTACACCGGCACCTCCGCCCTGCCGGCCTTCGGCTTGACCACGTAGCCGGACGTGGGGGTGGTGGTGCGGGTACGGGCCGGAGTGCTGAACCAGGCCTTCTTGCCGTACCACCAGATCGCCGTCCAGCCGGGTGCGTGGTCGGCGACGACCGCCTGCTGGGTGGCGCTGATCTTGCTGCCCCAGTCGGCGGCGCAGTTGGTGCCGGGAGAGCCGTCCGTGTGAAGGCCCGGGTCGGAGAAGAGCGGCGCGTCCTCGGAGGGTTCCGTGTGCAGCGGCACGGCGCTGGAGCCCTGTACGGGGAGGTCGATGCCCTTCTCGCAGTCGCGGAACGCCTGCTGGTTGTCCTTGAACCGCGGGCTGACGGTGATGAGTTCGCTGCCCTTGCGGGCGGTAGGCACGGTGGGCCTGCCGAGGAGCGCCATGAAGCGGTTCCAGTCCCAGTAGGTGCCCGGGTCCCAGTGCATGCCCTTGGTGCCGGCGGCGCTGGTGGGCGGCACCCCGTCGTGACCGATGATGTGCTGGCGGTCCAGGGGGATGTCGTACTTGGCGGCGAGGTAGCGCACCAGCGCTGCCGTCGAGCGGTACATCTCGGGGGTGTACCACTTCGCGCCCTCGGTGGCGACGCCCTCCTGCTCGATGCCGATCGAGTGGCTGTTGACGTACCAGTTCCCGGCCTGCCAGGCGACGTCCTCGTTCTTCACCATCTGCGTGACATGTCCGTCGCCGGATCGCACCACGTAGTGGGCCGAGGTCTGCTTCAGCGGGTTCTGGAAGATCTTCAGCGTGGTGTCGAAGTCCTCCTCCGTGTCGTGGAGGACGATGAACTTGATCTTGTTGCTGTGCGGCCGGTCCGCGGTGTCGTAGTTGCCGTACGTCTCCTTGTCGGCCGGATCGCCGGTCTGCTGGTAGGCGGCCGGGACCCAGTCGCAGTCCAGACCGCGCGGGCACTGAGGCCGTACCCCGTCCGCGCCCGCGTGTGCCGCGGGACTGAGCAGCGCGAGACTCAGTGCGCCGACGGTGGTCAGCGCGAGTGCGCGTCCGGTCCTCTGCTTGGACGTCATGACAACCCTTCTTGGAGCTGGGCGTTTCCCGAGCCGTGCGTGTCGAGAGGTGTTCGTGTTTCCGATCTCGCGTTCCGTTGTGCGCGCACACTCTCTGACCTGAGGTGATGGCACGTCAAGGGTGTGGTGGGGGCCGCGGGTCGAGCCAGTGGACCAGACCACTGGCAGGTGCTCTGACCTGCGAAGGGAAAGCGGCAACGGGATTCTGGCGGTGCCGTGTTACCTGAGTTTTACGCAGGGGCCGGCCGGCCGGAGCGGCCCCGGTCCATCCCTCGAACGAGCGCACTTCTTGTGTGACTAATGGCGGCTGTGCGTGCCTCGAACGGCCGAAGGGTAGTGCTGGCGCGGACACGAACGATCCGCGTGACGCTCACGCGGAGGCTCACCGAAAGGCCGGACGCACATGGCACAGCCCTTCACCCTGCCGGACTTCTACGTTCCGTACCCGGCGCGCCTCAACCCGCACGTCGAGGAGGCGCGGCAGCACACGAAGACGTGGGCGCGGGCCATAGGGATGCTGGAGGGGTCCGGCATCTGGGAGGAGAAGGACCTCGACTCCCACGACTACGCACTGCTGTGCGCGTACACCCACCCCGACTGCTCGGCCGAGGCGCTGTCCCTGGTCACCGACTGGTATGTGTGGGTCTTCTTCTTCGACGACCACTTCCTGGAGCTGTTCAAGCGCACCCCGGACCGTGAGGGGGGCAAGCGCTACCTGGACCGGCTGCCCGCGTTCATGCCGATGGAGCGGGGTGCGCCGACGCCCGAGCCGGAGAACCCGGTCGAGGCGGGGCTGGCGGATCTGTGGGCGCGGACGGTGCCGGGGATGTCGGACGCGTGGCGGGTGCGCTTCGCGGAGGCGACGGAGAACCTGCTGAACGAGTCGCTGTGGGAACTCGCCAACATCAACGAGGGCCGCATCGCGAACCCCGTCGAGTACATCGAGATGCGGCGAAAGGTGGGCGGCGCCCCCTGGTCGGCGGGGCTGGTGGAGTACGCGGCGGCTGCGGAGGTACCCGAGGCCGTCGCCGGTGAACGGGCCCTGCGTGTCCTGCGCGACGCGTTCTCCGACGGCGTCCATCTGCGCAACGACCTGTTCTCGTACCAGCGGGAGGTCGAGGAGGAGGGCGAGAACAGCAACGGGGTTCTGGTCCTTGAGCGCTTCCTCGACTGTTCGACGCAGGAGGCCGCCGAGGCGGTCAATGATCTGCTGACGTCCCGGCTGCAGCAGTTCGAGAACACGGCACTGACCGAACTGGGCCCGCTCTGCGCGGGGAAGGGCCTCGACGCGGCACAGACGGCGGCGGTGCTCGCGTACGTCAAGGGGCTTCAGGACTGGCAGTCCGGTGGCCACGAGTGGCACATGCGCTCCAGCCGCTACATGAACGACGGCGGGGCCGGACAGGCCGAGCCGGGCTTCGGGATGGCCGCCGCGTCGATCCGTCTCACTCCCCGCTCGGAGTCCGCGAGGGCGCGCAGTCACACGCATCTGCCCTACCAGCACGTCGGGCCGTCCCTGCTGCCCGACTTCGACCTGCCGTTCGGCACGACGCTCAGTCCGCACCTGGACGGGGCCCGGGAGCGGATGGTCAGCTGGGCGGACCGGGTGGGCATCCTCCAGGCTCAGCCGGGGGTGCCCGGCTCGCACATCTGGGACGAGGAGCGCCTGCGGGCGATCGACCTGCCGCTCTGCGCTGCCGGCATCCACCCGGACGCCACCCCCGACGAGCTCGACCTGTCCTCGCAGTGGCTGGCGTGGGGGACCTACGGCGACGACTGGTTCCCCGTGGTGCACGGGCGGGCCCGCGATCTGGCGGGGGCCCGGCTGGCCAACGAGCGGCTCTCGCTCTTCATGCCGCTGGACGGGTCCGCGCCGCCCGAGCCCGTCAACGCGCTGGAACGCGGGCTGGGTGACCTGTGGGAGCGCACCAGCGCACCGATGGACGACAGCGCCAGGCGCGCGTTCCGCACGTCCATCGAGGACATGACCGCCAGCTGGCTGTGGGAGCTGGCGAACCAGGCACAGAACCGGATTCCCGACCCGGTGGACTACGTCGAGATGCGGCGCATGACGTTCGGCTCGGATCTGACGATGAGTCTGTGCCGGCTGGGGCACGGCAGGAAGGTACCGCCGGAGATCTACGCGAGCGGCCCGCTGCGCTCCCTGGAGAACGCGGCGGCCGACTACGCCGCGCTGCTCAACGACCTGTTCTCGTACCAGAAGGAGATCGAGTACGAGGGTGAGGTGCACAACGGTGTGCTGGTCGTGCAGAACTTCTTCGCCGTGGACTATCCGACGGCGATGAGGATCGTGCACGACCTGATGAACTCGCGGCTGCGCCAGTTCCTGCATGTCGCCGAGCAGGAACTCCCGGTGCTGTTCGACGACTTCGATCTGGACGCGGAGGCGAGGGAGATCCTCGCCGGTTACGTGCTGGAGCTGAAGCACTGGATCGCGGGCATCCTGATCTGGCACCGGGACTGCAGGCGCTACCGCGAGGAGGATCTGCGCCGGGGCACCGCGGCCCCGTGGCACCTGAGCGGTCCCACGGGGATCGGCACCTCGGCGGCGCAGGTGACTTCGTTGTTCGCTCAGCTCTCGGGGGTCAGCGTGTAACGGCGTCCCGCCCGGGCCCTGATGACCTTCTCGCCGCTCGTGAACAGCGTGCTGCGTACGGTCACTTCACGGGTGCGGCCCGCCGTGATCACCACACGGCGGGCCTTTCCGGCGGCCCATTCGATGTCGACGGTGAAGCCACCGCGGGCGCGCAGTCCGCGCACGGAGCCGTCGGGCCAGGCGGCGGGCAGAGCGGGCAGGATCTCGACGGTGTCGTGCTGGCTCTGCAGCAGCATCTCCGCGATGCCCGAGGCGGCGCCGAAGTTCCCGTCGATCTGGAACGGCGGGTGGGTGTCCCAGAGGTTGGGCAGGGTGGAGCTCTTCAGCTGTTCCGCGAGCATCTTGTGGGCGTGGCTGCCGTCCCGCAGCCTCGCCCAGAAGTTGATCTTCCAGGCCTTGGACCAGCCGGTGCCGCCGTCCCCGCGGGCTCTCAGGGAGACGGCGGCGGCCTCGGCCCAGGTGCTGCCCGCCTCGATCTGCCGGCCGGGGTGGAGGCCGAAGAGGTGCGAGACGTGACGGTGGGTGTCGGCCGGGTCGTCACGGTCGGTCTTCCACTCCTGGAGCTGCCCCCAGGACCCGGTGCGCAGGCCGGGGTCAAGGCGGTCGAGGACCGTTTCGAGACGGTCGCGGAAGGCGGGGGCGTCGCCGAGGGTGCGGGCGGCCTCCAGCGTGCTCGTGAGGAGGTCGTGGACGATCTGCTGGGACATCGCGGCCCCTGCGGTGAAGTCCCCGTGCTCGGGCGAGTAGCTCGGGGTGACGACGAGCAGTCCGTCGCGGGGGTCCGTGCGCAGGTTGGCGAGCCAGAACTCGGCGGCCTCCTTCATCGCCGGGTAGGCGGTGGAGCGCAGGTAGCCGGTGGAGCCGCTGAAGCGGTAGTGCTCGTACATCTGCTGGGTGAGCCAGGCGGCCGCTTCGGGGAACCAGAAAGCGGGGGACCAGTCATGGACGCCGGTGAAGCCGTACGGGTTGGTCTCGTTGTGCACGACCCAGCCGGCGGTGCCGAACATCTCCTTCGCCGTCCTGCGGCCGGGTTCACGCATCGCCTCGACGTAGCGGTCGTAGGGTGCGGTGGTCTCGGCCAGGTTGGTGACCTCGGCGAGCCAGTAGTTCATCTGGAGGTTGATGTTGGTGTGGTAGTCGGCGGACCAGGGCGGGTTGGTGGCGTTGTTCCACACGCCCTGGAGATTGGCGGGCAGCGAGCCGGCCCGTGAGGAGGCGATGAGCAGGTAGCGGCCGTACTGGAAGAAGAGCGCCTCCAGGGACCGGTCCGCCGCGCTCCCCGATCCTGTGTAGGAGCTCAGCAACCGGTCGGTGGGCAGGTCGGGGAGGTCCTGGCCGATGTCGAGGGCGACGCGGTCGAAGAGGGTGCGGTGGTCGTTCACATGGGCGGTGCGCACGCTCTCGTACGAGGCGGCCGCGGCGGTGTCGACGGCGGCCGCGACCTTCCGGTGCGGGTCCTCGCCCCGGTAGGCGGGGTAGGTGTCCGCGTAGTCGGTGCCCGCCGCCAGGTAGAACCACGCGTGGTCGGCTCCGGTGACGGTGAGACTGCCGTCAGCCCCGGCGGTGACCTCGCCGCCCGAGGTGCGGACACGGATCTGGGCCTCGAAGCGCAGTCCGTTGTCCTGGAGCGCGCCGCGGACGGTGAGCCGGTCTCCGGCGGCGGAGGCGGTGAAGTCGCTCCGCGGGGAGGTGTAGCGCAGGGTGAAGGCCACGTGCCCCGGACTGTCCGCCGTCAGCCGGCCGGCGATGACGGAACCCGGGTGGGAGACGAAGAACTCCCTGCTGTGGGCCACCCCTTCGTGGGTGTAGGCCACGGACGCCAGGGCGGTGCGCAGGTCCAGGGCGCGCCGGTAGGAGGCGTCGGGGGCGGCCGGTGCGTCCGGTACGTCGAGGTGGAGCTCCCCGAAGACCTGGTAGGCGCCGTAGCCGCGGCGTGGCTGTCCGAGTTCGGCGGCCACGGCGTCGGGACCGAGGGACCCCTCTCGGTCGAGGCGCTCCTGCACTCCGGCGAGGGCGCCCGGCCTGGGGGCGGTCCAGTTGCCGAAGTCGTATCCCTGGGCCGAGCCGGGCCCGCCGGTCCAGAGAGTCTTCTCGTTGAGGGTGAGGAGTTCGGAGGCAAGGGTTCCGTGCACGCTCGCGCCCAGGGCCCCGCCGCCGATGGGCAGCGACTCGCGCTCCCAGTCCGCGGCGGGCGCCCGGTAGTGGAGTACCGGGTTCGGCAGCTCCGCCTGTCGCTCAGCAGTCTCCGATTCATCGGAGGTGCCGGAGGCGGCTGCCGTTCCGGAGAGAGCTGGAACTCCCCACGCCAGAGCCCCTGTTACGCCGATCGCCGTCTTCACAGTGGTACGTCGTGTCATCCCGGATGTCATGCCGAACGACGCTAGAGGTCCGACGACTGCCCCGACAAGGCGCACGACAAAGCGACCTCTTGGACAGAGGCCGCGTGTACTTGGACGGAAATGGCGCGGCCGAACGGCGGCCGGGGCCGGCTCAGCCCTGCTGGAAGAGCTCGGCTGGCAGCGGCTTCAGCAGCGTGTACAGATCATCGGTGATCGGCCGGTCCCAGCTGGCGATGGTGACGAGGACACCGTCGCTGCGGTCGAACTGCACGCAGGAGATTCGGCTCTCGGAGAGCTTCACCCGGCGCACGATCAGCAGGTTGTCGCCCTGCATCACGGGCATGTCCTCGGTGCCGGTGACCTCGACCGGCTCGTCGTTCTCCAGCGCGAGCAGCAGCTGGGCGACCTCGAAGGGGACCTGGCCCTCCTCCGTCTCGCGGGCGGGCGAGCCCTCCGGGAGGTTGCCGATGATCATCGCGGGGCCGCGGCCGCCGAACAGGTCGTAGCGCAGGAACACGCCCTGACAGCTGCCGTCGGGAGCGGGCAGCAGACCGGCGCCGAGGTTTCCGGGCCAGTCGCCCGGGTCCATGGCCAGGACGTCGAAGTCGGGGCCCGCGGGTGTGGCGGCGCTACGGCGGCGGAGGAAGGACATGCAGACATGTTACGTGTCCGGGGCCGCCTCGCCGAGCCGGGCCCGGGCAGGCCTGTGCCGCCCCGGCCCCGGCAACACCCCCGGTCACCCCGTGCCCGACTCCGAGGCCAGTGCCTCAAGCACGGCGACCGCCTCGGCGGACCGCTCGTACGGGACGAAGAGGTGGTCGTGGTGGAACCCGGCCACCACGTTGCAGCTGATCCCCGCGTCGGTGAGGGCGAGCGAGACGGCGGCGGTCAGCCCGACGGCCTCCAGGGCCGAGTGCACACGGAGAGTGATCCAGCCGGTCACGTAGGAGTATGGCAGCCCCACCGCCACGGCTTCGGCTTCGGGGAGTACCAGCGTGAGCCCTTCGGCCTCACGGACCGTGACGACCGGGGTGGCACCGGAGGGTACGCGTCCGTCGGGCGCGGTCGCGTAGACGTAGCGCCCCGGGTGCAGCTCCGGACGCAGATCGCTCAGCAGGACGCGAAGATCACTTTCACCGGTCACACCCGCCACGCTACCCAAGGTGTGCGCCCCGCCGCTCGTGAGGTCGCGGGGCCGGGGCCCCGCGACCGGTCCGGGCGGCCCGGGTGGCTCCTCGGAGGCCGGTCACCGCGGGTCGAACCCGCCGTGCCGGGCGTTCACGACGAAGGTGCGCCATTGCGCGGGAGTGAAGACCAGCGGCGGGCTGCCGGTGCGCCCGGCGTTGCGCATCGCGATGAATCCCTCGACGAAGGCGATCTGGACGTCTCCGATGCCCTGACTGCCGGAATGCCACCGGGCGTTGCCGAGGTCGAGTTCCGGCTTGCCCCAGCGGGCGAAGTACTGGGGCGTAGTCCTGGGTGCCACGTCGGCTCCTTCCGCTCGTCCTTGCGGCCGGGACAGAGCCTAGTCATCGCGGGTGTTCCCGGACAGGCCGCGGTGCGCGTCGGGCGCGGCCTGTCCGGGAGGGTCCCGGTGTCAGCCCGTGGGCGGTTCGGCGCCGACGAGCCACATGGAGAAGAACTGGGCGCCGCCGCCGTAGGCGTGGCCGAGGGCCCGCCGCGCCCCGTCCACCTGGTGCTCTCCCGCCCGACCCCGTACCTGGAGGGCGGCCTCGGCGAAGCGGATCATGCCGGAGGCGCCGATGGGGTTGGTGGACAGCACGCCTCCCGAGGGGTTCACGGGCAGGTCGCCGTCGAGCTCGGTGGCTCCGGCCTCGGTGAGCTTCCAGCCCTCGCCCTCGCCCGCGAAGCCGAGGTTCTCCAGCCACATCGGTTCGTACCAGGAGAAGGGCACGTACATCTCGACGGCGTCGATCTCCCGGCGCGGGTCGCTGATCCCGGCCTGCCGGTACACATCGGCGGCGCAGTCCTTCCCGGCCTGCGGCGAGACGAAGTCCTTGCCGGCGAAGAGGGTCGGTTCGCTGCGCATCGCACCGCCGTGCACCCAGGCGGGCGGGTGCGGTGAACGGGCGGCGCCCGCGCGGTCGGTGAGGATCATCGCGCAGGCCCCGTCGGAGGACGGGCAGGTCTCCGAGTAGCGGATGGGATCCCAGAGCATGGGCGCCGCCTGGACCTTCTCCAGGGTGATGTCCGCGTCGTGGATGTGCGCGTACGGGTTCTTCAGCGCGTTGCGCCGGTCCTTGTACGCGACGAGGGAGCCGACGGTGTCCGGCGCCCCGGTCCGGCGCATGTAGGCCCGCACGTGCGGTGCGAAGAAGCCGCCCGCGCCGGCCAGCAGCGGCTGCTGGAACGGGATGGGCAGCGAGAGGCCCCACATGGCGTTGGACTCCGACTGCTTCTCGAAGGCGAGCGTGAGGACGGTCCGGTGCACGCGGGCCGCGACGAGGTTCGCGGCGACGAGCGCGGTCGAGCCGCCGACCGAGCCCGCGGTGTGGACGCGGAGCATAGGCTTGCCGACCGCGCCGAGGGCGTCGGCGAGGTAGAGCTCCGGCATCATCACGCCCTCGAAGAAGTCGGGGGCCTTGCCGATGACGACGGCGTCGATGTCCGCCCAGGTCAGCCCGGCGTCCTGGAGGGCTGCCACGGCCGCTTCGCGGACGAGGCCGGCGAGCGAGACGTCGTGGCGGGCGGCGACGTGCTTGGTCTGGCCGATGCCGACGACGGCCACGGGCTCCTTAGGCATGAGCACTCTCCCCTTCGAGGACGGCGACCAGGTTCTGCTGGAGGCACGGGCCGGACGTGGCATGGGCGAGCGCCCGGTCGGACTCGCCGCGGTGGATACGGGCGGCGGCCTCACCGAGGCGGATCAGCCCGGCTGCCATCACCGGATTGGCGGCCAGCGCGCCGCCGGACGGGTTGACCCTGACCTCGTCGCCCAGGCCGAGCGCCTTGCGCAGCACCACTTGCTGGGAGCTGAACGGGGCGTGCAACTCGGCGGTGTCGACGGGGCGTTCGAAGACCCCGGCGCGTTCGGCGGCGAGCCGGGTCGACGGCGACTCGGTGAGCTCGCGCACTCCGAGGCCGTGGGCCTCGATGCGGTGGTCGATGCCGCGGATCCAGGCGGGCCGGTCGCACAGGGCCCGCGCGGTGTCCCCGGCGGCCAGGATCACAGCGGCGGCACCGTCGCCGACGGGCGGGCAGTCGCCGGTCCGCAGCGGCTGGACGAGGTAGTCGCCGGCCGGGACCGGCCCGCTGAGCTGCGCGTGCGGGTTGTCCGCGGCGTCCGCGCGGCTGCGGGCGGCGACGGCCGCGAGCGCGGTCTCGTCCGTGTCGCCCGCGTCGATCAGCGCCTGGGCCTGGAGCGCGGCGAGTGCGATGGAGTCGGGCCACAGCGGAGCGGTGTAGTACGGGTCGAGCTGCCGGGTGAGGACGTCGCGCACCTGGCCGGGCGAGGACTTCCCGTACGCGTAGACGAGCGCGGTGTCCGCCTCGCCCGTCTGGATCTTCACCCAGGCCTCGTACAGGGCCCAGGCGCCGTCCATCTCGACATGGGACTCGGAGATCGGCGGGTGCGCCCCCACCCCGTCCAGCGCCATGGTGAACGAGAAGGCGCGGCCGGCGAGGTAGTCGCTGGAGCCGGAGCAGGTGAAGCCGATGTCGCTGGTCCTCAGGCCGGTGGCGTCGAGGACCTGGTGCAGGACGGGCATGAGCATCTCGACTTCGGACAGTTCGTCGGTGCGCCGCAGATGGTCGGTCTGCGCGAAGGCGACGATCGCTACGTCTCGCATCTAGACCAGCTCCTTGTACGCGTCGTAGTCGGCATCGGGCTCACCGGTGGGCCGGTAGTGGTCGGGGTGGCGGTTTCCCTCGGACCAGACGGGTTCGACCCGCAGCCCCATCCGCACCTGGTCGTACGGGATGCCGCCGATCCGGGCGTGCAGCGCGAGGTCCGCACCGTCCAGGGCGATGTGGGCGTAGACGTAGGGCACTTCGATGTCGAGGTTCTTGGCCTTGATGTTGACCACGCAGAAGGTGGTGACCGTGCCGCGGGGCCCGACCTCGACCCGTTCGTCGGTGGCGACGCCGCAGGTGGGGCAGGCGCCGCGCGGCGGGACGTACACCTTGAGGCAGGACGGGCAGCGTTCCCCGACGACGCGCCGGCCCGCGAGCGCTTCGAGGTAGGCGCTCTGCGCGCGACCCGGCGAGTAGGTGTAGTCGAGGCGTGCGGGGGTGACGATGCCGGTGACCGGGTCCGCGAACTCGCCGTCGTGCGGGGCGGATCCGCCGGGTTCACCCTCGTACGGCTCGAAGCAGGCGATGTCCGTGATGGCGCCGGTGCGGGTCCCGGCCCAGCGGACGCGGACGCGCATGCCGGTGTGGACGGCGTCGGGTCCGGGTGCGTCCAGGACGTGCAGGAGCGCGGTGTCGGCGCCGTCGAGGCGGACGAGCACCCAGGCGAAGGGGGTGTCGAGCGGCTGGTCGCGGCGCGGGTGCGGGTTCCAGGCCCAGGTGGTGACCGTTCCGGTGGCCGCGACCTCGACCAGGTCCTGGATCTCCTCGGCGGTGACGGGGTCGTACTCGACGGGCGGGACCAGGACCTTGCCGTCTCCGGTCCGGACGCCGAGCACGGTGCGTTCGCGCAGTCCGGTCAGGAAGGCGCTCTGGACCGGGCCGAGGGAGCGGGTGAAGGGGAATTCGACCACCAGCGGTGCGCTGAGGATGTCGGGCACAGGTGCCTCCTATGGTTCAGTGCCGCCGGTAGACGGGCGGGCGCTTCTCGGCGAAGGCGCGGGCGCCCTCCTTGGCGTCGGCGGTGGCGAAGACGGGCCAGCCGCGCTTGAGTTCGGCGGCGAGGCCGTCGGTCTCGGTCATCTCCGCCGTCTCGTACACCGAGGCCTTGACCTCCTCGACGGCGAGCGGGCCGCAGGCGTTGATCTGCTCGGCGACGGCCAGGGCCGCCTCCAGGGCGGTGCCGTCGGGAACGACTCGGCCGATCAGCCCGATCCGGGCCGCTTCGTCCGCCGAGTAGGGGCGGCCGGTGAGCAGCATCTCGAGCGCGTGGGTGCGGGCGATCTGGCGCGGCAGCCGCACGGTGGACCCGCCGATGGGGAAGAGGCCGCGGCGGACCTCGAAGAGTCCGAACGTGGCGCTCTCGCCGGCGATGCGGATGTCGGTGCCTTGCAGGATCTCGGTGCCGCCGGCCACGCAGTGGCCCTCGACAGCGGCGATGACCGGCTTTCGGGGGCGGTGGTGGCGCAGCATGGCCTTCCAGTGCAGATCGGGGTCGGCCGTCATCCGGTCCCGGTACTGCTCGCCCTCCATTCCCTTGCCGGCGAGGGCCTTGAGGTCCATGCCGGCGCAGAAGCAGCCGCCGGCTCCGGTGAGGACGACGGAGCGGACCTCCTCGTCCTCGTCCGCGGCCAGCCAGCCGTCGTACAGGCCGACCAGCATCGGCAGCGAGAGCGCGTTCTTGCTCTCGGGCCGGTTCAGGGTGAGCACCAGTGTGGCGCCTTCGCGCTGCACGGTGAGGTGTTCCGTACCGCCCATGGTCTGTCTCCCGTCTCAAGGCTAGAACAGGTTGCAGTAAGTGGGGAAGCAGTTCAATAGTTTTCTGACAGTCAGTCAGATTTCTTCCCGGGCCCTCTTCCCACTTGTGCCGGTCGGCGCTCTAATGACCGCCGAGCCACTCAGCAACCGGGGTCAGGAGGAACGGTGGAGTACAACCTTGCCGACCTGTTCGAATCGGTCGTCGACGCTGTCCCGGAACGCGAGGCGCTCGTCTACCTCGACCATCCCGGAACAGGTGCCGAACGCAGGCTCACGTACGCGGAGCTCGACACCGCGGCCAACCGCATCGCCCACCACCTCATCGAGGCGGGCATCGGTCCCGGCGAGCATCTCGGGCTGCACCTCTACAACGGCATCGAGTACCTCCAGACCGTGCTGGCCTGCATGAAGGCACGCATCGTCCCCGTCAACGTCAACTACCGCTACGTGGAGGAGGAGCTGGTCTACCTCTACCGTGACGCGGATCTGGCGGCGCTCGTCTTCGACGCGGAGTTCGACGGGCGCGTCGCCGCCGCCGCCCCGCAGGCGCCGAAGCTCCGCCATCTGGTGCGGGTGGGCGCGTCGGCGGACGGCACGCCCGGGCCCGACGCGGTCGCGTTCGCAGCGGCGGAGGCGGCCGGGGGCGAGGGGCGGGGCTTCCCGGCCCGCTCGGCCGACGACCAGTTCATCATCTACACGGGCGGCACCACGGGCATGCCCAAGGGGGTGATGTGGCGCCAGGAGGACCTGTTCTTCTCCGGCCTGGGTGGCGGCGCACCGACGGGCGACCCGGTGAAGACCCCCGAGGAGCTGGCCGAGCGGGTGGCGGCCGGCGGGGAGGGCATCACCTTCTTCCCCACTCCCCCGCTGATGCACGGAACCTCGACGCTCACCGCGTTCATCGGCTTCAACTTCGGTCAGCGGGTCGTCGTCCATCGCAAGTACGTGCCGCACGAGGTGCTCCGCACCATCGAGAAGGAGAAGGTCACGAGCGTGTCGCTGGTGGGCGACGCGATGCTGCGGCCGCTGATCGACGCGCTGAAGGGGCCGCTGAAGGGCACCGACTGTTCGGCGCTGTTCTCCGTCTCCAGCTCGGGCGCGATCATGTCCGACTCGGTGCGGGCGGAGTTCCAGTCGCTGGTGCCGCATGTGATGCTGCTGAACAACTTCGGCTCCTCCGAGTCCGGCTTCAACGGCACGGCGACCGCCGACTCCGGTCCGCAGAACGGTTTCCGTCTCAGGGTCAACGCGCGTACGGCGGTCGTCGACCCGGCGACGTACGAACCGGTGGTGCCGGGCGAGCCGGGGCGGATCGCCCAGCGCGGTCACGTGCCGCTCGGCTACTACAACGACCCGGGCAAGACCGCCGAGACGTTCTTCCGCAAGGGTGACGAGCGGTGGGTGCTGCTCGGCGACATGGCGACGGTGGACGCCGAGGGCATCGTGACGGTGCTCGGCCGGGGTTCGCAGTGCATCAACACCGGGGGCGAGAAGGTGTACCCGGAGGAGGTCGAGCAGGCGCTCAAGTCCCACCCGGATGTGTACGACGCGCTGGTCGCGGGCGCTCCCGACGAGCGGTGGGGCAACCGGGTCGCCGCCGTGGTGCAGCTGCGCGAGGGCGCCGAGGCCCCCTCGCTCGACGACGTCCAGGCGCACTGCCGGACCCGGCTGGCCGGTTACAAGATCCCGCGCCATCTGGTCATCGCCCCGCAGATCCAGCGCTCCCCCAGCGGCAAGGCCGACTACCGGTGGGCCCGCACGGTCGTCGCACCCCGCCCGGCCGCCGGCTGAGACGGGACGAATCACCCGAGTGCCCGGCCCCGCGTCCACGACGGACGCGGGGCCTTCGCCGCGGCGTAAGCCATTCGGGCACGGCCCGTGTCCAACCGGGCACCCTGCGTGGCATCGGGGGGTGATCGCCCCTAGCTTCGGCTCATGAGGAAACGACACATCACCAGCCTCGTGAGCATCGCAGCCGCCTCGGCCGTCGGACTGGGCGTCGTCGCCCCGTCCGGCCCGGCCGCCGCCGCCGGCGGCCACGTGGTGCGTCCGGGCCAGTCCATCCAGGCGGCGGTGGACGCCGCGCAGCCCGGTGACACCATCGTCGTCCGGCCCGGCACCTACCGGGAGAGCGTGCTGATCACGACACCCGGACTGACCCTGCGCGGCTCCGGGGGCCGTACCGTCATCCGGCCCGGGGCGAGCGAGGACCGGACCCAGAACGCCTGCGCGAAGGCAGGCAACGGGATCTGTGTCCTGGGCACGGCACAGGACACCGTGGACGACGTGTCCATCAGGTCCCTGACCGTGTCCGGGTTCACCAGGAGCGGCATCTGGGCGTCCTGGACGGACGGGTTGGAGGTCCGTTCGGTGACCGCCGCGTCCAACGGCGTCTGGGGCATCGCGCAGCAGCGGTCCACCCGCTCCGACCTCCGGCACAACACCGCCCGCTCCAACGGGGACGCGGGCATCTTCGTCGCCAACAGCGTCGACGAGGAGGGCGGTGCCACCGACACCGGCGGGACCCGGGTCCGGGGCAACACCCTCACCGACAACCGGATCGGGTTCACCGCCCGGCGCGTACGGAACCTGATGGTGAAGCACAACACCTTCACCGCCAACTGCAGCGGCGTGTTCGTCGTGGGCGACGAGGGGACACCGCAGGCCGGCGCCATGACCGTCCGGTCGAACCGGATCATCGGCAACAACAAGTTCTGCGCCGCCACCGAGCGGCTGCCCGCGATCCAGGGTTCCGGGATCGTCCTGACCGGCACCGAGTCCACCGAGGTGCGGTCCAACGTGATCCGCGACAACGTGGGTGCCACCCCGCTCTCGGGCGGCGTCGTGCTGTTCAAGAGCTTCGTGGGAGCGAAGAACACCGACAACACCATCAGCGACAACACCGTCCTGGGCAACCAGCCGGCGGACCTGGCCGACCAGGACACCGCCGGCACGGGCAACCGTTTCACCGGCAATGTCTGCACCACCTCCGCACCGGCCGGAATGTGCTGACCGGTGTCCCCCCGCACAAGGAGAAGCGAGACGGCATGACCACCGTGAGCACCACCCCCACCACCACTCCCGTCCAGCCGGTCCCCACCCCGCAGCCGGCCATGCGGCTGCGCGAGATCGTGTTCGGGGCCGCCCGCTCCGCGGCCGTGCGCGCAGCCGCCCGGCTGCGCGTCGCGGACGCGCTGGGTGAGAAGCCGGCCACCGCGGACGAGCTCGCCGCCGTGGTGAAGACCGAACCGGGGCCGCTGCGGCGGCTGCTGCGTGCCCTGTCCTGCTACGGCATCTTCGCCGAGAACGCCGACGGCACCTTCACCCACACCGACATGTCACGACTGCTGCGCGAGGACGACCCGCACAGCCTGCGGGACATCTCGCTGTGGTGCACGGAGCCGTGGACGTGGGAGGTCTGGCCCCGGCTGGACGACGCGGTGCGCTCCGGCGGCAACGTCTTCGAGGACGTGTTCGGCAAGGAGTTCTTCGACTACCTCCACCAGGACGCCCACGAGTCGGCCCAGGTGTTCAACCGGGCCATGACGACGTCCAGCATGCAGTCCGCGCTGGACGTCGCCGCCCTGCTCGACCTCACCGGGGTGTCGGTCGTCGCCGACATCGGCGGTGGTCAGGGGCACGTGCTGGCGAGCCTGCTGGAGAAGCACCCGTCGGTCAGCGGCACCCTGATGGACCTGCCGGGTGTGGTGGCACGGGCCGACGAGCGGCTGCGGGACGGCGGTTCGCTCGCGGGCCGGGCGTCCATCGTGGCCGGAGACTGCCGCGAGGGCATTCCGGTGGCCGCCGATCTCTACATCATCAAGAACATCCTGGAGTGGGACGACGACAGCACCCGCCGGGCGCTCGCGTCCGTCTGCGCCGCGGCACGTCCCGGGGCCCGGGTCGTCGTCATCGAGAACCTCGTCGACGACACCCCGTCGATGCGGTTCACCACCGCCATGGACCTGCTGCTGCTCCTGAACGTCGGCGGCGCCAAGCACACCCGGCAGAGCCTGGTCGACCGGCTGTCCGGCGCCGGGCTGGCCATCGGCGAGATCCGGCCGGTCAACCCGTACCTCCACGCGTTCGAGTGCGTGGTCCCCGGCTGACGCGTCCGCACATGACGGGGCCCCGGGTCCGGCCCAGCGGCCGGGCCCGGGGCCCCGTCGTCTCGTCATGCGGTGGAGTCGCGCTCCCAGCGGTAGAACTCCTGCGCCATCGCGTCCTTCGGTCCCCGCCAGGTCTGCGGGTCGTAGGGGCTGACGAAGGCGGTGAGCCGGTCGCTGATGTCCTTGAACGCCGGATGGCCCGTCACCTTGGCGATCTCCGGGCCCGGCGGACGCTCGGACTCGATCAGGTGCAGATAGACGTCGCCGAACTGGAACAGCTTGCGCCGGGTGACGCCCACCAGGTGCGGCAGCTCACTGCTGTCGGAGGCGGCGAACAGCTCGGCGATGTCCGGCGCGGATTCCGGCGCCATCCGGGCGACGATCAGAGCGTGGTGCATCAGGTGGTGCCTTTCTGGTACCCGGTCCGGGGCCCGGCCGGGGAGGCCGGGCCCCGGACCGCCGTCGGCGGACGGTGTGTCAGTTGGCCGGGACGGCGGCCGTGCGTCGCTCTCGGTCGCGCTGCTCGATCTTGTCCCGGATGAGTTCCATCTGGACACGGGAGTTGCGGTTGATGTTGTCGGTCATCCACGCGTCGTCGACCGGGGCGTCGGGGCGCATGGCGAAGTCCTGCGTCCACCGCATCCGCGTGCCGCCGGGAGCCTCGGCGTACTCCCAGTGGATGTCCATGTGCTGGAACGGGCCGGGCTCGACGCGGCGGGCGCTGACGGTGCGTCCGAGGCGGTCCGTGGTGCGCTCGGAGACCCAGCTCCATACTTTGTCGTTCTCGTCGGGGTGCATGGTCAGACGGAAGGTGGTCCGCTCACCGTCGCGCTCGATGACCTCGACCGAGGCGTACTCGCTGAACAGCCGGGGCCAGTTCTCCAGGTCGTTCGTCATGTCCCAGACGAGGTCCAGGGGGGCGGCGATGATGATCTCGTTCTCGGTGTGTCCGGACACTTCAGGCTCCTGTCATGAGGCTGTTGTTGACGAGGTCGAGGAACTCGCGGGGGGTCTTGCAGCGGTCGGCGTCGGCCGGCAGCGGGCGCCCGTGCCGGTTCTCCAGTACGCCGACGATGCCGAGGAGGCCCAGCGAGTCGAGGCCGAACTCGTCGAAGGCCGTGTCGGACCGGTTCTCCATCTCGCGGTGGTCGACGGTCAGTCCGGCGCCCTTCTTCATCAGGGACGCGAGCTCTTCGTACGTCAGTCGGTCGGTCATGAGGGCTTCTCCTTCTCACGGGGGTGGTCGGTGGGGTTCACGCGGGGCGCCGAAGCACCATCGCCGCGTTGGAGCCCATGAGGCCGCGGCTGAGCACGAGGGCCGTGCGCAGCTCGGCGGGGCGGGCGCGGCCCATGACGACGTCGAGGTCGTGGCACACCTCGAAGACGTTGGGCGTGGGCGGGATCAGGCCGTTCTCCATGGCGAGGACGGCGGCGGCCGCGTCGAGAACGGGGGCTCCGCAGTAGGCCCGTCCGATACCGGTCTTCGGCGCGGTCACCGGGACGCGGCGGCCGTGCGCGCCCAGCGCGTCGGCCAGCGCCAGTGCCTCGGCCCGGTCGGCCTCCGGAACCCCGAGGGCGTCCGCGAAGACCACGTCGATCTCCTCGGGGGCGCAGCCGGCCTCGCGCAGCGCGCCCTCGATGGCGTGGGCGAGCCCTTCGCGGGACTCCTCCCAGCGCATCGCGGTGGTGAACGTGGCCGCGTGACCGGCGATCTCGGCCCGGACCCGGGCGCCGCGCTCCCGGGCCGCCGTCTCCTCCTCGACCACGAACATCGCCCCGCCCTCGGCGGGCACGAATCCACAGGCGTCCGAGGTGAACGGGCGGTAGGCCCGCGTCGGCTCCTCGGCGGCGCTCAGGTCCCGGTAGCCGAGCTGGCAGACGACGGAGTAGGGCGCGAGCGGGGCCTCCGCCGCGCCGACCACCACCGCGTCGGTGCCGCGCCGGACGGACCGGTCGGCGTGCGCCAGGGCGTCGAGGCCGCCGGCCTCGTCGCTGGCCACCACCGCGCACGGCCCCTTGAAGCCGCCGCGGATGGAGATCTGGCCGGTGCTGGCCGCGTAGAACCAGGCGATCGACTGGTAGGGGCCGACGTACTTGGAACCCTGGCCCCACAGTCGCTGCAGTTCGCGCTGGCCGAACTCGCCGCCGCCCGAACCGGCGGCGGTCACCACGCCCACGCTGTACGGGGCGTCCTCGTAGTCGGCGCGGCCCAGCCTGGCGTCGTCCAGCGCCATGTCGGCCGCGGCCATCGCGAAGTGTGTGAACCGGTCGGTCTGTACGAGGTAGCGCTCCTCGATCAGCGAGACCGGGTCGAAGCCCCGGACCTCGCCGGCCACGTGCAGGGGCAGTTCCTCGCACCCTTCACGGGTGACCCGGTCCAGGACGCTCATGCCTTCCTGCGTCCGCTTCCAGAAGGCCTCGGTGGTCGTGCCGTTGGGGGCGACGACGCCGATGCCGGTGACTACGGTCTGGCGGGGCTGCCGGGCCTTGCTCATGGTGTCCTCCCACCGCTTCTGGTCAGGGCCACCGCGGACTGGAATCCGCCGAATCCGCTGCCGACCGACAGGACGCTGCGCAGTTTCAGGGGTCGTGCGGTGCGGGGTACGTAGTCGAGGTCGCACTCGGGGTCCGGGGACTCGTAGTTCGCCGTCGGCGGTACGGTCTGGTGGACCAGGGCGAGTACGCAGGCGGCGATCTCTATCGCGCCGATAGCCCCGAGCGAGTGACCCACCATCGACTTGATGGAGCTCATCGGTACGTCGTGGGCGTGTGCGCCGAGCGCCCGCTTCACGGCGGCGGTCTCGTGGCGGTCGTTCTGCTTGGTGCCCGAGCCGTGCGCGTTGACGTAGTCGATGTCCGCGGCGGCGATGCCGGCGTGTCCGAGCGCCCGGTTGATGGCCTCGGCCATCTCCAGGCCCTCCGGGGTCAGCCCGGTCATGTGGTAGGCGTTGCCGAAGGTGGCGTAGCCCGCGATCTCGCAGTACACCGTCGCGCCGCGGGCGCGTGCGTGCTCCAGTTCCTCCAGGACGAGTACGGCTCCGCCCTCACCCATCACGAAGCCGTCGCGGCGGGAGTCGAAGGGCCGGGAAGCGTGCTCCGGGTCCTCGTTGTTGGCCGAGGTCGCCTTGATCGCGTCGAAGCACGCGACGGTGATCGGGGTGATCGGGGAGTCCGACGCCCCGGCGATGCACACGTCGACGCGGCCCTCCTCGATGGAGTGGAAGGCGTAGCCGATCGCGTCCAGGCCGGAGGTGCAGCCGGTGGAGACGGTCTGCACCGGTCCGTGCGCGCCGACCTGTTCGGCGACCGCCGCGGCAAGCGAGCTGGGTGAGAAGGCGCGCTCCAGATGGGGCCCGGCCGGGCGGTGGTCGACGTCCCAGCGTGCTCCGCTGCCGCTGACGGCGACGTAGTCGTGCTCCAGCCGGGTGGTGCCGCCCACCGCGGTGCCGAGCGAGACGCCCATGCGCCACGGGTCGGTGCGCTCCGGGTCGAGGCCCGCGTCGGCGAGGGCCTCGCGGGCGGCCACCATCGCGAACTGCACGTAGCGGTCCGCCCGGGCTACCTCCTCCTCGTCCAGCCCGTACGCCGCCGGGTCGAAGTCGCACTCGGCGGCGATCCGGGACCGGAAGCCGGCCGGGTCGAAGAGGGTGATGCCCCGGGTCGCGGTGCGGCCGTTGGAGAGCAGGTCCCAGAAGGCCGGGGTGCCGATGCCGCCCGGGGCGACTACGCCGACGCCGGTGACGGCCACACGCCGGGTCATGAGGCTGCCTCGGTTCGTTCTGGCGGCGCGCCCCGCTCCGCCGACTCGGTGACCTCGGTGTCGACGTGACCGAGTTCCGGACGGGGCGCGAGCGGGCCGAGGTGGAAGACCATGCGCGCCTCGACGTCACCGACGTTGCGGAAGCGGTGGCGTACGTTCAGGGGGATCAGCAGTCCCTGGTCCGGCCGCATCGCGTACGGCTCGCCGTCCAGGTCCACTTCGAGCAGCCCGTCCACGACGTAGACGAACTCCTCGGAGTACGGGTGGTAGTGCTCCGCGATGCGGTCGCCGGGCTGAATGATGGCCAGCCCCATGAAGCCGCTGGTGGCGCCCACGGCCGTCGGGGTGAGAAGGGCGCGCAGGTCACCCCCGCGCCTGGTGTTGGGCTGGGTCTCACTGAGGTCCACGATGCGTGGCCGGTGGATGGTCATGGCTGCTTTCCTCCTGGCGCATGGCGCGTTGTGTCGACGGGTTGAGCGAGAACCCCCCAGGGTGCTGCTGCGCGGCTCAGGACTCCGCGGCCCGCCGGTCGGTGATCAGCTTCATCTCGGACCGGGCCAGGAATCGTGCGGCGTCCTCGTCGCTCGACGGCACGGCGTTCGCCTCGCCGTCGAGGAGGCGGGCGAGCCGGGCGGCCTTGCCGGGGCCGTGGATGCCGAGGGCCTTGGCGGGCTGCGCGTCGAGCGGGCCGCCCACCTCCAGCAGACGGACCACGATGTCGTCGCGCTGGAAGATCGTGCTGCTCTCGATGGGGCTGCCGGTGTTGTCGGCCTCCTCCTCGTCGTGCTCGGCCAGGAGGCGGGCCAGCGCCATTCCGCAGCCCTCCTTGGCCTGGTAGAACAGCGCGTGGCGCTTGCGCTCCCCGGCTGCGTGGCGGCCCGTCGTCACGTGGTGGACGGTGGGCAGGGCCGCCCGGGTGAAGAACATCCTGGCGGAGTCGGGGTCGGCCAGGTCGCGGTCCTGCTCCAGGTACGGGTTGATCGCCTCCTCCACGGCCCGGACCTCGGGCTGCCGGGAGACGTGCCGCAGGGCCGCGAGGAGGTCGCCCTCGACCTCGACCGCACGCACCACCCGGTTGCCGTGCAAGAACAGCGAGGTGCGGCGCAGTCGGGTGTGCTCGTCGACCCGGGCCTGCGGGGAGTCGTAGTCGGCGAGGATCTTCGCGACGATCTCCTCGGTGCCCGGCTTGACGGTGAACGTCAGCGCGTGGCGCACGACCCCGTCCCCGAGGCGGGGCGCGGCCTGGAGACCGCCCTTGACGGGCTCGAAGCTCTCCTCGAAGGCCGCGCCGGTCTCGCGCAGGACGCTGAAGCGCAGCGAGCGGGTGTCGCGTACGCAGCTGTGCAGGGGCTGGACCGTGGCGACGTGGTCCTCGCTGTTGACCCAGGCGAGGAAGGGCGGCGCGCTCTCCCACTCGCTGGTGATGAGCCACTGCGACGGGTTCTCGATGGACTGGCACAGCTGGTCACTGATGTGGCCGGGGATCGAGGCGACCTGGTTGCGCATGTGCTCGTACGCCTCCAGGAACTGCTTCTGGGCGCCGTCGTGCAGGTCAAGCAGCAGGATGACCCGCAGCCTTGATCCGTCGAAGGCGGACTGGGAGGTCCGTTCCGAGAGCGTGGTGGTCATCTTGCGAACTCCTTCGGACGAGGCGAGAACCGGCCGGGCCGGTGGGAACCGTCGTGTGGGGGTCGGAGCGGGGAATCTCCCGGCGGATGCGCACGGTCCGCCCGGACCGTGGGCGACGTCTCCGTGACCGATCGTGAATCGCTGGTCCGGCTGACGCGAGATTTATGAACCGTTCAGGTGAGCGGGCGTCCGAACCGCTCCCGCAAGGCTCCGACACGGGCATGGACACTGCATCTGTACGGCGTCCGAGCTGGAGCGACTCAATGAACGAGAACGTCGACGTCCAAGTACCGGTCCTCATCGTGGGCGGCTCCCTGGTGGGCCTTTCCGCGTCCCTCTTCCTCGGCCGGCTCGGCGTCGAGCACCTGCTGGTCGAGAAGCACGCCGCCACTTCGACACATCCACGGGGCCGCGGCAACAACGTCCGCACGATGGAGATCTTCCGCCGGGCGGGGGTGGAGCCGCAGATCCGTGCCGCGGCGTCCGTCCTGGCGGAGAACCACGGCATTCTGCAAGCCGGTTCACTGACCGGCGACGACCAGGAGTGGCTGTTCAAGGAAATCGACCCGGGTGGCGCACTGGCCCGTTTCAGCCCGAGCGGCTGGTGCCTGTGCAGTCAGAACGACCTGGAGCCGGTCCTCCTGGACCGGGCCCGGGAGCAGGGCGGTGATCTGCGGTTCTCCACCGAGCTGCTCTCGTTCGACCCGGATGCGGCGGGGGTCGGGGCGGTCCTGAAGAACCGGGAGACGGGCGAGCACACCACTGTGCGGGCGGACTACCTGATCGCGGCCGACGGCCCGCGCAGCCCGGTCCGGGAGCAGTTGCGCATCGGCCGTTCGGGTGCCGGTGACCTGTTCCACAACGTGAGCATCACCTTCCGGTCCCGGCAGCTCGCCGAGGTGCTGGGCGACCGGCGCTTCATCGTGTGCTACCTGACCAATCCGGAGGCGGACGGCGCGCTGCTGCCGGTGGACAACGAGCGGGAGTGGGTGTTCCACGCGCCGTGGCAGCCGGACCGGGGCGAGACGCTGGAGGACTTCACGGACGAGCGGTGCGTGGCACACATCCGCAAGGCGGTCGGGGCGCCGGACATCGACGTCGAGATCACCGGCAAGGCGCCGTGGCACGCGGCGGAGCGGGTGGCCGACCGGTACTCGCGGGGCCGCGTCTTCCTGGCCGGCGACTCGGCGCACGAGATGTCGCCCACCGGGGCGTTCGGCTCCAACACGGGCATCCAGGACGCGCACAACCTGGCGTGGAAGCTCGCGGCCGTGCTGCGCGACGAGGCGGGCCCGGGCCTGCTGGACACGTACGAGGCGGAGCGGCGGCCGGTGGCCCGGGCGACGAGCGAGCGGGCCTCGGCACGTTCGGGCGAGCACAGCCACCCGGGGTACGCGCCTGCGCCGACCGTGGGCGGCGGTAAGCGCGGCGGGATGCTGAACGTGGCGCTGGGCTACCGCTATGTCGACGGCGCGGTGCTGGGCATCGGCCCGGAGTGGCCCGTGGTGCCCGAAGGCGTGCAGCTGGCGGGTGAACCGGGCAGCAGGGCGCCGCATCTGTGGGTCCGCCGGGCCGGTGAGCGGATCTCCACGCTCGACCTGTACGAGCGGTCGTTCGTGCTGCTGACCGACGCCGCGGACGTGGCGTGGCGGCGGGCGGCGGCCCGGGTCGGCGAACGGCTGGGGGTGCGGCTCGACGCGTTCGGGATCGGCACGGGCCCGGGCGGGGACCTGGAGCCGGAGGACGGTGCCGACTGGGCCGAGGCGCACGGGACGAGCGCCGAGGGCGCCGTGGTGGTGCGCCCCGACGGGTTCGTCGCCTGGCGTGCGGAGTCGGGTGTCGAGGACGCCGACGCGGCGCTGCACGAGGTCATGGTGGCGCTGCTGCGCCGGGACTGACGCCGAGGAGGGCCGCGAACGGCTCAGCCCACACCGAACGACCGGAGGGCCGCGAGGAACTCCTCCGGCCGTTCGGTGTGCACGAGGTGGCCCGCGTCGATGGTGACGTGCCGCGCACCGGGGATCGAGCGGGCCATCCGGGCAATGTCGTCCTGGTCGATCTGGCTCCTGGGCCCGCCGCCGATGACGAGCGTGGGGGCGGTGATCTCGCCGAGGAGTTCACGGCCTGCCGGATCCGGGTCGTTGAGCTGGGCGTCGGTGGAGGGCACCAGGGACCAGTCGAAGTCCAGCTCCTCCCCGGGGCGTTCGGCGGCTGCGCGGGGCGGGTCGAGCGGGAAGGGCGGCGGCGCCTCCTCGATGACGAGGCGGCCGATGAGTCCGGGCTGCCGCTCGGCGAGCAGATACGCCGCGGCGCCGCCCATGGAGTGTCCGACGACCGTGGCACCGGCGAGGTTGCGTACTTCCAGGAAGGCGTGCAGGTCGTCGCGGAACAGCTCGAAGGAGTAGCGGCCGGGCCAGTCACTGAGCCCGTGGCCGCGGAAGTCGAAGGCGTACACCCGGTGCCGGACGGCGAGCCGTTCGGCGACGATGGTCCAGGTGGCGCTGGAGCCGCACCGTCCGTGGACGAGGACGACGGGCGGTGCGGACGGGTCGCCCCACATGCGGTGGGCGAGCCGGATCCCGCCGGCCTGGACGCTGTGCACGTCCGGGTCCAGGAAGGCGGTGACGGTCCGGACGAAGGCCCCCGGGTCGTCGAGCCAGGGGAAGTGCCCGGCGCCGCGCTGCACGGCGAACTCCGATTCGGGGAAGAGTGCGGCCAGTTCGGCGGCACGGTCGGGCGTCGTCACGCCGTCGTACTCACCTGCGAGGACGAGCACGGGTGGCGCAAGGGTCCGCAGTGCGGCGACCGTCGCGGCCGGATCGAACGCCCCCTGGCCGTAATAGGCCCGTGCCGCTTCGGAGTTGATCTGCTGCGCGGACGAAGCGGCGTGGGACTGCGCGGCGGCGTCCCAGCGCCCGTACAGGAACGGCCTCGCCGCTGCGCGCAGTTCGTCCGTCATACGTCCTGCCCAGATCTCCTCCAGGGCCGGGAGCGCCGACGCGTACCAAGGTTCCGGGCTGCGCAGCGCGGCGGCCTCCCGGGCCTCGCGCTCGACGAACGGGAAGCCGACCGCCCGCGTGGTGGGTGCGACGAGGATCAGGCTCCGCACCGCCTGCGGGTACCGTGCCACGTAGAGCGCGGCGAGATCCCCGGCCGCCGAGTGGGCGAGCAGGTCGGCACGGTCGGTCCCCAGATGCCGGCGCAGCGCCTCGACGTCCTCGACGAGCCGGTCGCACCGGTAGGTGGAGATGTCGTCCGGTACCGCGGAGTCCCCCGTCCCGCGCAGGTCGAGCACGACCAGCTGCCGTACGGCAGAGAGCCCGCCGAGGTCCCCGAGGTAGGCGCCGGCTCTCATCGCGCCGCCGGGCAGGCAGATCAGTGGCTCGCCCTCCCCCATGACGCGATAGGCGAGCTCGGTCCCGTCGTACGTGTGGAAAGTCGGCATGGACCCATCCAAACAGGGCCGACCGGGTGACGCAGCCGTGTTCGGTACGGGCGTATCCGTGGCACGTATCGGATACGCCGCACCTCTTGCCACACCGGGGAAGATCCTGAATTACTGCTCCCGGAAGGAACGACCGAATGATCGGTCGTCTGCACGGTGCAAGGAAGAGGGAGATCGGCATGGGAGTTCTGCTGGACGCGGCGGAACGGATGGGCCGCGAGGAGCTGGCGGTGCTGCAGCTGGAACGGCTGCGGGCCACCCTGCACCATGCGTACGACCGGGTCGGTCACTACCGGCAGGCGTTCGACCGGGCGGGGCTGCGTCCGGACGACTGCCGCTCGCTGGCCGATCTGGCCCGGTTCCCGTTCACCACCAAGGCCGATCTGCGCGACAACTACCCGTTCGGGATGTTCGCGGTACCCGAGGAGCAGGTGAGGCGGATCCATGCCTCCAGCGGGACTACGGGCCGCCCGACGGTCGTCGGCTACACGGAGAAGGACCTCGACACCTGGGCCGACGTGGTGGCCCGCTCGATCCGGGCGGCCGGCGGGCGGCCCGGGCAGAAGGTCCATGTCGCCTACGGCTACGGACTGTTCACCGGCGGGCTGGGCGCGCACTACGGCGCGGAGCGGCTCGGCTGCACGGTCATCCCGGCCTCGGGCGGCATGACGGCCCGGCAGGTGCAGCTGATCCAGGACTTCCGGCCCGAGATCATCATGGTGACGCCGTCCTACATGCTGACGCTCCTGGACGAGTTCGAACGGCAGGGCGTCGACCCGCGGACGACGTCGCTGAAGGTGGGGATCTTCGGGGCCGAGCCGTGGACTCAGGAGATGCGCCGTGAGATCGAGGAGCGGTTCGCGATCGACGCGGTCGACATATACGGGCTGTCCGAGGTGATGGGCCCGGGAGTGGCGCAGGAGTGCGTGGAGACGAAGGACGGACTGCACATCTGGGAGGACCACTTCTATCCCGAGGTGGTCGACCCGTTCACCGGCGAGGTGCTGCCCGAAGGGGCGGAGGGTGAGCTGGTGTTCACCTCGCTCACCAAGGAGGCCATGCCGGTGATCCGCTACCGGACCCGCGACCTCACCCGGCTGCTGCCCGGCACGGCACGGGTCTTCCGGCGCATGGAGAAGGTCACCGGGCGCAGCGACGATCTGGTGATCCTGCGCGGGGTGAACCTCTTCCCGACGCAGATCGAGGAGATCGTGCTCCGTACGCCCGGGGTGTCGCCGCACTTCCAGCTGCGGCTGACCCGCGAGGGGCGGCTGGACGTGCTGACGGTGCGGGCCGAGGCCCGGGCAGGCGCGACACCGGAGCAGCGGGAGGCGGCGGCCGCTTCGGTCGCGGCGGCCGTCAAGGACGGGATCGGGGTCTCGGTCGGGGTCGAGATCCTCGATCCGGAGACGCTGGAGAGGTCCGTCGGCAAGTTCAGGAGGATCGTGGACGAGCGCGAGCAGCGGGGCAGTTGACGGCTGATCGGGGCGGTTACCGGCACAACTCCTCACGATTCGGCTGTGGTTGCTGTGACAGGATGCATCGGGGGTGGGGCACGCAAGCGCCCGGCCCGCTCCGCCCGTTCCGCCTGTTCTCCCGTACCGAAGGACTTGGAGCTCGCCATGACGACAGGCCCGGCCAAGGCTCGGATCGACACCAGCAGGCCGCACCCGGCGCGCGTCTACGACTACCTTCTCGGCGGCAAGGACCACTACCCCGTCGATCAGGCGCTCGGCGAGCAGATGCCGCCCGAAGCCAAGGAAGCCGTCGCGCAGAACCGGGCGTTCATGCACCGGGCGGCGGGCTGGGCCGCGCGGGCGGGCATCGACCAGTTCCTCGACATCGGGACGGGCATACCCACCCGGCCCAACCTCCATCAGGTGGTTCAGGAGATCAACCCGGCGGCCCGGGTCGTCTACACGGACAACGACCCGATCGTCCTGCGGCATGCCGAGGCGCTGCTCGTCAGCAGCCCGGAGGGAGCCACCGACTACCTCGAAGCCGACGTGCGCGAGCCGGCGAAGATCCTCGAACACGCGGGTACTGTGCTGGACTTCGACCGCCCGGTCACGCTGTCCCTCATCGCCCTCATGCATTTCGTGCCCGACGAGGACGACCCGTACGGCATCACCCGCACGCTGCTGAACGCGCTGGCCCCGGGAAGCTGTCTGGTGCTCTCGCACTTCACCCAGGACTTCCTCTCCGACGAGCAGGACAGGACGGACGAGTACCGGTCGAGCGGCATCGCTCTGCGGCCCCGGACGGGGCCGGAGGTCGCACGGTTCTTCGACGGGCTCGATCTGGTCGATCCGGGTCTGGTCACGGCGCCCCGGTGGTACCCGGGCGCGGCTGTTCCGGAGAGCAGGGACGCCACCGACAGCTTCCATGTCGGTGTCGCCCGCGTCCGCGGGTAGGAACCGGGCCGGCTCGCTCAGGCGAAGCGGTCGCGGAGCTCCCGCTTGAGGATCTTTCCGCTGGCGTTGCGCGGGAGGCCGTCCACGAACACGACCCTCTTCGGGGCCTTGAAGTGGGCGAGCTTCTCGCGGGCGTGGTCGATCAGTTCGGCCTCGGTCGCGTCCCCGCGCAGCACGACGACGGCGGTGACGGCTTCGATCCAGCGCTCGTCGGGCAGTCCGACGACGGCCGCCTCGGCCACGGCGGGGTGGGTGTAGAGCGCGTCCTCCACCTGGCGGGACGCGACCAGGACGCCGCCGGAGTTGATGACGTCCTTCACCCGGTCGACGACGGTGAAGTAGCCCTCCGCGTCACGGACGGCGAGGTCGCCGGAGTGGAACCAGCCGTCGCGGAACGCCTCGGCGCTCTCCTGCGGCTTGTCCCAGTAGCCGCTGCACAGCTGGGGCGAACGGTAGACCACCTCGCCTGCCGTACCGTCGGGGACGTCCTCGCCGTTCTCGTCGACCACCTTCGCCTCGACGAAGAGGACGGGCCTGCCGCAGGAGTCCATCCGGCCCTCGTGCTCGTCCGGGCCCAGGACGGTGGCGAGGGGGCCGATCTCGCTCTGGCCGAAGCAGTTGTAGAACGCGAGATCCGGAAGGCGGGCGCGCAGGCGTTCCAGTACCGGGACGGGCATGATCGACGCCCCGTAGTACGCCTTGCGCAGACCTCCGAGGTCCCGGACCGCGAAGTCCGGGTGGTTGGCGAGACCGATCCAGACGGTCGGCGGGGCGAAGAGGCTGTCGGCCTGCCCCGACTCGACGAGGTCGAAGATCCGGCCCGCGTCCGGCGCGTCGAGGACGGTGTTCTCGGCGCCGACCGCGAGGTAGGGCAGCAGGAACACGTGCATCTGCGCGGAGTGGTAGAGCGGCAGGGCGTGCACGGGCCGGTCGCCGGCGCGCAGATCAAGGGCGGTGACGGCGCTGACGTACTCGTGGACGAGGGCTCCGTGCGTCATCATCGCGCCCTTGGGCAGGGCGGTCGTGCCGGAGGTGTACAGCAGCTGGACGAGGTCGTCCGCCGCCGGTTCGTGCGCGGACGTGAACGGGCGCGGGGTATCGAGTTCGGCCAGGAGCGAGCCGGTGGCGTCGCGCAGCGGCCGTACGGCGTACCCCGGCGGGACGCGGCCGGCGAGGTCCGGGTCGGTGAGCACCAGGGAGCTGCCGGACTGGCTCAGGATGTACGCGAGGTCCTCGCCGGTGAGGTTCTGGTTGACCGGCACATGGACGAGCCCGGCCCGGGCGCAGGCGAGGTACGCGATCAGGTACGCGTCGGAGTTGTGGGCGTACGAGGCGACCCGGTCCCCCGGGCGCAGTCCGTGGCCGTCCATGAGGACGGCGGCCGCGGTGCCGACCGCCTCGTCGAGCCCGCGGTAGGTCCAGGCCCGGTCGGCGTACCGCAGGGCGGTCCGCTCGGGGGTGCGCCGTGCGCTGCGGGTCACGACGCCGTCGACTGTGCTGCTGCGTACACCGGTCATGGCGTGATCCTGTGCGGCCTGGCCGCCGGGGTCAAGGGTCCGGATTCCGGCCGGGATGTTGACAGACGTACGGGAGTGCTGGCTGAGTTGCCCCTGCCATCTCGAACTCCTGAGTAACCGTCTTTCGCACCCGCAGAGTTGGGAGGACCGTTGCCCCTCCGGAACCGTCTGAGGATTCTCTCCGTATCCGGTCTCGCGCTGTTCACCGTGTCGGCGTCACTGCCACCGGCCTCGGCGCACACGACCCGTTCCCACCATCCGTCGGGCGGCGGACTGTCCGCCGTTATCCGCTACACCGAGTACGGCATTCCGCACATCGTGGCGAAGGACTACGCGAATCTGGGCTTCGGCAACGGCTGGGCTCAGGCCGCCGACCAGGTGTGCACGCTCGCCGACGGCTTCGTCACGCTGCGCGGGGAGCGGTCCCGGTACTTCGGACCGGACGCGGCGCCGGACGGCTCGCTGTCCTCGGCGACCAAGAACCTGTCCAGCGACCTGTTCTTCCGCGGGGTACGCGACAGCCGCACCGTGGAGAAGCTTCTGGAGGTGCCCGCCCCCGCCGGACCGAGCCGGGCCACGAAGGAACTCCAGCGGGGCTGGGCGGCCGGCTACAACGCCTGGCTGGCGCAGAACCGGATCACCGACCCCGCCTGCCGGGGCGCCCGCTGGGTTCGCCCGGTGACCACGCTCGACGTCACGGAGCGTGCCTTCGCGCTCTCCGTGCTCGGGGGCCAGGGCCGGGGTATCGACGGCATCACGGCCGCAGAGCCGCCCGCCGCCACACCGGCCCCGGCTCCCACGCCCCCCTCGCCCGACGACGCGGCCGACGCGGCAGCACGGCTGCTGTCGACGCAGAACGCGGACATGGGGTCCAACGCCGTGGCGTTCCGCGGCAGTACGACGGCGGGCGGGCGCGGGCTGCTGCTCGGCAACCCGCACTACCCCTGGCAGGGCGGACGACGGTTCTGGCAGTCCCAGCAGACGATCCCCGGAGAACTGAACGTGGCGGGCGGTTCGCTGCTGGGCTCGGCGACCATGTCGATCGGGCACAACGCGCACGTGGCGTGGAGCCACACGGTCGCCACGGGCGTCACCCTCAACCTGCATCAGCTGACCCTCGATCCGGCCGATCCGGCCGTGTACGTGGTGGACGGGAAGCCGGAGCGGATGACGCAGCGCACGGTCTCCGTCGACGTCGGGGACGGCCGGAAGGTGACGCGCACCCAGTGGTGGACCCGCTACGGTCCCGTCGTCACGTCGCTCGGTGCGGGTCTGCCGCTGCCCTGGACGCGGACGACCGCGTACGCGCTGGGCGACCCGAACGCGGTGAACCTCCGCTCGGGAGACACCGCGCTCGGGTTCAGCAAGGCCCACAGCACCGCCGGCATCAAGGAGGCGCTGCGCCGTACGCAGGGGCTGCCGTGGGTCAACACGATCGCGGCCGACTCCACGGGGCACACGCTCTTCTCCCAGTCGCAGGTGCTGCCGAGGATCACGGACGAGCTCGCGCAGCGCTGCTCGACGCCGCTGGGCAGGGCCACCTACCCGACATCGGGGCTCGCCGTGCTGGACGGTTCGCGGAGCGACTGCGCGCCGGGGTCGGACCCGGACGCCGTACAGCCCGGGATCTTCGGCCCGGGCCGGATGCCCACCGTGGAGAACGCGCCGTACGTCGAGAACTCCAACGACAGCGCCTGGCTGACCAACGCCGACACGCCGCTGACCGGGTACGAACGCGTCTTCGGGACAGTCGGCACCCCGCGCTCCATGCGGACCCGCGGCGCCGTCGAGGACGTCTCCGCGATGGCGGAAGGCGGCCGGCTGACCGTCGCCGATCTGCAGGCGCAGCAGTTCGCGAACCGGGCGCCCGCCGGTGACCTGGCCGCGGCCGATCTGGCAGGTGCCTGCGCTGCGCTGCCCGGTGGCACGACGCCCGGGAGCACGGGCTCACCGGTGGACGTGTCGGCGGCCTGCCCGGTGCTGCGCGACTGGGACCGGAAGGTGGACACGGGAAGCCGGGGCGCGCTGCTCTTCGACCGTTTCTGGCGCAGGGCGGTGGCCGTGCCGGCGTCCGCACTGTGGAAGGTGCCGTTCTCCCCGGCCGATCCCGTCGGCACGCCGAACACGCTCGACACCGCGGCTCCGGGCGTCCTCACCGCCCTCGCCGACGCGGTGGCCGAACTGAGGGGTGCGGGGATCGCGCTCGACGCACCGCTGGGTGAGCACCAGTCCGTGCTGCGCGGTGCGCGGCGCATCCCGATCGGCGGCGGTACGGAGGCCCTGGGCATCTGGAACAAGACCGAGGGTGTGTGGGACGCGGCAGCCGGGGGGTACACGGACATCTCGACGGGCTCCAGCTACATCCAGGCGGTCGGCTGGGACGGCGGCCCCTGCCCCGTGGCGCGCACCCTGCTCACGTACGCACAGTCGTCGAACCCGGCGTCGCGCCACTACAGCGATCAGACCGAGCTGTACTCGGGTGAGCGCTGGGTGACGTCGCGGTTCTGCGAGAAGGACATCGCGCGTTCGCCCGCCCTGAAGGTGGTGCGGGTGCGCGAGCACCACTGACGCCTGATCGCGAGGAAGACGAACGCGGCGAAGACCGACAGGTGCGCGCCGCCCTGGAGCAGCGTGGCGCGCCCGGGTACAACGGCCAGCGCGCCGACCACCACGGTCAGCGCGAGCAGCACCATATGCGTGGCGCTCAGCCCGAGGTGGAGCGGTCCTGACAGCCAGATCGAGGCGAGCGCGATGGCCGGGATCGTCAGGCCGATGCTGGTCGTGGCCGAGCCGAGTGGCGATGAGCGCCGCCTCGATCACGGTGGGCGACCACTTCGGCGTGGTGCACCGCGGCCAGGACGGCGCCGCAGAGACAGAGGGCGACCACCGCCGCGGCGAACGGCGGGAGCTCACGACCCCAGCCGAACACCGGCGCGAGCGCGGCGACCAGCGGTACGACCACGGTCCACCGGGTCGCCGGTGACCGGACCGTCGCGCTCGCGTTCATGGGCCATACGCTGCCGGAGCGGGCCGCGCGCCGCTCGCCGCTCGCCGGGAGGGACGCCCGGAGCGAGCTCCACGATCCGATCCGCTCTCTGTCGTGCACCGGGCCGTCAGCTGTGCCCCTCCCAGTACGGCTCGCGCAACCGTCGCTTGTACAGCTTGCCGTTGGGGTCGCGGGGCATCGTCGTGATGAAGCCGAGGGTCTTGGGTCGTTTGTACCCGGCGAGCAGCCCGTCGCAGTGTCCGAGGATCTCGGCGGCGAGCTCGTCACCCGCCTCGTGTCCCTCGGCGGCTTCGACGACCGCTCTGACCTCCTCGCCCCAGTCGGCGTGCGGGATGCCGAAGACGGCGGCGTCGGCGACCGCGGGGTGGCTGAGCAGGGCGCTCTCGATCTCGGCGGGGTAGATGTTCACCCCGCCGGAAATGATCATGTCGATCTTGCGGTCGCGGAGGAAGAGATAGCCGTCCTCGTCCAGGATCCCGAGGTCACCGACGGTGAAGAAGTCGCCGATGCGGCTCTTCCGCGTCTTGCCCTCGTCCTTGTGGTAGCTGAAGCCGCCGGTGCTCATCTTCATGTAGACGGTGCCGAGCTCGCCCGGGCCGAGCCGGTTGCCGTCGTCGTCGAAGACCGCGAGTTCGCTGATCGGCCAGGCCCGGCCGACGGTGCCCGGCTTCTTCAGCCAGTCGTCGGCGGTCGCGAAGGCGCCGCCTCCCTCGCTGGCCGCGTAGTACTCCTCGACGCACCGGCCCCACCAGTCGATCATGGCCCGTTTGACGTGGTCGGGGCAGGGGGCGGCGCCGTGGATGGCATGGCGCATCGCCGAGACGTCGTACCGCTGCCGGACCTCGTCGGGGAGGGCGAGCAGACGGTGGAACTGGGTGGGGACCATATGGGTGTGGGTGCAGCGATGGGTGTCCATCGCCCGCAGCATCTCCTCGGGCGACCACTTGTCCATCAGGACGAGAGGGTGGCCGATGTGCAGGGCGGCGCCCGCGAACTGGAGCACGGCCGTGTGGTAGAGCGGCGAGCAGACCAGGTGGACGTTGCCGTCGAACGGCTTGATCCCGAAGATGCCGAGGAAGCCGCCGAGGTAGCTCTCCTCGGGAAGCTTGCCGGGCAGCGGGCGGCGGATGCCGCGCGGCCGGCCGGTGGTGCCGGAGGTGTAGTTCATGACCCAGCCGAGCGTGCGGCCCTCCGGGGGCGACACCGGCCGGTTCTCCAGCAGTTCGGCGTACGGGCGGAAGCCGTCGACCGCACCGACGCCGTAGCGGTGGCTCACGGGCAGTTTCGCCTCGTCGGCGGCGGCGGTCGCGGCCTCGGTGAAGCGTTCGTGGGCGATGAGCACCTTGGCGCCGGAGTCGGAGACGATCCAGGCGATCTCAGGCCCGACGAGGTGATGGTTCACGGGCACGAGGTAGAAGCCGGCCTGCGAGGCGGCGAGGTACGCGGTGAGGAACTCGACGCCGTTGGGCAGGACGACCGCGAAGGCGTCGCCCTCTTCGAGTCCGGCCGCGCGCAGTCCGTGGACCATGCGGTTGGCCTCGGCGTGCAGCCGCCCCGCCGTCCACGTCCCGCCGTCGGGCGCGATCAGGACCGTGCGGTCGGGGTCGGCGGTGGCCTGGGCCCAGAAGCCGTTGGGCGGCTGGTTCATGAGGCACTCCGTCCGGCGATGCGGTTGATCCGGTCGATGGCTCGTTCGAAGCCGCTGGTCAGGTCGTCGAAAACGGCCTGCACGCTGCGTTCGGTGTTCATCCGGCCGACGATCTGGCCGACGGGTGTGCCGAGCAGGGCGCCCGTCTCGTACTTCTGGATTCGGGACACGGCCTCGGCGACCAGGAGCCCCTGCAACGGCATGGGCAGGGTGCCGGGACCCGACGGGTCGTCCCAGGCGTCGGTCCATTCGGTACGGAGCTGGCGCGCGGGTTTGCCGGTGAGGGCGCGCGAGCGGACGGTGTCGCCGGAGCCCGCGGCCAGGAGCTTGGCGGTCAGGGCCCGGGAGTGCATGTCGGCCTCCTCGGTGGTGAGCCAGAGGGAGCCGAGCCAGACGCCCTGTGCGCCCAGGGCGAGCCCCGCGGCGATCTGTTCACCGCTGCCGATGCCTCCCGCGGCGAGAACCGGGAGCGGCCCCACGGCGTCGACGACGTCCGGGACGAGAACCATGGAGGCGATCTCGCCGGTGTGGCCGCCCGCTTCGTATCCCTGGGCGACGACGATGTCGATGCCCGCGTCCGCGTGATGGCGGGCGTGCCGGGCGCTTCCGGCGAGCGCGGCGACGAGGACGTCCTGGTCGTGGGCGCGGGCGACCACGTCGGCGGGCGGTGAGCCCAGCGCGTTGGCGAGCAGCTTGATGGGGTAGTCGAACGCCACATCCAGCTGGTTGCGGGCGACTTCCTCCATCCAGCCCGTGATGCGCCAGCCCGACGCCTCGCCCTCGGCGAGTTCGGGGACGCCGTGTTTGGCGAGGGTCTCCCGGACGAACTGCCGGTGGCCGGGCGGGATCATCGCCTCCACATCGGCCTCGCTCACGCCCTCCACCTTCTTCGCGGGCATGACGACGTCGAGACCGTAGGGCTTGCCGTCGGTGTGTTCCTGCATCCAGTCGAGGTCGCGTGCGAGGTCGTCGGGTGCGGTGTAGCGGACCGCGCCGAGTACGCCGAATCCACCGGCCCGGGTGATGGCCGCGGCCACCGCCGGGAACGGCGTGAAGCCGAAGATGGCGTGCTCGATCCCCAGTTTTTGACTCAGCTCCGTCTCCATGGGCGGCAGGATGCCGCAGTCAGACAACCGAGGGAAGAGATTTTCTGATGCAGTGTCAGATTCTTTGTGATCCCGGGGCCTACGGGACGGCGGGGGGTGACAGTACTCTCTGCTTCGGCAGGAAGTTTCAGTCTCGGAAGATATTTCGAAAGTTACTTTCACGACATGGGGAAGGGGTTCCGGATGACCGAGGACACGGCGGGCGGGGGCATCAGCCGGCGGAGGCTGGGCGGTGGGATGCTGGCCCTGGGCGGCGCACTCGCCCTGGCGCCCATCCCGTTCGCGACGGTGGCGTCTGCCACGGAGTCGGGGGCGGGGTCGTCGGACATGAGCAGAGGGACCACGGCGGGGGCGCCGTCGGGGCAGGGCAGGCCGACGCTGCGGCGCGGGTCCGCCGCCCGTGCGGGACTGCTTCAGGAGCCGCTCGACCAACTCGTCACCGAGGCGGAGAAGTATCTCGCCGACTCCCCCAAGCACCCGTGGTACGCGGGCGCCGTCCTGCTCGCAGGGCGGGGCGGAACGGTGGCGCTGCACCGGCCGATCGGCAAGGCGGTGCGCTATGCGGCGTACGACGAGAAGACCGACACCGGCGTGGAGCTCCCGGCCGACCAGCAGATCGCCATGGCCGAGGACACCGTCTTCGACCTGGCGTCGGTGTCGAAACTGTTCACGTCGATCCTGGCCGTGCAGCAGATCGAACGCGGCAAGCTGGAGCTGGAGGCGCCCGTCGCCTCCTACCTCCCCGAATTCGCCGGCGGCGGCAAGCAGGACATCACCATCCGTCAGCTGCTCACGCACACCTCGGGTTTCCGCGCCTGGATCCCCCTCTACAAGGCGCCCACCCGCGAGGGAAAGCTGGAGCTGATCTGGAACGAGGTACCGGCGAACCCGCCCGGCACGGCATACCTCTACTCCGACCTCAACCTGATCTCGCTCCAGCTGGTACTGGAGAAGATCACCGGACTGACCGAGGACGTACTGCTCCGCGAGCAGATCACCGCTCCGCTCGGGATGCACCGCACTCGCTACAACCCGCCGGCCTCCTGGAAGCCGAAGATCGCCGCGACCGAGGACGCCCGGCTCCCCTGGTCCGGACTGGAGCGCGGACTGGTCTGGGGCGAGGTGCACGACGAGAACGCCTACAGTCTGGACGGTGTCGCGGGCCACGCCGGGGTCTTCTCCTGCGCCTGGGACCTGGCGATCCTCGCCCGCACCCTGCTCAACGGCGGGGTCTACGGCCGCGCGAGGATCCTCTCCGCAGCATCGGTCGACCTGCTGTTCACGGACTTCAACACCGCGTTCCCCGGTGACGCGCACGGCCTCGGCTTCGAGCTCTACCAGCACTGGTACATGGGGGCGATGGCCACCCCCCGCACCGCGGGCCACACCGGCTTCACGGGCACCAGCCTGGTGCTCGACCCGACCACGGACTCGTTCCTGATCGTGCTGGGCAACTCCGTGCACCCGGTGCGCAGCTGGCGCTCCGGCAGCGCACCGCGTGTCGCCACCGCCAACCAGATGGCCCGGGCGGTCGCGGTCCGGCCCGCCCGGGGCCGTACGGCGTGGTTCTCCGGCCTGGCAAACGCCTCGTCGGCCACCCTGGCGCTCCCGCCGCTGCCGCTCGCCGCCGCACGGGCCCGGCTGAGCTGCGCGCTGTGGTGGGACACCGAGCCAGGTTCCGACTTCCTCTTCCTGGAGGCCTCCACGGACGACGGGACCACCTGGCAGCCGGTCCCGTTCACCACCGGTCCGGCCTCGCCGAAGGGGCAGCAGCAGCCCGAGCCGCATCCGACGGGCTCGGTGTCCGGCTGGTCGGGCCGGGTATGGCACCGTCTGGAGGCGGACCTCGCACAGTGGGGCGGCCGGGAGTTGCGGCTGCGCTGGCGGTACGCCACCGATCAGCTGTACGTCGGCCGCGGGGTGTACGTGGACGCCATCAAGGTCGAGGCCGGTGGCCGTACGGTCTTCGACGAGGGCCGGCCGTCCGACGCCCGGCGCATCGAGGCGAACGGCTGGGCTGCATCCGCGAACTGACCGGTACCCGAGGAAGGGGTCCAGCCCGACAACGGTTGGCCGGCCGCCGGCCTTGCCGCGCGCCCGGGCGGCGGC
Source organism: Streptomyces poriferorum (assembly GCF_019399235.1). GTDB lineage: Bacteria > Actinomycetota > Actinomycetes > Streptomycetales > Streptomycetaceae > Streptomyces > Streptomyces poriferorum. Next base: position 4,142 of record NZ_JAELVH010000005.1, on the reverse strand, counting down.
AAGGCCCTCGCCGGGTGCCGGAGACGATCAGCTCCCGGATGAACTCCGCCGGCGCGGCGCAGTCGTGGAACACGAGCCGGCCGCCGGTGGTGGTGTCGAGGCGCTCGTGCAGCGAGGTGAAGCCGGTCTCCCGCTTGCGGAGCTCGCCGGCCATGGCGATCAGGTCCTGCAGGAACAGACGCAGGAACAGAAGATGGTCTGTTGGAGCCCGGCGGGAGTCGTCGGTGGAGCTGTCGGTGCTCTCGCCGGGCTTCAGCGCCGGTGGAGGCGGTTGAGCATCCCGATGAGAGTGGCGAGGTCGGCGGCACCGGCCGGATCATCCGCGTAGCGGATGGTCTGGAGAGGGCCGACCTCAGGAAGGACGATGTCCTCCCGCGCCAGAACATGGACCAAGGTCAACAGCGCGGCGCGGGCATTGCCATCGGTGAAGGGGTGGAAGAACGCCACATCGAGGTAGGCACGGGCCGCGCGCGCCGCCAGTGGGAGGTCCTGGTCGGTCGTCCCGCGCAGGCAGCAATCGAAATCGTCCTGCGTGTGGGAGGTCAGACCGTAGCGCTCGCGGCCGGCCTTCGCATAGGCGTCGCTCACGCGGAACGGTGCCTCTGGCGCAGCGAGGACTTCGCGCTGCCAACCGGCCAGCAGGGCGAAGTCCAGCGGGCTCTCGCGTGCGGCATCTTCTCGGGCCAGGGTGTGTGCGGCGAGCAGACGCCCGGCGCGAATCGGGTCGCGCCGGCGCACCGGTCCCTCACACCAGGATCGGAACCCATCGCGGTCGGGCAGGATCCGCCGCAGGGCCGGTGCGTGTTGCCAGTCGACCTCGCGGCGCACGCGCAGCCAGGCCGAAAGGCTGTCAGTAGCGGTCATGGAGTTCCTCCAGAACCGTCCTGTCACGGTGGTCCTGGTACGGGGCGTGGCCGGTGAGGCCGACGGCCAGATCCTCGCCGACGGATTCGATCAGCGTCCGTTTCGGGTAGACCCAGCTCTCGAACCGGCCGCCGATCGCGTTTTCCACTGCTTGCGCGGCCCCGGTTCGGTCCACGCCGGCGCTGGTCAGGAACCAGACCAGGACGATCGAGGTCTGGCCGCGCCAGGCGTTGTCCGCGCCCGAGTCCAGCGTGTGGGTCACGAGGCGGACGCAGGCCCGCTCCAGGTGCCAGCTGCGATCCTCGGGTGAGGCGTCCGGCGGCGGGGCCAGTTCGGCGAAACGCTGGGCCATTCGCTCCAACCACACCCGCCACTCCAACAGCGCGGCCACGACGCGTTCCGCGGTCTCGTCCGGGGTCGTCACCGAGCTCGACCCGCCGCCCCAGTTGCCGATGGGCCCGCCGTCGCGGTAGCACCAGCTCCACCCCCACGCCCAGGAGCCGTATCGCTCCCGGATGATCGCATTCACCTGACTCTCGCACCAGTGTTCTGCCTGCCACCAGCCGGCCATACCGGAGAGCACGGGCGGCACCCATTCGCGGACCAGCGAGCAAAGCCGGGCTTCCTCATCCTCGTCCCAGGCGAACGAGTGGCGGGCCGGGTCGAATTCATCCCAGTTCCAGATTTCCTCGTAGGGGGCGCGGGGCACACGGTTGTCGGGGAAGGGCAGGGTGTCACGGTTGTACGTCAGGGCTGGTCACTCTTCCTGTCCGATGTGATCGACCCGTCAGTCTCGGCTCAATACCCCGGGACCGCGAACGGTTTTCCGGACCGCGTCGGCTTGTCCGATGTGCTCGGCCAGGTACGGGGAGACCTGCGCGAGGTGTCGGGCGGACCTCGGAGGTGTTCTTGAGCAGGCCCTCCATGTTGTAGACGGCCTCCCGCGCTCCGCACGGTACGAAGTGCGTGAACAGCGCGATGCTCGGGTCCGGGACGTGGTGGTGGGCGATGCCGCCGACCGCCCCGTTCGGCTTCGGCTCCGCTCCGGTCCGGTCCGGTCACTGCGGCGGATCGGCGGAGAGGAACGGGGCAAGGAGCGCGAGCAAGTCGTGCGGGCGGTCGAGGGGGATGATGTGGCCGCAGTCCTGGAGATGATGTCCGGTCAGGTCGTCGGTGATGGGGCGGAGCTGACGTTCGAGCGCGGTGCCGACGGGGTGCGAGCCGATGGCCATCGTGGGCATCGTGAGCCGGGCCGTGGCGACGGCGTCCTGGAACTGCTGCGCGCTGGTGGGCAGGGCCCGGTAGTAGGAGAACGCACAGCGCAGGGCCTCGCTCCCCGTGTACGCGTGGACGAAGGCCGCACGGATGTCCTCGGGTACGCCCCGCCCGAGCGTGCCGGAGTCGAGGAACCATTCGATGTACGGGGCTTCGTTGCCCGCCAGGACGGTCTCGGCGAGTCCGGGGACGTCGTGGAAGCCGAACCACCACGGGGCACCGCCCGCGAACGCGCTCTCCGCTCCGGGCAGACGGCCGAGCAGCGCCTCCATCACGACCAGGCGCCGGACGAGGCCGGGCCGGCGCAGCGCGAGCATGGCGGCGGGAGCGGCGCCGGCGTCGATGCCGACCACGGCTGCCGAGGTCTCACCGAGTGCGTCGAGCAGCCCTTCGGCGTCGGCGGCGAGGGTACCCGCGTCGTAGCCGTCGACGGCACGTTCGCTGGCACCGAAGCCTCGCAGGTCGGGGGCGATGACCCGGTACTGCCCGGACAGCCGGCCCATGATGCCGCTCCAGAGCTGCCAGGTGTGCGGGAAGCCGTGCAGCAGCAGAACCGCGGGTCCGTCCCCGGCGATTGCGACGTCGAGTTCGACGCCGTTCGTTGCGATGCGGCGCAGGTGGTGTGCGGTGGTGACGGGCATGACGGATCCTTGGGGTGGTTACCATTGGTGACCACAGAACGATAGGTAACTGTCCGGCCGTTGCCCAGACGGCACTTTGAGGGAAGGTGGTGAGCCACAGGTGACCACCCCAGGACCCCGGGCCGCCCAGCACGGGGTACGCGGCGATCTGTTCGATCCCCAGTGCCCGACGCGGCAGTTGCTGGACCGCCTGGGTACGAAATGGACTTCCATGGCAGTCAGGACGCTCGCCGATGCCGCACCGGAAGAGGTGCGCTTCGCGGAGCTGAGGCGCCGGATGCCCGGCGTCTCGCAGAAGATGCTGTCCGTCACGCTGCGGAGCCTGACCCGCGACGGGCTGGTGTCGCGCCGGGTCGAACCGACCGTGCCGCCGCGGGTCTTCTACCGGCTCACCGGTCTCGGGCTGTCCCTGGAGGCCGTGCTTGCAGGGCTGCGGACCTGGGCGGAGGAGCATATGGCCGAGATCGACCGCGCCAACTACGCCGTGGACCAGGAGGCCGGGGAGACCGAGGAGGCATAGCCGGGGTCCCGGCCCCGCGCTCGCTTCGAGATCTCCACGCGGTCGGCTCCGGCAACGGACGCGGTCTCGGAACCCGGCCCTCCTATTCGATCCGCAGGGCCGTGACGGTCCGGGACCCGGCGGCCCAGGCGGCAGACAGGAGCGCGCCCAGGGCGGCGATGAGCAGGCCCCCGAGTGCGAGCGGAAGCAACTGAGCCCCGTGGTATGCGGCGATGACGGAATCGGGAAGACGGAGTCCCCAGGAGGCGTCGCCGGTGAAAACGATCACGTCGATGGTGCCGGTCAGGCGGGACACGGTCGCCCGCACCGTCGCGGCGCGGTAGTGGTTCCGGGTTCCCTCGGCGGACTCGATGGCCGCGGCGACCGCGACGGGATCCGCCTTGGACTGCTTGTCCGGGCCGGAGATACCGGGGCTTCCGGGGCCTTGGGTCCGAAGTCCGTCAGGGGTGCGGGCACGACGACATCGGCTGCGGCGTGGGCCTTGGCCTTCATCACCTGGCCGAGCGAGGCGCCCATCCCCACGGTGAACGTGGCGGCGACGGTGCCGAACAGGATCGCCGCGCCCATGGCCGGCGCGCGGGCGGGCCGTGCGAAGGGCCGGGGCAGGCCCAGAGCGACAGGCGGCGCCAAGGGCAGGCGTCCGGCCGCGCGGGCCGCCCACCGGCCGCGCCCCGCCTATGCGGTGCGCCCGACGGCGAGCGCGTCGACCGTACGCAGCCTGCCTGCCCGCCAGGCACTCGCCCACGCGGTGGCGGCCACCAGGCCGAGCACGCCGGCGACCACCGTCAGATCGACCCAGGGGGCGATGCTCAGCGACGAGGTGCCCTAGGCACTGTTTCTCG
>NZ_JAELVH010000059.1 GCF_019399235.1 Streptomyces poriferorum | reverse complement strand
CCCCGGGCCCGTACTCGTCCGAAACCCCGGACCCGTCGCGTCCGAAACCCCCGGGCCCCGTCGCGTCCGGAACGGTCTGCCCCAACCCGTATGAACCGGCCAGGCCACACCCTGCCCGAAATCCCCGCCCGAGGCGGCCGGACAGCATCCCGCGCCCCGCCTTCGGACGCGGCGGCGCATCATCCGCCGCCGCAACTCATCGTAAGAAAGAGGAACATTCATGAACCGTGCCCATCGCCTCGCGGCGTCAGCCTCCGCGGGGATCGTCGTCCTCGCCGCAACGGCTTGCGGCACGACGTCCGTCGACAAGACCGACGCAGCCGGCAGCAGTGCCAGTGCGGCGCCCGCGTCGGCGAGCTGCGCCGACGACACCACGGCCACCTCGACGAAGCCGGTCTCCTTCACGGACGGCGTCGGCCGGCAGGTGAAGCTCGACAAGCCCGCCAAGCGGATCGCCGTCCTGGAGTGGCAGCAGGTCGAGGACGCGCTGACCCTGTGCGTCACCCCCACCGCGGTCTCCGACGCCAAGGGATACAGCACCTGGGTCAGCGCGGAGAAGCTGCCCGGCGGGGTGACCGACATCGGCACCCGTGAGGAACCCGACCTCGACACCCTCTACGCGTCGAAGCCCGACCTCATCGTCGTGGAGGCGTTCAAGGCCGACGACGAGACCCTCGCGAAGCTGGAGAAGCGAGGCGTCCCCGTGATGGCCACGCTGGGGGCGGACCCGAAGGACCCGATCGGGAACATGAAGAACGTGTTCAGCATGATCGGCAAGGCGACGGGGCGCACCGAACGGGCCGACCAGGTGCTCAAGGAGTTCGACGCCCACCTCGCGACGGCGAAGAAGCAGGTCACCGACGCCGATCTGCCGACGAACGACTTCCTGTTCTTCGACGGATGGCTGGAGGGCGGCAACCTCACCGTCCGCCCGTACGGCAAGGGCGCCCTGTTCACCCAGATCGGTGAAGAGCTCGGCATGAACCCCGTGTGGACCGACGACGTCAACAAGGCCCACGGCGACGGAGGCGTCGACCCCTCCTACGGTCTCGCGCAGACCGACGTCGAGGGACTCACCGCGGTGGGCGACGCCAACTTCTTCTACGCCAATGACGAAGGGGCCGGCGGGTACGTCGCCGCGCTGGAGAAGAACCCGCTCTGGAAGACCATCCCGGCCGTGAAGGAAGGCCGCGCACACGCCTTCCCGTCGGGCGTGTGGGGAGCGGGCGGCCCGCTCTCCTGCCGGCAGGCGATCGACGCCTACGTCGACGTACTCGACAAGAAGTGAGCAAGTGAGCACCTCGCAGACATCGGTGTCCCGGAGGGAAGCGCTGCCGCGCGCCGAGCGCGGCGGCGGTCCCACCGGGGCGGCCGTCCTGGCGGCCCTCCTCGTCCTGACCGTCCTGGTGGGCATGTGGCACCTGACGCAGGGAACGTCAGGGGTCGGCGCCGGCGACCTGGTCGGATACTTCACCGGGGAACGGGAGAACACCGGCGGAGCGCCGGTCGGTGAGATCCTCATCGGCTCGCGCCTGCCGCGCCTGCTCGCGGGCGTGGCGGTGGGCTTCGCCCTCGGAGCGGCCGGCGCGCTGCTGCAGTCCATCACACACAACACGCTCGCCTCCCCGGACACCCTCGCGGTCACCGCCGGGTCCTATCTCACGCTCTCGCTCGTCGCCGCCTTCGGTCTCACCGTGCCCCTCTGGGCGTCGGGCGCCGTGGCGTTCGCCGGCGGCCTCGCCGCCGCAGCACTCGTGCTGCTCCTCGCGGGCCGGGCAGCCGGCACCTCGGGTACCCGTCTCATCCTCGCCGGGTCGGCGATAGCGATGGCCCTGGACTCGGCGACCGCGATGGTCCTCATCCTGTTCAAGGAGAACACCACCGGTCTGTTCGCATGGGGGAGCGGTTCGCTCGCCCAGATGAACATCGACGCGTCCGTGCGCGCCCTCCCTGTCGTGGTCGTGGTGCTGTGCGTCGCCCTGGCACTGTCCCGGCGGCTCGACGTGATGAACCTCGGTGACGACGCCGCGTCCACCCTGGGTGTGCCGATCCGGGCGACCCGCGTGATCGCCGTGATCTGTGCGGTGGTCCTGACCGGCACGGCAGTGACACTCGCGGGCCCGATCGCCTTCGTCGGCCTCGGCGCCCCCGTGTTCGCCCGGCTGATCGCGGGACGGGCCCGGGCGCTGCGCCGCCACCTCTTCCTGGTGCCCGCGGCCGGGCTGCTCGGCGCGCTGCTCATCCTGCTCGCGGATGCGACCCTGCGTGCGGTGCAGGGCGCGGACGGGGCCGCCTCCATCCCCACCGGCGTGCCGACCGCGCTGCTCGGTTCCGTCGTGATCGTGGTCCTCGCGCTGCGGCTGCGTGACACGGGACGGCTCCGGCAGCCACCGCACGCACGGGTCGCCGCACGGTCGCGCCGCGCGTTCCTCCTCGTCGTGTCCGGCACGGCGGTACTCCTGGCCGTGGCAGCCGTCGTGGCGGTCCTGGCCGGAAGTCTCTGGCTGCGGACCGGCGACGTCGCGCTCTGGATCCAGGGCGCCGCCCCCGACCTGATCGGGCAGGCGCTCGACGACCGGGTCCCGCGCGTGGTCGCCGCGATCCTCGCCGGTGCGGCACTCGGACTGGCCGGCTGCGTCGTGCAGGGCGCGGTACGCAATCCGCTGGCGGAACCGGGTGTGCTGGGCATCACGGCGGGCGCCGGGCTGGGCGCCGTGGTCATCGTCACGTCGGGGCTGTCCGGCGGCCGTCCGCTGCTCATCGTGGCGGCCGTCGTGACGGGGCTCGCCACGTTCGGGCTGATCGCCCTGCTGTCCTGGCGCGGCGGCTTCCTGCCCGACCGGTTCGTGCTGATCGGCATCGGCTGCGGCTACGGCCTCAGCTCCATCACCACCTTCCTCCTGCTGCGCGCCGACCCGTGGAACACGCCCCGGATCTTCACCTGGCTCTCCGGCACGACCTACGGGCGCACGTTCCCCGACGTCGTACCCGTCGCGGTGGCCCTGGCGCTCGCACTCCCCGTGCTGCTCGCCATGCGCAACCGGCTGGACCTGCTCGCCGTCGACGAGGACACCCCGCGCATCGTCGGCATCAGGCCGGTACGCGTACGCTTCGCGGCGCTGACGATCGCCGCGGTGCTCGCGGCACTCAGCGTGGCCGCCGTCGGCGTCGTCGGCTTCGTGGGGCTCGTCGCCCCGCACCTCGCCCGGTCACTGGTGGGCGCCCGGCACGGGCGGTCGATCCCGGTCGCGATGCTGCTCGGCGGACTGCTGGTCTGTGTGGCCGACGCCCTCGGCCGCACCGNGCTCCGGCAGTCCCGCGCGTGACACCGGACGGCGGCCGAGTCCGCCCAGCCGTTCACCCACCGGTGAACGCCCCGTCCTCTCCCTCCCCTTCCCCCGCCGTCCCGCCAGGAGCACCGCAATGCCGTCCCCGCAGGAAACGTCCGTGAAGAGCGTCGTCGTCCCGTTCGTGCCCGACGAGTCGCCGGCCTTGTCCACGCGGCTCGGAGGCCACCGGGTGCCGGAGCGCTGGCAGACGGCCGACCGCTCGGCCCACGCCCCTCACATCGTCGCCGTGCCGGGCGACGACGGTGAGGAGTGGACCGCTGCCGCGCTCGTGACGGCCCGCCCGGACACGGCCTATCTGAAGATCGTCGATGCCGTCGGCGATGTGCGGGCAGCCGTCGCGGCAGTCGTCGCCCACGCACGCCGCCGAGAGCTCGTGCAGGTCAAGTGGGAAGGCTGGACAGCAGACCCCGAGGACGCCGCCGCAGTCGGAGGGCGCGACCGGACCCGATTCCGGATACGTCCGCTGGCTGAGCGGCGGCGTGGTCGCCGAGCCCCCGTACTACGGGCAGACCACGCACTTCACGTGCGGCGCCGTCACCGCCCTGGTCGCGCAGGCGCACGCGGGGACGCTGCCGCGGGACGCCCTCGACCGTCAGGCGGAGCTGACGCTGTGGCGCGACGCGAACAACTTCCTCGCCTGCGAGCCGGTCGGGCTGGGCGTTGCCGTACGCCGGGCCTGGCCGTCGTCTCCCGTCGAGATCCACCTCGACACGCAACGGCCCGTCCTGCTCGACCATCACCCGGAGAAGGAACAGGAATGGCGTGCCCTGCTCCAGCGCGCCTCACGCACGGACGCCGCACGGACCGGTGTGCCGATCGACCCGGTCCACCTCTCCATGACCGCGATCCGGGACGCGATCGGCCGACGGGAGCACGTGCCGCTCCTGCTCTCGCTCGCCGGCATGCAGGGGTTCGACGTGCCGCACTGGGTGCTCTGCCACGGCGTCGTCCCCGGAGCCGTCGTGATCGAGGATCCCTGGGCCAATGCGGCAACGGGGGACACCTGGGTCGATGCCCATCTCCTGCCGGTCCCCGACGCGTCGCTCGACACGATGTCGACGCTCTCGCCGGACCGCTTCCGGGGTGCCGTGACCATCGGCCGCCCGGAGCGGCACGGCGGGGTTCAGTGCTCGCAGAGGGAGAACTCCCGCTCGTAGATCTGCTCGTTGTGCTCATCGACGAAGAACTTGCGTTCCTGCATGAGCTGTTCGCGGAAGCCCTTGGCCTGTTCGAGCGTCATGGTCGAGGCTTCGGACCACGGTTGTTGCGGCGGCACATCGGATGTCGAGACGATCTTCTCCGACGGGTCGACCAGGAAGAACGCGAGGATCTTGCGATGTCCCGCGCGGGTCGGGTCCGCGAGGCGGAACGATCCGACGCGGTGTTGCAGGATGTTCGGGAACGCCAGACAGCGGCCCGCCGGTGTCGATGCCGATCCCAGTGCCTGGTTCAGCGCGTCCTCGTCCTCCAGGCCGTAGACCTCCCGCAGACCGTTGTCGTCGTTCTGCTCGTAGCGCGGGTCGTCGAGTGCCGCCCGGAAGCTCAGCCGGCTTTCGGTGATGTTCTCGCTGTCCCAGTAGTAGATGCCGGTCGACACGATCCGCTCGTTCAGCATTCCCTCGACATGCCAGGAACCACCGGTGTACTCGGGCTTGTCCGGGGTGAGGTGAACAGTGGCGAGCTTGACGATGACCTGGAGACTGCGGCCGCGCAGGTCGACTCGGGCGGATGCGTCGGGCACCTGCGGCGCGACGAAGACCGGCGCGTCCGGAACGACCGGGCGGCGGCTATCCCACCAGTCCTCCTGGGCCACCTCCCATGCGTCGACGGCTTCCGCGTAGGCCTTGTCGTCACCGTAGGAGGATTCGTCCGGATACTCCGGCTCCGAGTCGTACCACCCATAGGGATCGGCCTCGATCCGCAGGGGCCGTGGATGACGCAGGTCGGTGAGCACCTTCTCGAACAGGGGGCGGACGCGTGCGAACAAGTCCGGGAGGACGGAGGCGAGTTCGTGATGAGCCTCTGGGTGAACGTTGTTGACGTACGAGCGGAATGCGACATCGCCGTCCGAACTGACGTCGACGTCCGTGGGCAGCCACTGGAACGTGTCCGAGAACTCGTACTTCGCATAGCGATCGGTCGGGTTCAGCCAAGCCCGGTCGGGCGCGCCGCTCACTTCTCTCACCAGACAGAACAGTGAGGGATGAACCAGATCCAGGACCTGGCCGTCGGATCCGGGATGCCAGTCCCGGTCGGCTTCGGGGACCTGTTCCAGAACCCGGACCGCCTCGCGCAGCCGGGATCCGAGCTTTTCGCCGATCAGCGTGTCCGACTGCCACACCCCGTCGACGGCGGACACCTCGATGCCGGTCCGTTCGTCCCGCAGGGCCGCGTAGTGCGCGAGTTCGGCCAGTACATAGCCGACCTGCGCTTCGGTGAGCCCCTGGGCGACCGCTTCCCGCGTCCACCTGGCGACGATGTCGGCATCGTTCATCTTGTCGAACCATCGCGGCTTCGTCCGAATGTGCGAGCTGCACCGCATCATCTGAAGTTCCCGCAGCGTCCGGGGTGTCGCGAACGACAGGGAACGGGCGGTGCGAAAGGGCAGCGGGAAGGCGGACAGGCCGGTCAATTCTCTTGATCCTCCGAGTCGGCGTGTGGTGGCGGGAACGATACTTCAGCCGACTGACAGCGCAGCAGCCGTCCCCGCCTTCGGGCGCCGGGAAGGAAGAGTCCCAGAAGACGACCGTGCGGGCCGCTCATGACCCGTACGTCATTCCGGGGCTGGTGCTCTTCCATCGTCACGCCCCACGCACACGCTCACGCGGTCTCCGCCGGCCCACTCCGGCTCCCGCTCGACGTCAGCGGCGCTCGACCAGGGCGCGGGCGGAACCGGCGATGTGGGAGCGGGAGATGCCGGCCGCGTCGAGGAGTTCGCCGGGGGTGCCCGAACCCGGCAGGCCCGTGACGGCGAGGTGGGCGAAGGCAGGGTTGCTGCCGGACGCCGCCAGGGCCGAGAGGACCGCTTCGCCGATGCCGCCTTCGGGATGGTGGTCCTCGGCGACGACCAGAGCGCCGGTGTCCGAGGCGGCCCGGACCAGGGCGTCGGCGTCGAGGGGCTTGACCGAGTACAGGTCGATGACGCGGGCCGGGATCCCGTCGGCAGCGAGTTCCTCGGCGGCGGCCAGGCACTCGTGCAGGGTGACACCGGCGCCGATCAGGGTGACCCGGTCGTCGTCACCGCCCCCGCGCAGCGTCTTCGACCCTCCCGGCGCGAAGGTCTCGTCCTCGGAGTACAGCACCGGGTAGGCGCCTCGCGTGGTGCGCAGGTACGAGATGCCTTCGATGTCCGCCATGGCGGCCGTCAGGGCGGCGGCCGAGGTCGCGTCGGACGGATACAGCACGGTGGACCCGAGGATCGCGCGCATCATCGCCAGGTCCTCGACTCCCATCTGGGAGGGACCGTCGGCGCCGATCTCCACACCGCTGTGGGTTCCGCACAGGGCCATGGTGATCCCGGAGACGGCGGCCATCCGGATGAAGTCGTGCGCCCGGGTGAGGAAGGCGGCGAACGTGGTGGCGTAGGGGCGGTAGCCGCGGACGGCCATACCGACGGCGGTGGCGATCATCTGCTGTTCGGCGATGTAGACCTGGAAGTACCGCTCCGGATGGGCCTTCCGGAAGTCCTCGGCGTGCGTCGAGTTGCCGACCTCGGCGTCCAGGGCGACCACTTCCGGGCGGGCGCCCAGAGCGGCCAGCGCCTTGCCGAAGGCGACCCGGGTGGCGACCTCGTCCCCGACGTCGTAACGAGGCAGCTCCACCGGGCCCGCTGCGGGGGCCGCGACCGCGGTGGCCTCGGGCGGCCGGGGGCCGCGCACCCGCAGGTCGCGTACTCCGCCGAGTTCCGCCACGGCGCGCTCGGCCAGATCCTCGGGCAGCGGTTTGCCGTGCCAGTTCTCCTGATCGGCGACCTCACTGACGCCCCGGCCCTTGACGGTCCTGGCGACGATGACGGTGGGTGCCTGCCCATCGGCCGCGGTGGTCAGGGCCCGGTCCACCTCTTCCAGGTCATGGCCGTCGACCACCAGGGCGCGGCAGCCGAACGCCTCGGCACGCCTTGCGTAGGCGGCAGTGTCCCACTGGAGCTCGGTGGGCCCGCTCTGACCGAGCCTGTTGACGTCGACGATCGCGGTGAAGTTGGCCAGCTGGTGCCGGCCCGCCTTGTCGAGTGCCTCCCAGACGGAACCTTCGCTCATCTCGCTGTCTCCGCAGAGCACCCATACCCGGTAGGGCTGCTTCTCCAGGTCGCGGCCCGCCAGCGCGATGCCGACGCCGTAGGCGATGCCCTGGCCCAGGGAGCCGGTGGCCACGTCGACCCAGGGCAGAACCGGGGTGGGGTGGCCCTGGAGGCGGTGGCCGAACCGGCGGTACGTGGTCATCAGCTCCTCGTCACTGATGACTCCGGCTGCCTTGAACATGGCGTAGAGGAGAGGCGACGCATGCCCCTTGGAGAAGATGAGGTGGTCGCCGGCGGGGTTGTCCGGCGCGTGGCCAGTCGTCCCAGTGGAGATGGCGGGCGAGCAGCACGGCCATCAGGTCCGCTGCCGAGAGACTGGAGGTGGGGTGCCCGGATCCCGCGGACGTGCTGGAGCGCACCGAGTCCACACGGAGCTGCTGGGCAAGCTCGAAGATCTGGAGCAGGTCGGTGCGGGAATCGAGCGTGGTCGGTCGGGCGGACATGGCCAGGTCCTTTCGTCGGGGGCCGCGAGGCGACGCGAGAAAGGGTTCCCCGGATTCGCGCGGTCCATCACGCCCCCGGGCCCGCTTGACCTCGTTCGGCCGTGGGCCGAAGAACGGGGCCGCGCCGGCCCTCGTGCCGCCCCGCATCCGTCTGACTCTTCGTATGTTCCTCAACTCACCTGTCTCGTAAGGGTTTCCCGGGGCATCCGGAGTACAGGAAAGGAGGGCCATCGGATGACGACTCCCCTCAGACGCCTTCCCGGACGCATGCCCGCCTGGGCGAAGGTGATGACTGCCTTCGTGCTGGTGATGGCGGTGCTGTTCGCCGGGATCAGGCTGGCTGTACTGCCGGGCATCAAGGATCTGTTCGGTACCGAGACGACCGACCGCTCGGGCCCCGCTGTCCTCAAGTCCATCAAGGACATGAGCCGTTTCGACGCCGCCTCCGGAAACTTCCAGGTGGTCGTCGACCTCGAGAAGGACGCCAAGTACCTGCCGGACGCCGTACGCGGCTCCCGCACGCTCTACGTGGGTGCGGGCACGGTGGAGGCGTACGTGGACCTCGGCAGCGTCGGCGGGAACGGCGTGACGGTCAACGACGACCGCACCTCTGCCACCCTGCGGCTCCCGCACGCGCAGCTCGGCAAGCCCGCCCTGGACGCCGACCACTCCTACGCCGTCTCCAAACAACGCGGCCTGCTCGACCGCCTCGGAGACGTGTTCTCGGACAACCCCAACAGCGAACACGCCGTGCAGAAAATCGCGGTCTCGCACATCGGCGATGCGGCCAAGGACAGCGGACTGACCACGAGGGCCGAGGCCAACACCACCAGGATGCTGGAGGGCCTTCTGCACTCCCTGGGCTTCAAGGACGTGCGGATCACCTACGGGACCTGACGGCAGGCGCCCCGGTGCGTCATCTTGACCGGGAACCGCCGGCCCGACTTCGCCGGTCCAGAAGATCCCGGTCGGGATGACGCGTGGCCGCCCGTCTAGTCCGTCGTATGCACGGCCGTGGTGTGAGACCGGCTCAACAGCGCCATGTGGCCCACCCACGGCCGTGCAGTAGCGCCCGGCTCGCCCGCGCCCGCGGCCATCGTGCCGCGCCCGCGGCAGAGGGTTGGGTGAACTCGGATGGACCACTGTATTGACAGTACGCCGTCATGTCGCTGTGATGAATGGGAGCGCTCCCACCGTGCTTCCGCTGCCCTGTCCTACGGTTCCCCACCCCGAGGAGGCGCACATGCCGAATCTTCTTCCACGATTACTGCGCAGACCCTGGACGGCGGCCGTGGCCGCTCTCGCCCTGGTGTTCTCGGTCTTCGTCGTGGTGCCCGCCAGCGGTTCGGATATGGCGCCCGGATGCCGGGTCGACTACACCGCCAACGAGTGGGCCGGCGGCTATTCCGCCCAGGTGCGCATCACCCACACGGGTTCCGCGCTCAACGGCTGGCGGCTGACGTGGACGTACGACGGTGACCGGAAGGTCACCTCCGCGTGGAACGCGACCGTCACGCAGACCGGTCACGCCGTGACCGCCGTCAACACGGACTGGAACGGAGCGCTGAGCGACGGCGGAACCGTCGACTTCGGGCTCCAGGGGACCTGGCAGTCGGCCGGCTCGGCGCCCACCGACTTCACCCTGAACGGCGTGTCCTGCGGCGGCGACGGCACCTCACCACCGACCACGCCACCTCCCACGACGCCACCCCCCACCACACCGCCTTCGGCGGAGTGCGGTGATGCCGCCGTCTGCGAGGACTTCGAGGACCAGGCCGGTCCTGCCCCCGCCGGGAACTGGCAGTTCACCGCCCCCGACTGCCAGGGCACGGGCACGGCCGCCGTCGACACGGAGGTCGCGCACAGCGGCACGAGATCGCTGCGGTTGGACGGGCGGGCCGGCTACTGCAACCACGCCTTCGTGGCTGCCGCGGCGGACCTGTCGTCGGTGGGTCCGGTGCTGCACATCCGCATGTGGGTACGGCACACCACCGCGCTCCCTGCCGCGCACGTCACCTTCGTGTCGATGCCCGACAGTTCCCAGGCCGGCAAGGCGTTGCGGATCGGCGGCCAGAACGGCGCCCTGCAGTGGAACCGGGAAAGCGACGACGCCACGCTCCCGGCGCAGAGCCCGGTCGGGGTGGGACTGAGCAGGCCCCTGCCGACAAACAGCTGGCAATGCGTGCGGTTCGCGGTCGACACCACGGCGCCGGAACTCGACACCTGGCTCAACGAAGAACAGGTGCCGGGGCTGCACGCCGACGGCGTACCGACCCAGGACATCGACCAGCAGTGGCTCTCCCGGACCACGCCGCCGAGGCCCACCGCGCTGCGGCTGGGCTGGGAGAGCTACGGGACCGGCGACGACACCCTGTGGTTCGACGACGTGGTCGTCNCGGTCGAGATGCTGTTCGAAACGCCCGGTCGGAAGGGGGCGGCCGGGCGTTGGGCTTTTGTCGCCGGAAAGGCCCGGCCGGGCGTTGGGAACTTGTCATCGGTAAGGCCCGGCCGGGCGTTGGGAACTTGTCAGGCGAGGGTGAATCCGCTTCGGACGACGCCGTATTCGGTTGGCTCCACCCAGCACGTGTACCGGCGGTCCAGAAGGCCGGAAAGGCCGATCCCCAGCTGCCCCGCCAAGTCGGCGGCACCGGTCCTGAACGTCCGGGTGGGGTCGTCCGTTGCCTGGAAATGGGCGGTGGCTCCGCGCAGCTCCACGACGACGTAGGTGACACTCTTCCCTTTTCGGGCCGGTCGGCCGCCCTCGTCCTGCTGATGAGCGTCATGGCCGTCCATCGCCTGACCGCAGATGCCGCAGTGCGCGCCTTCTCGCTGACTGTCCATGGAGGGGAAGGTACCTCCGTACGGGAAGTGGCCCTGCCTGTCGCGCTCAGAGCATGGCGCTGCGGGAGCTACGGGTGTTGGTGACCGTCACCGTCGCGGTGTCCGAGCGGTAGCGGTCCTCGGACCATTCGACGGGGGTGCCGTGGGAATCGGTCGTCAGGCGTCGTTCCCTCAGGAGCGGGAAGCCCTCGGGGACGTCCAGGAGTTCCGCGTCCAGGCTGTTTGCGGGTACGGCGTCGAACGTGTGCCGGGCCGAGTGCAGATCTACGCCCTGCTCGGTGAGCAGGGCGTAGATGGAGCCGGCGTCCAGATCGGCGGAGATCAACGGGCGGCCCACCGACTCGACGTACGTCATGCGCTCCAGCATCGCGGGGCGTCCGTCGAGCAGGCGCAGCCTGATGAGCTGGACCGCGAGGTCGTCCGCGTTGATCTCCAGGGCGGCGGCGATCTCCGGTTCGGGGCGCCGCAGCGCGATCTCCTGCAGTTTCTGCCCAGGGGTGTGTCCGGTCAGTTCCGCACGGTGGGTGAAGGACAGGAACGACTCGAACGGCTGGGTGGGGACCGTGTCCAGCACCACCGTCCGCTTCCCCTGGCCGCCACCGATGAGCCCCTCGTCGCGCAGGGTGGCGAGCGCCTGGCGGACCGGTCCTCGTGATGCCGAGAACTCCTCGCACAGCTGGGACTCGGACGGCAGTGACTCGCCGACCTGGAGCTTCCCGGAACGAACCCGGTGGCGGAGTTCGGCTGCGATGGTCCGGTGCAGAGGTGTTGCCATGGACTTGACTCTACAGATGCCTGCCGATGCTCCTCCTGCCGTCGGTCACCTGGCCGTGTGGTCTGCTCCGGCACCTGGGCCCCGGTGCGCTCCGGGCGTAACCGGCGCGAACTACCCACCCGGCGTGTGGTGTTCGGACGAAAGGCGAGGGGCGGCAGGTGCCGGGGACGCCCGTGCGGGCCGGGCCGAAGAGTGATTCTGCATCCGCTGTTCACCCAGAGTTTCGCCGCGGCCGCGTAGGGATGTCTATACATGTTGCCTACTCGCATGCAAGTAATCATGCGCAAGCAATCATGACGGATTGGGTTTGACGCCATGCCTGGGACCACCTCCGATGAACTCGTCACCGTTCGCTACGCCCGCTGGGACGGGGTCGACCGGCCCTTCACTCTGGTGAACGCCACGACCCCGCGGTCGCCCGGTGCGGGGGAGGTGCTCGTGCGCATCGATCTGGCCACCGTATGCGGCAGCGACCTGCACACCGTGCACGGCCGGCGGCCGTCCCCGGTCCCCGCGGTGCTTGGGCACGAACAGGTGGGGACCGTGCTGGCGGTGGGGCCCGGGGCGCCGTCCTGCGTGGACGGCACGCCGGTGGTGCCGGGGCTGCGCGTGGTGTGGTCGGTCACCGCCTCCTGCGGAAGCTGCCGGCGCTGTCTGCGCGGCAACCCGCAGAAGTGCCAGGGCCTGCGCAAGTACGGGCACGAGCCGTTCGACGAACGTGCTCCCCTGACCGGCGGGTTCGCCACCCACTGCCTGCTGCTGCCGGGGACCGCCATCGTCGCCGTGCCCGACGGGCTGCCCGACGTGGTCGCCGCCCCGGCCTCCTGCGCCACCGCCACCGTGGCCGCCGTCCTGGCCGCCGCCGGTCCGCTGGAAGGGCGTGAGGTGCTGGTCACCGGGGCGGGCATGCTCGGCCTGACGGCGGTGGCGATGGCCGCCCTGGGAGGCGCCCGCGTGACCGCTGTCGATCCGTCCCCGGCGCGGCGGGTGCGGGCCGGACAGTTCGGAGCCGCCCGGGTGCGGGACGTGAACGAACCTCCCGGCCTCTTCGACGTCGCTCTGGAGCTGTCGGGGCGTACGGAGGGTGTGGCGGCGTGTCTGTCGGCCCTCGATGTCGGAGGAATCGCCGTGCTGGCGGGCTCGGTCTCTCCTGCGGACGCGGTGTCCGTCGACCCCGAGTGGCTGGTTCGGGGGCTGCGCACGGTCACCGGTGTGCACAACTACCGTCCCGCCGACCTCCAGTCGGCCGTCGCGTTCCTTGCCGCCCGCCATGCCGCGCACCCCTTCGCCGGCCTGGTGGAAGGGGCGTACGCGCTGAGCGATCTCGGTGTGGCCGTGCGGGCCGCCCATGGCGCGGATGCCCCGCGGCAGGCCGTTCTGCCGGCTCTGGGCTGACCCCTGCCCCGCCCGCGAGGAGGCCGGGCGCGGAGAGCGTGACCCGGGAGCGGGAGTGGGTGAACACCGCATGCCGTCCCGAAGACGTGCGTGAACGCGGAATGACTTGTAGATACAAGTCATTGTCCTTCGCCGCGCACTCTGCCAGCGTCTGCGTACGAGCCCTCAGACGGGCCCTCACCATTCGGTCTTCGTATCCGCGCCGGGCGGACCCGAGGCCGCGTTCCGAAGGAGAAGAGATGCCGGACAACGGGCTGGACAGGCGGAAGATACTGACCGGCGGCGTCGCAGCCGCTCTCACGGCCGGTGCCGCCGCACCGGCGTTCGCCGCCGGCGCCGCGCCGGGCCCCGCAGGGAGTGCCGAAGTCCCGCTGCGCGCCGCCGTCCTGGAGTACGAGGACCCCTGGACCAAGGCTCTGGGGCTGGCCGAACTGCTGGGGCAGGCCGGCTTCGAGGTCGTTCCGCTCGACCTGGCGCTTCCGGCGGACGAACAGCCGCAGCCGGTCGACCTGATCGCCTTCGGCACGTTCACGAACAACAGCGGTGAGTACCTCGAGTACGTCGCCGACCAGGCCGATTCCCTGCGGCGGTTCGTCGCCGGCGGCGGAGTCGTCCTGGATCTGGCGCAGTCCGACCAGTACGGCGCCCCGGTGGCCTATCTGCCGGCCGGTGTGTCCGCGGTGCGTACGGACGCCGACTACGACACGGTCTACCCGGTCGATGCCGGTCATCCGCTCGTCAAGGGGCAGCGTGTCAGCAACGGCCGGCTGTTCACCGGCCGGAACGCCAGTCCGCGGGTGAGTTACGAGACGGTCCAGCGGTGGAGTTCGATGCGGGTGCTGATGGCGTGCGCCGCCTCCGGGTTCCCGCCCGCCCTCCTGGAGGGCCAGTTCGGCGCCGGACGGTTCCTCGTGACCAGCCTGACCCTGGACAAGATCCGCAACGGTGCCGGCGTGGTGGTCCAGCCTGCCGAGGCGGTGGCGGACAGTGCGGCGTTCTTCGCCGCGCTGTCCGGGTACGTCGCGTCGGTGCGTTCCGGTACGGCACCCGCCGTGGTCCCGACGCCGATGCCGCCGGAGCGGCCGGTCGGGCCCATGGTCGGCCACACCGAACCCGGCAGCGCCCGCATCTGGGCCCGCCCCGGCCTCGACCCCTCGCTGCACGCCCGCTGGAACTGTGCCTACCGGAAGGCCGGCAGGCACGACAACAGGGCCTGGCGCACCGTCACCACCCGCATCGAGCCCGACAACGACCACACGCTCATCGCCCAGCTCCGGGGTCTTGCCCCGGACACGGCGTACGAGTTCGTCCTGACCCCGGTCAAGGAGGCGGCCGGCTTCACGCCGATGGCCGGCTCGTTCACGACCTCACCCGCTCCGGACAAGCCTTCCGTGGTCACCATGGGGATGGGCTCGTGCGGATCGTCGGTCCCCGACCACGTGTGGACGAAGATCATGGAAGAGGGCTGCGACAGCTTCGTCATGCTGGGGGACACCCCGTACGTCGACAGTGCCGACCTCGCGGTGGCACGGCAGAAGCACCGTACGTTCCTGGTGCAGCCGGAGATCTCCCGGATGATCAGCTCCATGCCGGTCTGGGCCACCTGGGACGACCACGACTTCGGGGGCAACGACTTCCACGGCGACTACAAGAGCAAGCGCCAGAACCGCACGGCCTTCGTCAACTACCGTGCCAACCCCACCTTCGGGCAGACAGCGGACGGGAAGATCCTCACGCAGCGCACGGACGGCGAGGGTGTCTATACATCCTTCCGTCGTGGACCGATCGAGGTCTTCCTGCTCGACCCGCGCTGGTTCAGCCGAACCGCACCGAGCTGGGCCGACAGCACCCAGCTGACCTGTCTGGGCACGGTGCAGTGGGACTGGCTCCGCAAACAGCTCCGCAGGAGCACAGCGCCGTTCAAGGCCATAGCCACCGGCATGATCTGGGACGACAAGCAGAACGCCGAGAAGGACGACTGGGCCACGTACTCCTACGAGCGGGAGGCGATCTACGACTTCATCAAGGAGGAGGAGATCCCGGGCTGCTTCCTGATCGGCGGCGACATCCACGTCTCCCGGGCCCTGAGCTACGGACCGCGGGTCGGCTACGACCTGTGGCAGTTCATCGTCAGCCCCCTGCACGACAGCACCATCCCGAGTCTCAACGTGCCCAGCCCCCACCTGGTGCACAGTGCAGTCGAGCCGCACGTCTTCCTCAAGCTGGTCGCCGATACGACGCTCGACATGCCGACCCTCACGGCCACCTGGATCAACCGTGACGGCGAGCGCCTCTTCGAGGTGACCCGCACCGCGGGCGAACTGGGCCACACCTCCTACCCCAGGCCCTCCGGCAGTGGACGCCATGACGGAGCCGCGCGGCAGGCCGGCGCGGAGGGTGAGGGCCGCCACCGCTGAGCCCCGCCCCCTTCGGCCCGCCTCGCATTCCGGGGCGGACGACCCGTTGCCGACTCACAGATGAACAGTTGGCGACCTGTCCATACAAGCGTTGACCGGGGTGGCTGTGCCTGACACGTTGGCCACAGCCGCCCCGGCGAGCGAGTCCCCCCACACCGTTCGTACCGCTGTACCGCGTCATTTCCCCCGTGCTGCCCCTGAACCGGAGTTCACCGTGTCCGTCCGCCCTTTCACCCTTGCCACCGCGCTCGCCGTTGTCGCAGCGCTGTCCCTGACCGCCTGTGGCGGCAGTTCGGACGCCGCTGAGTCCGCCACCTGCCCCGGCGGCAAGGTCCGCTTCGGTGTTGAGCCCTTCGAGGACCCCGCCAAGCTCACCCCGGCCGCCGAGGTCCTCGCCGACGCCCTTGGTGAGAGCCTGGACTGCGAGGTGGAGCTGACCGTCACCGACGACTACTCCGCCGAGGTGCTCGCCATGGAGAACGGCAAGCTCGACATAGCCATGTTCGGTCCCCTCGGTTACGTCTTCGCCAGCGGGCGGGCCAAGGCCGAGGCCGTCGCCTCGTTCGGGGACGGCACGGGGAAGGTGTCCAGCTACACCGCCGGCATCTGGGTGCCGAAGGATTCGGCCGTCACGTCGGTCGCCGGTCTCAAGGGCCACTCCCTCGCCCTGGCGTCCGTCGGATCCACCTCCGGCGACGCCCTGCCCCGCCAGGCGATGCTCGACGCCGGCCTGAAGAAGGACGACGTCAAGATCAACTACGCCGGCGGTCACCCGGAGGCGCTGCTGGCCCTCGCCAAGGGCACGGTCGACGCCGCCGAGATCAACTCCCAGCAACTGGCCGGCGCCACCGCCGCCGGAACCTTCGACCCGGCCGGGTTCCGCAAGGTGTGGAGCTCCGATCCGATCCCCAACGACCCGATCACCGTCCGTGGAGACCTCGACGCCGAGTTCAAGAAGGCCGTCACCGACGCCCTGCTGAAGCTGCCGCCGGACAAGGTCGGCGAGATCGGCGCCCTCCTCGACGTCGACCCGCCCGCGCCGCTGGTCGCCGTGGACAAGTCGACATACCAGCCGCTGTTCGACCTCGCCGCCACCCTGAACCTGACCGAGAAGGACGTCTGATGCTCGCGCTGTCCGGGATCACCGTGCGGTACGGAGAGCGGCAGGTGCTGCACGGGGTGGACGTCGACGTCGCCCGGGGCGAACTGCTCGCCGTACTCGGGGCCAACGGCTCCGGCAAGTCGACCCTGCTGCGAGCCGCCGCCGGCCTGGAACCGATGACGGCGGGCAGTGTGGGCATCGACGGGAAGCCGTGCGGGCCGCTGGACATCGCCGTGGTCTTCCAGCACATCCACCTCGTGCGGCGGCGCAGTGTCCTGGAGAACGTGTGCGCCGGCGCGCTCGGCCGGCTGTCGCTGCGGCACTCGCTGGTTCCCGCCCTGTTCCCGCGCGCACTGCGCGAGGAGGCGATGGCCTGCCTGGACCGGGTGGGACTGGCCGACCGCGCGCACGAACGCGCCGGCCGTCTCTCCGGCGGTCAGCAGCAGCGCGTCGCGGTGGCCCGTGCCCTGTGCCAGCGCCCCCGCGTCCTGCTGGCCGACGAACCGGTGTCCGCGCTGGACCCGGCCGCGTCCGAGCAGGTGCTCGCGCTGCTCGCCGAACTCGCCCACGACGCGGGCCTCGCCGTCCTGGCGGTCCTGCACCAGCCCTCGCTCGCCGCCCGGCACGCCGACCGCGTGGTCGGCCTGCGGGACGGCCGCGTGATCCTCGACGGGCCGCCCGGCCAGGACGTCGATGCCCTGTACCGGCCCGCGGTCATGGAGGCCGTCTCATGATCGATCTCGATGAGGTGCGGAGGCTTCCCGTCCCCGCCAAGCCCGTCCGGCCGCGGGCCACCGCTCTCGGAGCCGTGGTCGCCGCCGTGGTTCTCGCCGTCCATGTCATCGCGTGGAACACGACCGAGATGTCCTTCGGTGCGCTGGCCGAGGGCTGGGGCGGCATCGTGGACTTCCTGGCTGACGCGATCCCTCCCGACCTGAGCTGGGACGTACTGGAACCGAGCCTCAACGGCGCCCTGGTGACCCTGTGGATCGGGCTGCTCGGCACCACACTGTCCGTGCCGTTCTCGCTCCTCCTGGCCCTGCTCGCGGCGCGCGGAACCGCCCCCTCGGCAGCCGTCTACCAGGCGGCGCGCTCGCTGCTGTCGTTCCTGCGCGCCGTACCCGACGTGGTCTTCGCCCTGATCTTCGTCACCGCTGTCGGTCTCGGCCCGTTCCCGGGCGTACTGGCGTTGCTGCTCCACAACGTCGGCGTGATGGGCAAGTTGTGGGCGGAGGCGCTGGAGGACGCCGACCCCGGACCCGTACAGGCCCTGCGCTCGGCGGGAGCGGGCCGGATCCAGGTGGCCGCGCACGCCCTGTTGCCGACCGTGACCCCCCAGATGACCGGGCTGCTGCTGTACCGGCTCGACGTCAACGTCCGGTCGTCGCTGGTGCTCGGCCTGGTCGGCGCGGGCGGCATCGGGTTCCTGATCAACCAGTCGATCAAACTGTTCCAGTTCGACGAGATGCTGACGCACATCCTGGTGGTGCTGGTCCTGATCGTGGCCGTCGACCGACTGTCGGCCCTGGTGCGGCTGCGCCTGGCCTGAGCGCGACTCCCGGTGCGGTGGCCCGCCCCGCACCGGGAGCCGTGGTCACCGATCCCGGGTGGCTCCGTAGTGGCGGAGGAACAGGATCGCGGGCAGGAGACAGAGGAAGGCGCGGGCCAGGCCGTAGACGGCCATGGTCGGCGCGGCCCGCAGACTCGCCACCGAAGCGGTGGTCATGAAGGCGGGCGTCAGCCAGGTCAAGGCCGGTGTCGCCGACCGCGCCGCGGCCGTGCGGGGTCCGGGCAGGTCTGCCGACGTTTCCGTACTGCTCATGAAGAGGTCTCCTCGGGAGAGAGGGTCAGGAGGTGAGACCGCTGAGGGCGTCGCCGATGTACTTCACGCCCAGAACCACCAGGAGGGTGGTCATGATCGCGCTGTTGTGCCGGGCCATCCATTCCTTCCATCCGCCGAGCACCTCCGTGGCCCTGGCGCCACCGGCGAGGTAGACGCCGAGCGGGACCAGTGCGCAGAGCGAGGCGATCAGGACCATGAGGACGGCGGCGACGGCCTTGCCGCCCGCGCCGGCGGTGGAACTCGCGATGGAGACGGCGCCGCCGATCGCCAGAACGAGGTTCTTGGGGTTGGCGACCACCAGGATGACGGCGAGGCCGGCGGCCTTGCCCGGGCTGAAGGTGTCGATGGCCTTCATCCATGCCGGCGTGGCGGCTTCGTGCCCTGCACGGGGTCTGTCCTTCCACTGCTTGGCGGCGAACAGAAGGAAGAGCACGCCGAGGGCGAGCTTGAGCCAGAGCGTCCAGGTGGCCGGCCCGTCGTCGCCGGAGGCGTCCGCGCCCGACCCGGCGAGGACCACCACGGTGACCACGGCTGCGACGGCGACGATCCAGCCGGCGGTGAACGCCAGGCCGTTCGCCCGGCCCTTCGGGGTGGCGAGCATGAGGATCACCGCGATGAGCGGCACGGGGCTGATGGCGATACCCACGGCGGAGGTCAGCATCTGACCGATGGCGTCACCCATGATCGTCTTCGTGTGTCATGTAGTCGTCCGTCCTCTTCCGTACGGCCGTTGGTGCGAGGTTGTGCTGATCCTCACGGGCATTCCCGGCCACGGCGCCATGGTGGGAGCCGAACGAGTGAACGGGTGGTCAGGCATGGAATGCCGCCTGTTCCTGAGATGCGTGGTTCGTCTGTTCAGTTTTGAATGGTCGGTGTTCGGCGCCCTACCGGCGTCTTTTTCTGCTCGCATCCGCGGAGGATTCATGGCCACGCTGACCGTCTGGAAATTCGACTCGCCCGAAGGTGCCGCCAGTGTCGAGAGCACCCTCCTGGAATTGCAGAAGCAGGAGCTGATCAAGGTGGTCGACGCGGCCACGGTCAGCTGGCCCGCTGACGCGACGAAGCCGAAGACCAAGCAACTGAGCAACCTCGCCGGTCTCGGAGCGCTCTCGGGCACCTTCTGGGGCATGCTGTTCGGCCTGATCTTCTTCATGCCGCTGCTCGGGGCCGCCGTCGGCGCCGCCGCCGGCGCACTCGGCGGGAAGATGGCCGACGTCGGTATCGACGACGACTTCATCGACTCGGTCAAGTCGAAGGTCACCCCCGGTTCGTCGGCGCTCTTCCTCCTCTCGCAGGACGCCGTGGTCGACCGCGTCCGGGCCGCGTTCCCCTCCGGCCACTCCGAGCTGATCCAGTCGAACCTGGACAGCGAGAAGGAGGCGAAGCTGCGCGAGGTCTTCGCCGGCTGACCTCCCTCCCAGCTGTTCGTGAGCCCGCCGTGCCGTGATGTGCGGCGGGCTCTGTATCCGGGAAAGGGGGTGGGCCGATGCCCGGACGGTGGACGGCGCCGCTCCACGGGGCACGGCTGGGCAGACCGACGCCCTCCGACGTCAGCTCGGGCGCGGTGACCGGGCTCTTCTCGATTCCGGAGGGCATGGCCTACGCGGCCATCGCCGGATTCAACCCGGTGGCCGGTCTTTACGCGGGTGTGGTGCCGGCGATCGTCGGCTCACTGACCTCCCGCACGGTCCTCATGGTCACGACGCTGACCAGCGCGATCGCACTGACGTCGCAGAGCGTGCTGTCGGACGCCGGGCTCGACCCGAAGGACGCCGGCGACATCGCGCTGCTGACGGTCATGGTCGGTGCGGTGATGCTGCTCATGGGAGTACTGCGGCTCGGGGCGGTGATGAGCTTCGTCTCCAACGCCGTCATGACCGGCTTCTCCACCGGCATCGCGCTCCAGATCATCACCGGCGTCCTGAAGGACGCCACCGGCTACGAGCCCCAGGGACACAACCGGCTCGTCCAACTCGGCGACTGGCTGTGGCACATCGCCGACTGGCAACTCGCCGCCACCCTCACCGCGCTCGCCACCGTAGCCCTCTGGGCCCTCGCCCACGCCGTGAGAAGGCTGGAACCGGTCGCGCTGCTCATCGCGATGGTCGCGGTCAGCGTGGGCGCGGGCCTGCTGGGCACGGACATCGAGACGGTGAAGGACATCGCCTCGATTCCCGGCGCCCTGCCCTCCTTCACCGCGCCCGACCTGTCGGCCGTCCCGGACCTGGCCTGGGGCGCGGTCTCGGTCGCACTCGTCGGTCTCGCCCAGGCGGCCGGAATCGCGCCGTCGATGCCCAACCCGGACGGTTCGCGCTCCGACATCAACGGGGACTTCCGCTCCCAGGGGTACGCCAACCTCGCCGGGGGTCTGTTCCAGGCGCTGCCCTCGGGCGGTTCGATGTCCCGCACGGGTGTCGCGGTGTCCGCGGGTGCCCGCACCCGGTGGGCCGGCATCGTCTCCGGCATCTTCCTCGCCCTGGTGGTGCTGCTGTGCGGCTCGCTCGCCGAGCGCATCCCCATGCCGGTCATCGGCGGTCTGATCCTGGTCGTGGGCGGCGAACTCATCTGGGGCAAGCGTCACGACATCCTGCTCGTCCTGCGTACGTCATGGATGTCGGCCGGAGCCATGGTGCTGACGTTCCTGGCCACCACCCAGCTCCCGCTCCAGCAGGCCATCGTCCTCGGAGCCGTACTGTCGTTGCTGCTGTACTGCGCACAGTCCGCCCGCCAGGCCGGGCTCATCGCCCTCGTACGCAAGGACGGGGGCCGCTGGGAGACCGGTGAGCCGCCCCCCACGCTCGACCCCGGCACGGTCACCGTCCTCTACTACGCCGGCTCGTCCTTCTTCGCCGAACTGCCCAGGATCGAGAGCAGGCTCCCGGCCACGGACGGGGCCCGGGGAGCGGTGCTGATCCTCGTCGTACGGACGATCCCCGACGTGCCGTCATCCGCGATGCTCAAACTCCTCGACCGGTATGCGAAGGGCCTCGCCGACCACGGCGGCCGTCTGATCCTGTGCGGCGTCGACCCCTCGCTCGTACGCCTGCTGGAACGGACCGGGATCTCCGGCCGGCTCGGTGAGAACGGGATCGTCCCGGCCGCTCCCGAACTGTTCGGGCCCCTTGCGACCGCGCTCGAGGACGCCCGGCGATGGGCGGCCGCCCGGTCACCCGACGGGCCCCCGCCGTCCGCATAGAGCCCTCCGCTCCCGGGACCGTGGGCACCCTGCTCCGAGTGCCCCGCCGTCGATGGCGGTTTGACGACACGTCGTGAAACCGCCACCGGTCGCCCTTCCGTCCTGCTCCGCCACGCGCCGATGATCGAGCGAACGTCACCGGCGCAGTCCAGAGTGGAGCAAGGCACATATGACGCATGTCCCGGAACAACGACGCCTGTCCCTGGTGATGGCGGCCGCCGTCCTCGCCGCCGTGGCGGGCACGGCGCCCGCGGCCGTCGCCGCACCCGGCCCGGGCACCACGCCGAGCGCCGTCGGTGTGCTCGCCTCCCTGGACGACCAGGAGCGAGAGGCGCTGCACCGGATGGCGACGCTGGACCTGGGCGGACTCCATGTCACGGACAAGGCCGCGCTGAAGTCCGCCGACCCCGTCGACGTCATCGTGCAACTGCGGACGCCGCCCGCCAGGACCGCCCGTCTGCTCGCCGCCGCCGAGGGGCGCAGCCTCAGCGAGACGGACGCGAGCGCCGCGGTCACCGAGGCCCAGAGCGCGTTCCGTGACGTGCTGAGGGACATGTTCCCCGCGAAGCAGGCGACCGCGGGGAAGTCCGGCCGGCAGTCCCAGGCGCCCCGGTTGCACCGCAGCTACACCCACAGCTTCGACGGGGTCAGTCTCAGCCTGCCGGGTGACCGGGTCTCCGAACTGCTCGACCACGCGGAGGTCGCCTCGGTGTGGCCCGACAGCACGGTGAAGGCGCTCTCCGACCCGGAGGCCACGGGATCCGGTGGCGGGGAGACGGACGGCGCCGAGGACGGCGTGGCCCGCCTGCACGACGAGGGCATCACCGGCAAGGGCGTCAAGGTCGGCATCATCGACACCGGCATCGACTACCGGCACCCCGACCTCAAGGGCGTGTACGCGGGCGGCTACGACTTCGTCGACGACGACGCCGACCCGATGGAGACCACGTACGAGGACTGGAAGGCCTCCGGCCAGGCCGAGACCAACGCCGGTTCCACGTACTACACCGAGCACGGCACCCACGTCGCCGGCATCATCGCCGGGCAGGGCGCCGACGCGAAGGCGCGCGCCGCGCACGGCGTCGCCCCCGACGCCTCCGTGCACGCCTACCGCGTTCTCGGTCCCTACGGCAGCGGCAGCACCAGCAACATCATCGCCGCCATGGACAAGGCGGCCGACGACGGCATGGACGTCGTCAACATGTCGCTGGGCGCCGCCATCAACGACCCGCTCAGCCCGCAGTCCATAGCCGCCGACAACCTGGTCCTCGCGGGCGTCACCACCGTCATTGCCGCAGGCAACAGCGGCCCGAATCCGGGCACCGTCGCCACGCCGGCCGCGTCCGCCCTCTCGCTGACGGTCGGCGCCCACTCCGAACCGCTGACGCTGCCCGCGTACACGCTGACCGCCGGACCGGCGACGGCGCAGGGCAGGCTGCTCGCCCAGCCCTACGGCGACGCCCTCGACAAGCTGACGGACGGCTCCCTCGACGTCATCGACGTCGGAACCGGCACGGCCGTCGGCTACACCGGCAAGGACGTCACCGGCAAGGCCGCCCTGGTCCGGCGCGGCGGCATCCCCCTGGACGAGAAGGTGCGGCGCGCGCAGGACAAGGGCGCCGCGGCCGTTCTCCTCGTCAACGACAACGCCGACGAAGGGCACATCCCGTTCTACATCGGTGAGAACCCGCACTACGTCCCGGCGTTCTCACTGACCGCGGCGGACGGCGCCGCGCTGATGGCGACGGGCGCCGAGGTCTCCTTCGCCTCCGCCGGTACCTTCCGGCTCGGCGACGGCGCGCTCGCCGACTTCAGTTCGCGCGGACCGGTCTACGGCAGTGCCGCCATCAAGCCCGAGGTCACCGCGCCCGGCGTCAGCGTCCTGTCGTCCGTCCCGGCCGACATCGTCGACCCGGCCGGCGACGACTACACGTACGCGTACGCCCGCCTCAGCGGCACCTCGATGGCCGCGCCGTACGTCGCCGGCACCGCCGCGCTGATGCTCCAGCACGACCGTAGGCTGAGCCCGGACGACATCAAGACGGCGCTGATGAACTCGGCGACCGCCCTGCCCGGCGAGGTCAGCGTGTTCGAAGCCGGCGCGGGAGCAGTCGACCCGTACGCGGCCGTGCACGCCACCGCCGCCGTAGAGGTCCCGGAGACCATCCCGCACGTCACGGTCGACGGTACGCAGACCGAAGTCGACGCCGTCACCGGTGCGCTGGACCTCGGCGTGCTGCCGGTGGGCCGCGCCACGAACCTCAAGCGCACCCTGCGCGTGGTCAACGACAGCGGCAGGCCCGTCACGTACGACGTGCGCACGGCCTTCAGCCGAGGCTCCGGCGCTTCCGCGGACGCGGACGCCGCGCACATCACCCTGACCACCAGTGACCGGATCAAGGTCGGAGCCCACGGCAAGAAGTCCGTCGCCGCCGCCCTGCGCGTGCCCGCCGGAGCCCCGGCCGGCTACTACGAGGGCACGGTCACGCTGACGCCGCGCAGCGGCAGCGGGGCGCCCGCGCTGCACGTCCCGTTCGGGCTGCGGGTTGCCGAGTCCGGGTTCGAGGAGGTCGACATGACCAAGTCGGTCATGTCGACCGGGCAGGGTTCCGAGGAGGGAGCCGTCGGGTCCGGGGCGGCCACCTTCAACCTGCGGATGGCCGGCCAGCTGCGCAGCATCGACATCTTCCTCACCGACGCCGACGGCAAGGACCTCGGCTACGTCGGCGGCATCAACACCGTCGGTCTCACCGAGGGCGTCCTCTACGGCCCGGCGACGGTGGGCCCCTGGTACTTTCCGTCGACCGGTGACAAGGCCACCCCGTTCGACCCGCGCGGCCGCTTCATCGACGACGGCCACTACAAGCTGCGCATCGTCGGCACGGACGCCGCCGGCGGCACCGACAGCGAACTGCGTGACGTGTACGTGGACTCGGAGCTTCCCTCGTACCAGGACGCCTACGGAGCCTGGGACCCGGCCCACCCCACCGTCGTCGAACAGCCCGCCGACGCCACGACGTTCCCCGTGACCGGCACCCTGCTGGACGCCCAGGCCGACGACATCCGCGATGCGGGCCTCGACATCGGTCAGAGCGACAACCGCCTGTACTACTCGCTCTACAGCCCGAACGCGCCCGAAGGGAACCTCCCCGTGGGGTCCGACGGGACGGTGAACGGGCAGGTCAAGCTTCCCGTCGGCCCGCCCGTCGCGCAGCTCAAGCTGTGGCCCACGGACGCGGCGGGCAACATCAGCGGGATCCGCCGGATCAACATCATGAGGAAGGGCACGCCCTACGCGGTCGGCGACGCGAGCGCGTCCTCGGCGAGGGCGGGGGACCGTGTCACGTACACGCTGACCGCCCACGAGCTGAAGAACTGGAAGTCGTTCACTTCGCAGATCCGCTACGACGACCGGAACGTCAAGCTCGTCGGCATCGAACCCACCGACGAACTGAAGGCACACGGCCCGTCCGCGATCCGCCGCACCGACGTGTCGGCCGGATCGTCCTCGTACAGCACGCTCTCCTTCGATGTCGCCGACAGCGCGGGCCTCAGCGGCGATTCGATGCCGTTGGTGAAGGTGACGTACGAGGTGACCGGTGGCACGGTGACGGCGAACGCCGGCCTGAGCACGGGCAGCACCTCGGCCGTCGACACGGCGGGCACCAAGACGAACCTGAACATCCAGTTCTACGGTGCGGTGCGGATGCTCAACCCGACCTCTACCTTCGTCGCCCGCCCGGCCGTCCAGGCCCTGCTGACCCGGGAAGGCGCGTACGACAACGTCCGCGACCACACCGCCGACGGCATCGAGGCGACCCTCACCGCACCCGACGGCACCAGCCGTGAGGTGGCCCTGGACAAGACCGGCCGGATCTCCGTCAGCGGGCTGACCCCGTCCGACAAGCCGTACCGGTTCCGGGTGACGGCGCCCGGCCACTTCACCTGGACCGAGGACATCGACCTCGGCCTGGACGGCACCTGGGGCGTGGCCGGCAACACCGGCAACTCGGCGGCCGCCCTCGTCGCCGGTGACGTCAACGGCGACGACGTCGTCGACGTCCGGGACGCGGCCGCCGTGTACGCGGCACGCGGGACGGCCGAGCGCGCCGCCGACATCGACCACGACGGCACCGTCGGCGCGAAGGACCTCGCCTGGGTGAAGGACAACTACCTGGCGCAGAACAGCAGGGCCGACCGGTACACCGACCCGGTCAAGCGCCTGCGCGGCAAGTCGCTGGAGGACTACCTGGACCTGATGTAGCCGGACGGCCGTCGTGACGGGGTTCTCAAACCCAGTTGTTGCGCATCGCGTACCAGCCCAGCTGGACGCGGGACGTCACGGCGGCCAGATCCATCAGCGCCCGGACCCGGCGCTGCACCGTACGCGGCGACGTGCCCAGCTGATGGGCCGTCGCCGCGTCCGTGAGTCCCGACAGCATCAGCTGCAGAATGCGGCGGTCGGTGGGGCTCAGGTCGCCGTCCTCGCGCAGATACGGGCGCGAGCGGCGCCACACCGACTCGAACAGCTCGATCGCCAGCACCACGAGCGGCGGCCGCAGTTCCAGCGACCGTCCCGGCTCCACCTGGACCATGGCCGTCTCACCGTCCGCGATGAGCAGTTTGATCAACGGCTGGTCGACGACCCGGACTTGGTGGCCCCGTTCCACTCGCAGGTCCAGCGCGCGCAGTGCGGCCGGCTCGGAGAGGAAGTCGCGGTCCACGACGATGCGGTACGACGCGTCCGGATTGCCGTCCTTGCGCATCGGCGGTCCACTTCCGTCTGTCCGCTGACCGTCCGGTCCCTTCGGTCCGTCCGGCAGGGTCGTCGGTACGGGCGCCACCGTGTTCGCCCCCGATTGGAAGCCCCACAACGTGGTCCGGGCGGCGTACTCGATGTCGTAGATGCGCCGGGCCTGTTCCTCCCGGCTCTCCAGGACCCGGACGATGTGTTCGTCGCTCCCGCCGGCGCCGGATCCCCACTGTCCGAGCAGCCGGGCCAGCGCGGCGTCCGCGCCCCGCAGATGGTCCTGCAACTCGGTGAGCGACGCGCGCAGGGCAGGACCGGACGGCGCGGAGCCGGCGGGCCGCTGGGAGGGTGTTCCTGGGACGGGCGACATGCGCTCATTCTCGCCGCTCCCGTACACACCCGGCCAGGGACCCCCGTCGCGGCACGTCAGCGGCGTGCGGGTCCACGGTGCCCGCCCTGTCGTGATTGCGCCATGGCGGCCTCTCGCCAGCCCGAACACCCCCATGAGGCACCGGAATTGGTGACGCTTCTGGTTCAGCGACCTTTCGACCAGGAGTTGTTCCCTGTGAGACGCATCAGACCATGGCGGACCACCGCCGCCGCCGGGCTCGCGGCCGTTGCCCTGCTGGGCGTCGGCATACCCCCGGCCCAGGCCGGACCCGCCACCACCACACCCGTCACAGGCAGCGGCACCGACACCGCCCGCACCGTGACCGTCACCCTCGTCACCGGTGACGTCGTCGACGCCCGGGTCGACCACGACGGCAAGGTCCTCTCGGCATCGCCCCGCCCCGTGGACGGCACCGACCACCCCGCCGCCGTCTGGCAGGACGGCAACCGCACCTACGTGTTCCCGCAGGGCGTCGAGAAGCTCGTCGACGCCGGACTCGTCGACGTGCGCCTCTTCGACATCGGCCGGCTCGTCGCCGACGGTTACGACGACGCCCACTCCGCCACCATGCCGGTGGTCGTGGAGTACGCCGGGGGCCGCATGCCGCGGACCGCCCGGCCAGGCACCAGGACGACCGCTGCGCTCGACTCCATCGGCGGCGCCGGACTGGCCGTCACCAAGACGTCCGCCGCCGACGTCTGGAAGGACCTGGCTCCGGCGCAGGACTCGGCCCGTGCGGCCGGCGGCGTCACCAGGATCTGGCTCGACGCCAAGGTCCGGGGGAACGCCGTCGACGCACTCGGTACCCCGACCGTCCCCCTCACCGGAGCCGCCACCGCGCACAAGGCGGGGCTCGACGGCTCCGGAGCCAAGGTCGCCGTCCTGGACACCGGAGTGGACGCGGCCCACCCCGACCTCGCCGGCCGGATCACGCAGACCAAGGTGTTCGTGCAGGGCGAGGACGCCGACGACCGCACCGGCCACGGCACCCACACCGCGTCCACGATCGCCGGCACGGGCGCCGCCTCCGCCGGCCGCTACGCGGGCATGGCTCCGGGTGCCGAACTCCTCGTCGGCAAGGTGCTCGGCGACGACGGCTCCGGCACGCTGAGCGGCATCGTCGACGGCATGGAGTGGGCCGTCGCCCAGGGCGCCCAGGTCGTCTCCATGTCGCTCGGCGCAGACGGCGCCACCAGCTGCGCGGGACCGGACGTCGAAGCGGTCCAGCGCCTGGGAAGCAAGGCCCTGTTCGTCATCGCGGCGGGCAACGCCTCCCTGCGCGGCACCGTCTCCACACCCGGCTGCGCACCCGGCGCCCTCACCGTCGGCGCCGTCGACCGCAAGAACGAGACGGCGTCCTTCTCCAGCCGGGGTCCCTCCGCCGACGGGATCAACGCCAAGCCCGACATCGCCTCCCAGGGCGTCGACGTCGTGGCGGCGCGCGCCGGCGGCCGCGACGCCCAGGCGTACCAGTCGATGTCCGGTACCTCGATGGCCACCCCGCACGTCGCCGGGGGCGCCGCGCTCCTGCTCCAGCAGCACCCCGGCCTGGCCCCCGCCCGCCTTAAGGCGCTGCTCACCTCGTCGGCGAAGAACACCGACGCCCCCGTCCTGGACCAGGGCGCCGGCCCGATGGACGTGGCCCGGGCGACCACCCAGCCCGTCGTCGGCGACCCCAATCCGCTGCTGGGCGACTTCGCGTACCCGCAGGCCGGACTCGACCCGGTCGACCATGCGGTCACGCTGACCAACGTCACGGACAAGGACGTCACGCTCGCCCTCGCCGTCAGCGACGTCCGCGGCGACGACGGCTCCCGCGTCCGCGGCTTCGCCTCGGCCGCCCGCACCCGGGTCACCGTCCCCGCGAACGGCACCGCCGACGTGCCGGTCCGCATCGACCCGGCTGCGAAGCTCGACGCCGGCGACTACGGCACGCTCACCGGCCGCCTCGTCGGCACGGGCGCCCACGGCGTGCGCGTCACCGTTCCCTTCGGCGTGCACCTGGAGGTGCCGTCGGCCGACCTGACGGTCAAGGGCCTCGACCGGCACGGCGACCCGGCGTCGTCGCTCTCGACGTTCCAGCTGTTCGACGACCACCGTGACAGCGCTCGCCGGTACACCATCGGCTACCCGACCGCCGGCAGCACCACGATCCGGGTGCCGCTCGGTGCGTACTCCCTCGGTGGGATGATCATGACCAGGGACGAGCCGGGTGACATCGGCAGCGTGGCCTCGGTGTCCCAGCTCTACCGGCCGAAGGTCACCGTCTCCGGTGACACCACCGTCACCCTGGACGCCCGCGACGCGGAGCAGGTCGGGTGGGACACCCACCGGGCGAGCCGTCCCAACGGCTTCGCGATCGGCCTGACCTATGGGCTGGACGAGACCGGCCGGATGCTCGCCGGTTACGCGACCGCCGTTCCGTCGTACGTCAAGGCGATCTACGCCCAGCCGGTCCGGCACGCCGACAAGGTCACCTTCCTCGCCTCCGTACGGCAGACCGCGCCGCAGGCCGGTTTCACCACGGGCGGCGGACGGGTCCTGGACCCGCTGCCGGTGCAGAAGGCCACCGAGTTCGACGGCAAGGGCACTGCCGAGGTCGTCGCGATCGGCAAGGGCACGGACGCCAACTTCGCCGCCCAGGACCTGAAGGGCAAGGTCGCCCTGGTGGACGCCGGGACGGGCGGCGGCAACGCCTACCTGTGGGATACCGCTGCCAGGAAGGCCGGAGCCGCCGGTGTGCTGGCCGCGGTCCCCGACAGCAAGGGCCGCTTCCAGATCACCGGCCCCGAGGGGGGCCTTCCGCAGGCCACCATCACCTGGGACGACGCCCTCACGCTGAAGGCGGAGGCCGGGCAGACGGGTTCGGCGAAGCTGAGTTGGTCCGGCACCGCGACCGCGAACAGTCCGTACGTCTACAACCTGGCGTACACCTCGAAGGACGCGATCCGCCCCGGCATCCAGCGGGTCCGTGACAGCAAGCTCGCCGTCACCGACGCCCGTTACCACGTGCAGCAGGCCACGGGCGACATGACGTACTGGTCCGATGTGAAGGTGGGTCTGCCCGGCATGGCCGCCGTGTGGGCCGGCGGCACGACGCTGCCGCTGCACGCCCCGCAGCGCCGCACCGAGTACTTCACGCCCACCGGCAGCGAGGGCCTGACCTGGACCACGCTGATGCGCCGGGACCTCGGCCCGAACAGCGGCACCGCGTACGACGGACCGCGCGCGGTGCGGCAGGGCGCGTCCACGTCGAACTGGTACAAGTCGCCGTACGGCCCCGTGCGCAA
Source organism: Streptomyces poriferorum (assembly GCF_019399235.1). GTDB lineage: Bacteria > Actinomycetota > Actinomycetes > Streptomycetales > Streptomycetaceae > Streptomyces > Streptomyces poriferorum. Next base: position 8,077 of record NZ_JAELVH010000059.1, on the reverse strand, counting down.
CACCTACAGCCCCGCGCTGATGACCCGTAACAGCAACCGGCTCACCTTCACCATCGCCCCGTTCGGCGACGCCGGGGGTCACGACTCCACCATCGCCCGGCTCGACTCCGGCACCCGTCAGCTGCTCGTGAACGGCGAGCCGCAGGCTCAGGTCTCGGGCATCTACGAGCTGCCCCGGGAGCAGGCCGACGTGACGTTCCGCCAGTCGTGGCAGCGGCCCGCCACCGCCATCGACCGCACAGGGCTGGCCTACGCCGCGGAGTGGAAATTCCGCTCCGGCGCCGCCGACCAGGGCGCCCAGCGCCTGCTCGTCCCGGTCCTCGACCTGCCGTCCGATCTGCGCAACTCCCGCCCTGCGGGCGAGGCGACGACGATCGGCATCGGCGCGGTCGTGGACGGCGCGGACGGTCCCGTCGCCCTGCAGGACGCCCGCGTGGAGTACGCCTACGGTGACGAGACCACCACGGCCGCGGTCACCGACTGGCATCCGGCACGGATGAAGCGGTCGCACGGGACCTGGCAGGCGGTCGTGCCCGGCGACGCCCCCGCCGGCACCTTCGTCCATCTGCGCGTCACGCTCGCCGACGGGCAGGGTGCGCGGGTCGGCCAGACGATGGTCCGCGCGTACGAAGTGCGCTGAGAGACACCGCGGGGCCGGCCCATCCGGGCCGGCCCCGCGGCGTACGGACGACGGATCAGGCGCTCACTGCCACCGGCTCCGACGCGGCGGCCGGCGTCTCGGCGGCGACGCGCTGCCGGTGATAAGTGCGCAGCCGCAGCGTGCACCGGATGCCGATGGCGGAGACCACCATCAGCGCGACGGCCGGCGGCCAGTACGCGCCGCCGGCCAGCGAGGACAGCCACACGGCGGTGACCGGGGCGAAGCCCGCGAAGACGAGGTTGCAGACCTGGTACGACAGGGAGATGCCGGTGTAGCGGACGTGCGGGGCGAACCCGTCCGCGAGGATCGCCGCCATCGGCCCGTACAGCGCGGACATTACGAACCGCATCGCGAGCATCGACAGGTAGATCAGTACGACGTCGCCGGTGTCCATGACCATGAACTGCGGTATCGACAGCAGCACCACACCCACGAGTCCGCCGACGACGACCCTGTGCGCGCCGATCCTGTCGCCGAGCAGCGCCAGGAACGGGGTGACGAGGAGTTCCAGGAAGGCGGCGAGGGTGAGGCCGTTGAGCAGCATCGACTCGGACAGCCGCTGGTCGTCGGTGCCGTACGCGAGCAGATAGCTCGTCACGACGTAGTAGCCGCCGGTCGCGGTGGCCAGGGCGAAGACACCGACCAGGACCGTCTTCCAGTCCTTGCGCAGCACCTCGGCGACGGGAAGTCCGCTCATCGCACCCTTCTTCCGCCCCTGCCCGCCCTTTTTCTGTTCGTTCTGCCTCTGTTCGGCGTGGATCTCGTCCACACCGGCGAGTCCTCCAGCTTGGTGCGGACGACCAGGCCGATCAGGACGAGGACGGCGGAGGCCGGGAACGGCACGCGCCAGCCCCAGCTGTCGAATGCCTCGTCGCCGAACAGGTTCATCAGGCTGAACATTCCGGTCGACAGGAGCGCGCCGACCGACGAGCCGAGCTGGGCGAAGGAGCCGAAGAAGGTCGCCTTGCCCTTGGGGGCGTTCTCGACGGCGATGAGTACGGCGCCGCCCCATTCGCCGCCTATCGCGATGCCCTGGATCAGGCGCAGCACGATCAGCAGGATCGGGGAGAGGACCCCGACCTGTCCGTGGCCCGGCCGCCGGGCCCGGGACCCACCATTCACCGGGCCCGCACCGACGCCCACTGCGTCCTGCACACGCACACGAAGGCGGGCTGCGCCGTCGCCGCCCAGCGGGGTGGCCTGCTGCCGGTCAACCAGATGTCGATGGAGTTCCACAACCGCGTGGGCTACCACGACTACGAGGGAGTCGCCCTCAACCTGGACGAGCAGGAGCGCCTCGTCGCCGACCTGGGCGGCCACCCCGCGCTCATCCTGCGCAACCACGGCCTGCTGACCGTCGGCGACAGCGCCAAGCAGGCGTTCCTGCGGATGTACTACCTGGAGAAGGCCTGCGAGATCCAGGTCACCGCCCAGGCCGGCGGCACCCCGCTGATCATCCCCTCGGACGAGGTCGCGGAGTACACCGCCCAGCAACTCACCGGCGAGGGCGGGGCGTCCTCGGACTTCGAGGACCACGACGCCTACGACCTCGCCCGGGGCGCCCTGCTGCGCCTCGTGGAGCGGATCGCGCCGGACTACAAGGACTGATCCATCCGTACGCCACCGGGCCGGGCCGTCGCACGACGGCCCGGCCCCTTCGTGTGCCCCGGAGCGGTGGCGGGTCTACGACGCGTCGTCAAGTCGCCACCCTTCGAGCTCCGTTGAAGCCCCACTGCGCTGCGAGGATGCGACGACTCCACGCTCAGTGAACCTTGGGGGTTCCCTTCATGCAGGTCAGATCCATCGTCGCCGCCGCCGGTCTGGTGGCAGCGACGCTCATACCCGTCACCGTCGCGCAGGCGGCCGGCCCGCCCGGCCCGGCCGGCACCACCGCCCGGCCCGAGGTGCCCGCCACCTTCACGGTGCCGCTGCCCACCGGCGACACCGTCACGGTCGAACGCTCCGGCGCCGCCATCCGCTCGGCCACCGTCACCCCGGCACCCGGCCGCGAGGACGTCTCCTTCACCACCAGTTCCGTGGGATCGGACGACGTCAGCGTCATCCCCTCGGACGCCGATCCGCTGCTCGCTGCCGGCCGGCTCGACCCCCGCCTCTTCGACGTCAAGGCGCTGCTGGAGGCCGGTTACGGCACGAAGGGCACCACCGCCGACGGCGGCGTGGGCATGATCGTCCAGCACGCCAAGGGAACAGGCGCCGCGCGGAAGGCCCGTACGGCGGCCGGCGTCGCGGCCCGTCCCGGCCACGCGATCCCCCGCCTGGGCCTGACCTCGCTCGACCCGCACGGCCGCACGGACGCCGCCGCCACCTGGAAGCGCCTCACCGCCGGCACCGGCCGCTCGCTGGCCGGCGGTGCGAACAAGCTCTGGCTGGACGGCCGGATGCACGTCGCCCTGGACAAGAGCGTCCCGCAGATCAACGCTCCGCAAGCATGGTCCGACGGGTACACCGGCAAGGGCGTCACCGTCGCCGTCCTCGACAGCGGCTACGACTCCGACCACCCGGACCTGGCGGGCCGGGTGAGCGTCTCGTCCAACTTCCTCGGCGGCGACACCGCCGAGGACGACAACGGCCACGGCACCCACGTGGCCTCCACCATCGCCGGCGTCGACAGCACCTACCGCGGCGTGGCCCCAGACGCGTCGCTCGCCGTGGGCAAGGTCTGCGACAACACCGGCTCCTGCCCGACCTCGGCGGTTCTGGCCGGCATCGACTGGGCGGTCAACACCGTCCACGCCAAGGTCGTCAACATGAGCCTGGGCGGGCCGGCCGACGAGACGGACCCCGCGATCGCGGCCATCAACGACCTGTCGGCGAGCAGCGGCACGCTCTTCGTCGTCGCCGCGGGCAATGACGGCGAGTACGGCACCGGCACGGTCGGGGCGCCCGCCATCGCCAACGCCACCCTCGCCGTCGGCGCGGTCGACGCAGACGACGAACTCGCCGCGTTCTCCAGCCGAGGCCCGCGCCCCAGCGACAACGCGGTCAAGCCCGACATCACGGCACCCGGCGTCAGTATCGTCGCCGCGAAGATGGGCGGCGGCCACACCTCCAAGAGCGGGACGTCGATGGCGACGCCGCACGTGGCGGGCTCCGCCGCGCTCGTCGCCCAGGCGCACCCCGACTGGAACGGCGAACAGATCAAGACGGCGCTCATGAACAGCGCCGAGCCGAACACCAAGCGCGCGCCGTACCAGCAGGGCACCGGCCGGGTCGACGTGGGCACCGCCGTGCGGCAGACGGTCCTCGCCTCCCCGGCGAACCTGACGACGACGGCCGGCTGGTCCGACGGCGCCGGCAAGGACACCGAGCACACCGTCACCTTCACCAACACCGGTGACAGCGCCACGACGCTCGACCTGGCCATCGGGAAGCCCCTCTCGCCCACCGCCCAGCCGGGCAACGCCGGGCAGTTCTCCGTCGACCGCGACCAGGTCACCGTCCCCGCGCACGGCACCGCGACCGCGACCGTCACCACCCGCGCCACCCTGCTGCCGCACGGTCCGTGGTCCGCGGTCCTCACCGCCTCGCAGGACGGCAAGCCCGTCACCCGCACGATCCTCGCCGTGAACAGCCCCGTGCCCAGTCACCAGGTGACGGTCCACGCCGAGCAGCGCGACGGCACTCCGGCGACCGGCACAGCCCTGCTGGTCAACCGCTGGACCGGCGACCGCTACCCGGTCCGCCTCACCGCGGGCACCGCAGCGGTGACCGTGCCGGAGGCCCAGTACTGGGTCGGCATGACGATCACCAGCGGCACCGGCACGGAGCGCACCACCACCATGGCCGCCACCTCCGTCACCCCGATCGATGACACCGCGGTCGACCTCGACGCCCGCACCGCCGTCCCGGTCACCGTCGACGTCCACGACCCGGCCGCCCGTGCCACGGCCGTACAGGCCGCGCTCGCGCTGCCCGCCGGCACCGGGATGTACACGCTGAGCGTGGTCACCACCGGCGAGCGTGCCGGACAGACCCTGTACGCGACGCCGTTCGCCGAGGCGGACGCCAAGTACCGTACGTTCGCCGTGTTCGCGTCCAAGGACGCCTCCACGCAGGCACCCAGTCCGTTCTTCTACCACGTGGCACGGACCTGGAACGACGGTGTGCCGGCCGGCCCCGCCTTCTCGGTCCACCGCCGTGACCTGACCGACGTACGCGTCCACCTCAACGCCCAGGGCGCCCCTGCCGCCGGTACCACCGGGGCCACGCCGGACGACGACGCCCTGCTGCCGCTCTTCATCGACCAGCAGGTCCGGTTCCCCTCGACCGTGCGCGACTACCGCACCGCCGGTGAGTGGCTCGACCGGGCCACGATCGCCGGCCGTCAGTCGATCGTGACCTCGGCACAGACCTTCGGCCCGCGCGCCCTGCGTCGCCTGGACTTCGCGGCCGCGGTGGTCGGACCGGCGCTGCCCGCCGTGGCCGCCTACCGTGTCGACGACACCGTGGTCTGGGCCGGAACGCCGTGGTTCGTCGACGGCGACGGCACACGCGGCGGCTCCGACTGGGGCGCGGAGGGCACGCTCACGCTGGCAAAGGACGGACAGCAGGTGAGCCAGTGGAGTGCCATCGGTAGCGCCAAGTCCGTCGCGGCCCCGGCCGGTCCGGGCCGGTACACCCTGGACGCGGACCTCACCCGTGATCAGGCCTACGCCACCCTGTCCACCCGTGTGCAGGCGCAGTGGGCCTTCGACTCGGACACCGACGACGGGGCCGGCACCGTCCTGCCGCTGATGGCCGTCCGCTTCACCCCGCACGGCCTCGACGCGTCCGGCGGGGCACGGTTCCTCGCCGTGACGCGAGTCGACCTGGCCGTCCAGCGTGCCCCGGGCGCCGCCGAAGCCACCGTCGGTCCCACCCGGCTGGAAGTCAGCTGGGACGACGGGGTCACCTGGCACACCGTCAAGGTGACCGCTGGAAAGCATGGTTCGCCGGACCACGCCTATCTGATCGCCCCCCTCCGCGCCTCGTACGCGACCCTGCGCGCCACGGTCACGGCGAGTGACGGCAGCTCGGTGAAGCAGACCGTCACCCGGGCCTTCCAGGTCAACAAGTCCCTCGGCTAGACGGGACTTTGGGCGGGCCGGCTCCTGCTGGGGAGCCGGCCCGCTTTCACGTGCGCGGGGGTGGCGAGGATACGACATGACGTACTTTCGCCATCGCCGCCTCCCAGACAGTGGCGCGCCGCTCAACGGCCAGTAATCCCAAGGTGAACGGGCCCTTCCGCGCTTTCGCCGGGCCGCTCCGGGCCCGGGGAGGCGGTTGTGGCCGTCGGCGAGACTGAGGCTCATGTCCACGTCCAAGCCCCCGCCCGATCCCGGAAATCCCGCGAGGACCACCGAGGTGCCGGAGCGTGCGTCTCGTCCGCTCGCCCGCTACCCCGCGCACGACGAGGTGCCGGAGGACACGGAGGAGAGACTGCGGGCCGTCTTCCGGCAGTTGGGGGAGGACCTGCGGCGCGCCGAGTCGGCCGTGGCCGGCCTCGTCCGCGCCCGGCCCGCGGACGACGGTCTGGTGTACGTGGAGACCGTCGACGGCCCGGCGGCCCAGGGGCGCAGGATCCTGGAGCTGGAGACCGGCGCCCGGCACACGTTCCAGGCGTTCCTGACCGGACTGAACACCGTCACACCGGTCCCAAAAACCTTGACGTCGCCTGCGGACGCTGCGCCGCCCGGGTTCGACTCGGTCCCCGGGGTCACCTACCAGCTCCTGGTCGACCGCGACTTCCTCGCCGAACCGGCGGCGGTGGCCGCCCTGGAGGAGCGGGTGCGCCGCGGTGAGCAGGTCCGGGTGATCGACAGCCCCCTGCTGAAACTGGCCATCGCCGACGGCGAGGTCGGCATGGTCCAGCTCGGCCCGGAGCGCGCGGTGCTGCTGCGGCAGCCGCTCACCATGCTGGTCACCGAGCTGTTCGCGACCGCCTGGCGGCACTCCCGTCCCTACCTGCGCGAGGTCGCCGAACTCGCCCCGGTCGACCGGCAGATCCTCCAGCTGATGCTTTCCGGCCTCACGGACGCGGCCACCGCCAAGCAACTGGGCACCTCGCCGCGCACCGTCCAGCGAAGACTGCGGGCGCTGATGGACCTGGCGTCGGTGACGTCCCGGCTCCAGCTCGGCTGGTACGCCATGCGCAACAACTGGATGTGACGGCCGGTCGCGTCCACCGGATGGCGAGGCGCCGACAGCACGCACGCTGTCGCACACTCGCCACCGGTACGCCTTGTCGTGGCGCGCGGGCATCCGCGAGGCTCCGGGGATCTCCCTGCACTTCCCCCGTGTCGACAAGGAGCCCCGCGTGCCCGGATCCAGACGGTTCCCCCTACTGGCGGCGGCCGCCGCCCTCGCCCTGAGCGTGAGCGGCCTCGGCCAGACGCCAGGCGTGGCCGCCCCGTCCGTCCCCGAAAGCCCCGGCCCAGCAGCGCAGCCCACGGAGCATCAGGTCACGCTCGTCACCGGCGACGTGGTGCGTCTGACCCAGTGGCCGGACGGCCGCCGCTCGGCGATGCTCGTCCCCGCCGAGGGCGGCGCCGTCCGCCACAACGCGTTCATCAGCGAATCGCCCGACGGCCTGTTCGTCATCCCCGAACAGGCGCAGGAGCTGGTCGACGCCGGCAAGGTCGACGCGCGGCTGTTCAACGTCAGCGCCCTGGTCGAGCAGGGGTACGACGACGCGCGCTCCGCCGACCTGCCACTGATCGTCTCCTACGGTTCCGGCGCCCGCGCGGCCCGTGCCGCCGTGCCCGACGGCGCCGCGCGCACCCGCACGCTGACAAGCCTCGGCGCCGCCGCGCTCCGTACGCACAAGAAGCGGGCCCGGACGTTCTGGGACGAGGCGGTGCGCCCCGGAAGCAAGGACGCGAAGACCGCGCTCGACGGGGGGATGACCCGGATCTGGCTCGATGCCAAGGTCACGGCCTCCCTCGACCGGAGTGTCCCGCAGATCGGCGCCCCGGCCGCCTGGCAGGCCGGCTACGACGGCAAGGGCGTGAAGGTCGCCGTGCTCGACAGCGGCATCGACGCGACCCACCCCGACCTGAGCGGCAAGGTCGTCGAGTCCCGCAACTTCACCACCGAGGGCGACACCGCGTCGGTGGTCGACAACAACGGCCACGGCACCCATGTCGCCGACACCGTCGTCGGCAGCGGCGCAGCCTCCGGCGGGAAGTACAAGGGCGTCGCCCCCGGCGCGCAGCTCGTCATCGGCAAGGTGCTCGACAAGAACGGCCAGGGGAGCACGTCCGCCGTCATCGGCGCCATGGAGTGGGCCGCGCACACCGGCGCCAAGGTGATCAGCATGAGCCTGGGCAGCGGCCCCGGCAACGGGGACGATCCGTCCAGTCTGGCCGTCGAACGCCTCACCGCGGAGACCGGCGCGCTGTTCGTCATCGCGGCCGG
>NZ_JAELVH010000599.1 GCF_019399235.1 Streptomyces poriferorum | reverse complement strand
GCTCGCGGCCTGCGCCGATCCCGATCCCTCGATGTCCAGCTCGGTGATCTGCACGTCCACACCCAGGTCGGCGAAGCGCTGCAGATTGGCCTGGTAGTCCGAGGGGACGGGGGAGTTGCTGTTGAAGTGCGACTGGAAGCCGACGCAGTCGATCGGCACACCGCGCTGCTTGAAGTCCTTCACCATGGCGTAGACCGCGTTGCTCTTCGCGTTCTGACCGTCGGTGTTGTAGTCGTTGTAACAGAGCTTGGCGCCCGAGTCGGCGGCCCGGGCGGTGCGGAACGCCTCCTCGATGAAGCCGTTGCCGAGCTTGTCCTGGAAGGGCGAGCTGCGCCTGGCCCCGCTGCTGCCGTCCTGGAAGGCCTCGTTGACGACGTCCCAGGCGTAGATCTTGCCCTTGTAGTGCGCCATCACCTGGTTGATGTGGTTGTTCATCGCCGAGCGCAGATCGGTGGCCCCGAGCCCGCTGACCCAGCCGGGCAGCTGGGAGTGCCACACCAGCGTGTGACCGCGAAGCTTCATGCCCTTGCCCTGGGCATGGCTGACGATCTGGTCCGCGGAACCGAAGTTGAAGCTGTTGCGGGAGGCCTCGACGGCATCCCACTTCATCTCGTTCTCCGGGGTCACCATGGTGAACTCGGTGTCCAGAGTGGAGGCGTACGCGGACTCGCCCAGGTGGTTGGCGGCCACGGCGGTGCCGAAGTAGCGGCCCTTGGCGGCGGCGGACGCCCCGAGAGTCGTCGCGGCCTCTGCGGTGCCCGCGAGCGAGAGGACCCCCGCCGCGGCGAGCAGGCCCGCAGTGGCGAGCGCGGACACCCTTCGTGCCCGTGAGCGAAGTCCGGGACGTTCGGCTCGGCTGCCGCGCGATGAATGGACGATCACTATTCAACACCTTCTTCCGATCGCCGGGCGGCATTCGCGGGCCGCCCGGACGGGGGGTGGACTGTGCGCAGAGCGGTTCGTCCGCCACGGGGACGCGCCGGTCAAGGACGGTTCCGTGGCGAGAGGTTGATCGGTGAAGCAAGGGAGCGAGGGAGAGTATGCGCGCGCCCGGGCGGCTCGTCAACGCCACATTTCCGAAATATTTCGACGAGGTAAAGCGATGCTCAGGTGCTCTTGAGGCCTGTGACCTGCTGATATTTGATCTGCTTCACGCTGTAAGGAATGGCGGATGGGACGCATGCGCACATTCGCCTCTGAGGGTTACGAAAGGATTCCGATCGCTGAATGGATGTCGGCATCGAAACTCGCTGGATATCCGGAGTGCCCTTCGGCTACACATCGGATGAGCTGGGATTTTCGTACTCGCATCAGCTGATCGGATGACAGTTGAATCAAAAGTGGCGAGCTGATGGATCGAAATATTTCGATCC
>NZ_JAELVH010000598.1 GCF_019399235.1 Streptomyces poriferorum | reverse complement strand
ACGCCTTCGGCCCCGCCGAGAACCTCACCTACGAGCACACCGACGACCCCGTCCCCGGCCCCGGTCAGGTCCGCATCGCCGTCCGCGCCGCCGGCGTACACCTCCTCGACACCGCCCTGCGCCAGGGCATGACCGGCCCCTTCCCCGCCCCCGTCGAACTGCCCACCGTCCCGGGCCGGGAAGTCGCCGGAACCGTCGAATCACTCGGCGAAGGCACCGACCCCGACTGGCTCGGCCGCCGCGTCGTCGCCCACCTCGGCAACGTCCCCGGCGGCTACGCCGAACTCGCCGTCACCGACGCGGAGAAGCTCCACACCATCCCCGGGGGACTCGACGACGCCGCAGCCGTCGCCATGATCGGCACCGGCCGCACCACCCTCGGCATCCTCGGATTCACCCCACTCGGCCCGGACTCCGTCGTCCTCGTCACCGCGGCCGCGGGCGGCATCGGCACCCTGCTCGTCCAGTACGCCAAGAACGCCGGAGCCACCGTCGTCGCCCTCGCCGGAGGCCCCGCGAAGGTCGCCCTCGCCCGAGCCAACGGCGCCGACCTCGCCGTCGACTACACGCTCCCCGACTGGCCCCGCCACGTCCGCACCCACCTCGACGCCCTCGGCCGCGGTGACGAGGACGACGGAGTCCGGGCCGAGTGGGGTGAATCCGAGGATGCCGAGGGTGGTGCGGCCGGTGCCGATCATGGCGACGGCTGCGGNCGTCCTGCGGCCGCGCGCCCAAGGACTCGTAGAAGGCGATGGACGGGGCGTTCCAGTTCAGCACCGACCACTCCAGGCGCTCGTAACCACGCTCCACACAGATCCGCGCCAGCTCCCTCAGCAGCGCCTTCCCGTGCCCGCCGCCGCGCCGCTCGGGACGCACGTACAGGTCCTCCAGGTAGATGCCGTGCACCCCGCGCCACGTCGAGAAGTTCAGGAACCACAGCGCGAAGCCGACGACCTCGCCGTCCTCGTCCGACTCGGCGATGTGCGCGTACGCGGCAGGCCGCTCACCGAACAACGCCTCACGCAGCTGCTCCTCGGTGGCCTTCGCCTCGTGCAGCGCCTTCTCGTAATCGGCCAGCTCACGGACCATCGCGTGAATCGCGGGGACATCGGCAGCGGTAGCGGTACGAATCATGGAGGCAGCGTAAACAGCCCCGGCGCTCCTCCTACCCCCGCCCCAGC
>NZ_JAELVH010000597.1 GCF_019399235.1 Streptomyces poriferorum | reverse complement strand
CTCGGCGTCGTACGTGGGCGCGCGACCGCCCACGTACGACGCCGAGCCCACCGCGCTGCCCGAGAGCGACCCGCGCGAACTGGACGGCCTGGTCGCCGACACCGTGCTCGACGGAGCCCGGTACGGCACGTACACCCTGCGGGCCGCCTCCGTGCGGGGCGACTCCGCCCGGTTCCGGGGCGAACCCCGGCGCGACGCACTGCTGACCGCACGGTTCGGCACCGCGGAGGGCGCGCTCGTCCTTGTCGCCGTCGCGGGCGGCGCCCGGTCCTCCGAGAGCGGGCATCGGGCCGCGGCCGACGCCTGCCGCTGGATCGCCGAAGCCGTCGGACGCAGCCACGCCCGCCTCTCCGACGACATAAGAGCGGGCCGCCGCGGCGACCTCAAATCCGGGCTGCACCGGCTGACCGACCGCGGCTACGGCAAGCTGCGCGCCCGCGCCGCCGAACTCGGCCGTGAACCGCACGAGTACACGGTGGGGCTGCGCTGCCTCCTGTTGTCCGCCGACCCCGAATGCCGCACCCGGGTCTTCTTCGGGGTGGGCGGCGGCGGGCTGTTCCGGCTGCGGGACGGCAGTTGGCACGACCTCGAACCGATCGTGCCGCAGACGGGCGCGCTCACCGGTGAGGCCGTGGTCGGCTTCGGGTCGTCGGTGCCCGAGAGCGGGCCCGTCGGCGGCACGATCG
>NZ_JAELVH010000596.1 GCF_019399235.1 Streptomyces poriferorum | reverse complement strand
TTGCCCGCCCGGTCCCAGGCCGTGACCCGCAGGGTGACGGCCTTGGCATCGGCGGGCGCGCGGTGCAGGACGGTGGTGGCCGTTCCGTCACGGCGTACATGCGGCTCCGTGGCGGTGCTCCAGGTGATCCCGTCGTCGTACGACGCCTCGACGCGTACGCCCGTCACGGCGGCTCCCCTGTAGCCGTCGGTCCGGTGCGTCCCGATGCGTACGGGCAGGACACGGCCGGCCGGTGCGCTGTTGGCTCCGTCGAGCGCGAGGTCGTAGTCGATGAAGATCACCGGCAGGACGGCGCACGGATGGCCGGCGCCGAACACCTCGGTGCAGCCGGTGGCGGTGTCGCCCGCTCCGGGTGCCTTCGAGCGGAAGGTGTAGGAGGTGTCCGTGCGGGTGCCGAGGGTCTCCAGTGCGGTGGTCCTGCGGCGCACGGTCTGGTCGATGCGGTACTCGGCCTCCTGCGGGGCGAAGAGCTGGGCGGCGGGCAACTCCTGGCCGTCGCGCCGGTAGGTGTAGGTGGTGCTGGAGACGCCGGTGCCGTAGTGGCCGGGGTCCGAGTCCCCGTATTTGCGGTCGGGGTGGATCACCGCCTTGGGGCCGTCGAGGACGTCGCGGTAGAAGTCGCTCAGTTCGCCCTTGTCGACGGCGACGGCCGTGGCACCGAGCGAGGGCAGCACGCTGTGGCGCTCG
>NZ_JAELVH010000595.1 GCF_019399235.1 Streptomyces poriferorum | reverse complement strand
CGCCGAGCAGGGCGCCGGTCCGGCGGGCGGGGTTGAGTACGGTGGCCGGGTGCTGCGGGACGTACCCGATCAGTCCGTCCGCGACGCGCACGTCCCCCGTCACTCGTGCGCCTGGCGGGTACTCGCCGAGCAGGGCGCGCCCCGTGGTCGTCTTGCCGCTGCCCGATGCTCCGAGCAGCGCGATGATCCGCCCGGGCAGCACCCGCAGGCTGACGCCGTCGACGATCGCCCGCCCGCCGGTCTCCACGCGCAGTTCCTCGATCACGGCGACGGGTTCCGTCCCACCGGCCGTCCGGGGCTGTGCGGCCGTGTTCATACGTGCTTCTCCTTGGCGCCGGGGCGTGCCGGCGCGGCGTCGGCGAGCAGGTTTCCGCCCATGGTGAGCGCGACGATCAGCAGGGCCGGGACCACCACCGCCCACGGCTGGACGAACAGCCCGGCGCGGTTGCGGTCCACCATCACGGCCCAGTCGGCGGCGTCCGGGGCCACCCCGACGCCGAGGAACGCCGCCGTGGCCACGAGGTACAGGGCCCCCGTCAGGCGGAGGCCCGCGTCGGCGGCGAGGGTACGGGCGACCGATCTGCCGACATGGCCGAAGGCCATCCGCGCCCAGCTCTCGCCCTGCATGCGGAGCGCCTCGACCGCCGGACGCGAGGCGGCCTCCGCCCCTGCGGCGCGGACGATCCTGGCCGCGTCCGGAATGTTGACGAGTGCCACGAGAAGGGCGAGGCCGGCCGGTCCCGGTGCGACGGCGGCGGCCACCAGCAGAATCATCAGGAGTGACGGTACGGAGAGCAGCACGTCCAGCGGTCGCATCAGCAGCTCCTCCACCCACCTGCGGCGGGTGAGGGCGCAGACGAACCCGGCCGGCAGCGCCACCGCATAGGCGAGTGCCGTCGAGGCGAGCGCGACGAGGACCACCGACCGGCCGCCCAGCAACACCTGCCTGCCGACGTCGCGGCCGATGAAGTCCGTGCCGAGCCGGTGCCCGTCGCCGGTGGTCAGCGACGTCCCTCGCGGCCCGGCGTCCC
>NZ_JAELVH010000594.1 GCF_019399235.1 Streptomyces poriferorum | reverse complement strand
GAGGGGGAGCGGGGGCCGGTGCCTCGTCCGCGCCCCGGCGGTCCCAGGCGTACGCCGTCCTGCGCATCCCGCGCATCGGGCTGACCGCGCCCGTCGCCCAGGGCATCAGCAAGCAGGGGGTCCTGGACAAGGGCTACGTCGGTCACTACCCGCGCACCGCGCAGCCCGGCGGCTCCGGGAACTTCGCGCTCGCCGGGCACCGCAACACGCACGGCGAGCCCTTCCGCCACATCAACCGGCTGCGCGCCGGCGACCGGATCACCGTCGAGACCCGGGCCGCCGTGTACACGTACACCGTCGACAAGACCCTCGCCCGGACCCAGCCCGGCGACAGCGGGGTCATCGCCACCGTGCCGCGCAGCAACGTGAAGCCGTACGTGGGCTACCGGAGCGCCGGGTCCTATCTGACGCTGACCACGTGCACGCCCGAATTCACCTCGCGGTACCGGCTCGTGGTCTGGGGGAAGCTGACCGGTGTACGGGAGCGCTGACCACCGCGCGTGAGGTCGTAAGGTTCTCTGACGTGCTCAGACGACGTCCGCAGTTGTTGTGGTTGCTGGTCCCCTACGTGCTCTACCTGGGGGCGCTGCCGTTCGTGAACCGGGTCCATCCCGTCGTTCTCGGGCTGCCGTTCCTCTTCTTCTGGCTGCTCGGGGCGACCCTGCTCACCCCCGTCGCCGTATGGCTGACCCGGCGG
>NZ_JAELVH010000593.1 GCF_019399235.1 Streptomyces poriferorum | reverse complement strand
TGGGCGGCATCGGGCTGCCCGGCGGCGCGGTCTTCATCGAGCGGGGCCGGATCCGGGGCCGCTGGCGGCACAGTCTGATCTCGGCGGCGGGCCCGCTGACGAACGTCCTGTTCGCGCTCGTGTGCACCGCGCCGTTCTGGCTGGACGCGCTGGACGGCGTCCCGGTCGCCTTCCGGTACGCCCTGGGGTTCCTGGCGCTGCTCCAGGTGACGGCCGCGATCCTGAACTCCGTGCCGGTGCCGGGGCTGGACGGTTACGGGGTGATCGAGCCGTGGCTCTCGCACTCGCTCCGGCGCACGGTGGAGCCGTTCGCGCCGTTCGGGCTCATCGCGGTCTTCGGTCTGCTGTGGGTCCCCGAGGTGAACGCGGCCTTCTTCGACGCGATCGACGCGATTCTGCGGTCGCTGGGCGTCAGTGAGTTCGAGACGTACTGCGGTCTCGACGCGTACCGGTTCTGGCAGACGCCGAATCCGGTCTGCGCGGTGAACGGGTAGGGACCGGCCCCTACGCGCCCTGCGCGGCCTGGGCGTTCACGCGCTGCCGGCGTACGTAGTACCAGGCCATGTTGGACGAGAGGCCGACCAGCAGCACCCAGACGATCCCGAGGAGCCAGCTGCCCTGCACGAAGGAGATCACGGCGGCTGCGACGGCGAGGACGCAGACGGCGATGGCGTAGAGAGCGAGGCGGGGCATGGGGG
>NZ_JAELVH010000592.1 GCF_019399235.1 Streptomyces poriferorum | reverse complement strand
GTGGTGGCCCTGCACGCCCGTACGGTCGGCGAGCCGCTGAGGGACTCCGCGACGCGACGCCGGGTGGCGGCTGTCGTCACCTCGCGCTGGGGTGTACCGCTGGCGTTCTGCTGGGCGTTCGCGGAGGCGCTGAGCTGGCCGCTGATGCCCGAACTGCTGCTGGGCGCGGTGTGTGTGGCGGTGCCTCGGGCGGCTCCGAAGATGTCGCTGGGCGCACTGGCCGGCAGCCTGGCGGGCGGTCTGCTGGCGCTGCACCTGGCGTCGGCCGGCGTTCACCTGCCCGCGCCGCTGACGACGGACCGGATGCGGGCGGAGGTCCGGCACGAACTGGCCCTGGAGGGTGCGTCCGCGGTGCGCCACCAGCCGTGGAACGGCGTCCCGTTCAAGGTGTACGGCGCCGAGGCGGGCCGCGCCGGAGTCCACGCGCCGGACTGGCTCGCCGCGTCGGCGGCGGCCCGTGGCTCACGCACCCTGACGGTGGGCCTCGCCTTCGCGGGCTTCGGCCTCCTGATGCGACGCCACCGCCGCCAGTACGGCCGCTACCTGGTGCTGCTGGGCGGCGGGTTCGCGGCGGGGCTCGCCTTGATCGTGAACGGCTGGGGCTGAACCGCGGGACCCCGCACATGGAAACCGCCTCCCGGCCGGCAGGGGAACCGGTCGGGAGGCGGAGTGGGAGGCGGGGTGCCGGGAGGGCGGCACCCCGCGGGG
>NZ_JAELVH010000591.1 GCF_019399235.1 Streptomyces poriferorum | reverse complement strand
CACCCGGACGGGGCCTGCGGCGTACCCCGGCACCCCCGGCCCAGGCCCCGCCCGCCCTCAGCGCACCCGCACCGACAGGATCGCCACGTCGTCCGACGCCTCGCCGTCACCCAGACACGCCTCCACCAGGTACGCGCACAGATCACCCACATCCGAAGGCGCCGCCAGCGCCGCCGCACGCAGACGCTCCAGCCCCACCCCCAACTCCTCCCCGCGCCGCTCCACCAGACCATCCGTGTACAGCACCAGCAACGCCCCCGCCGGCAGCTCGAACTCGTCCGCCTCCGCATCCCACTCATCCACCACACCTAGCGGCACCCCCTGCCCCGCACGCAGGAACCGCGCCCCCGAATGGTCCACCAGCAACGGCGGACAATGACCGGCCGACGCCACCACCGCACGCCGCTCCACCGGATCCACCGTCATGTACAACACCGTCGCCAGATCCGTCAGCGCCATGTCCTGACTCAACGCGTTCAGATCCGACAGCACCGCCACCGGATCCTCACCCTCCACCAGCGCATAACTGCGCAACGCCGTCCGCAACTGCCCCATCGCCGTCGCCGCGCGCAACCCCTTGCCCATCACGTCACCCAGCGCCAGCCCCGCCTTCCCACCCGGCAGCGCCATCACGTCGTACCAGTCACCCCCCGCCTGCATCCCCCGCGCCCCCGGCAGACTGCACGCCGCGACCTGCACCCCCGCGATCTCC
>NZ_JAELVH010000590.1 GCF_019399235.1 Streptomyces poriferorum | reverse complement strand
CCCTCCTCCCGCCCGTCCCGAAAGGTGCTCAACCCCTCATGCCCGAGCTTGTGTTCTTCTCCGGAACGATGGACTGCGGAAAGAGCACGCTGGCCCTTCAGATCGGGCACAACCGTTCGGCGCGAGGGCTCCAGGGCGTGATCTTCACCCGCGACGACCGGGCGGGGGAGGGGAAGCTCTCCTCCCGGCTGGGCCTGGTCACGGAGGCGGTCGAGGCCTCCGAGGGCATGGACCTGTACGCGCACCTCGTCGATCAGCTCTCCCAGGGCGGCCGGGTGGACTACGTGATCGTCGACGAGGCGCAGTTCCTCGCCCCGGACCAGATCGACCAGCTGGCCCGCGTCGTGGACGATCTGGGCCTGGACGTCTTCGCCTTCGGTATCACCACGGACTTCCGCACCAAGCTCTTCCCCGGCTCCCAGCGGCTGATCGAGCTCGCCGACCGCATAGAGGCCCTTCAGGTGGAGGCGCTGTGCTGGTGCGGGGCGCGCGCCACCCACAACGCCCGGACGGTGGGCGGGGAAATGGTCGTGGAGGGTGAGCAGGTCGTCGTCGGTGATGTGAGCAGCCCCGCCGCGGAGACCGGCTACGAGGTGCTGTGCCGGCGTCACCATCGGCGCCGTATGACGAGCGGCTCCGCCCGCGCCGGCGCCCTCTCGCCCGACGTCCTGCCGGTGGCCTCCGGCTGAGGACTCCATGGAGGCGGTCCGCGCTGCCCCTCCCCAC
>NZ_JAELVH010000058.1 GCF_019399235.1 Streptomyces poriferorum | reverse complement strand
GTACGGGGCGGGGAGGTCGCGGTACGACGCGGGTGTGCGCGGTACGGGGGACTACGCGGTGTGGGGCGGGCGGCGC
The DNA here is from genome assembly GCF_019399235.1 of Streptomyces poriferorum. Classification (GTDB taxonomy): domain Bacteria; phylum Actinomycetota; class Actinomycetes; order Streptomycetales; family Streptomycetaceae; genus Streptomyces; species Streptomyces poriferorum. The sequence continues at coordinate 28,199 of NZ_JAELVH010000058.1, read as the reverse complement.
ACGGGGTGGAGCAGGCTGGCGACGATCGAGCCGGTCTCCGGGAATGTGGCGCGGTCCTTGACACCGACGATCGCCGGGCGGCGGTCCGGTCGCCAGGTGAAACTTCCGAAGAGGCGGTCCCAGACCGAGAGGTCCACGCCGAAGTGACCGGCCTCGGCCAGGTCGGCGCTGTGGTGCAGCCGGTGTTGCTCGGGGCTGGCCAGGACGTGGTGGAGCGGACCGAGTCGGACGTCCACGTTCGCGTGCACGAAATAGCCTTGGACAAGGGTGAAGAGCGCCACCGCGAAAAGGCAGTCGGCGGAGAATCCGAGAAATCCCAGTGCCAATTGGACCGTGCCCTGTTTGAAGGCGACATCCAGTAGGTGGTTGACGCCGTTATTGGCGACGTTCACTTTTCCCGGGACGTGATGAATTCCGTGTACCTTCCACAGCCACCGATTGGAATGCGCCCAGCGGTGGGCGAGGTAGCCGGTCAGTGAGGAGGTCAGCAGCGCGAGGGGCACCTCGGCCCCGAGCGCGAGCCCCGGGCCCGTGACGGGGGTCGCGGCCAGAACGGCCGCGACGACCGACTGGCCGAGCACGGCGCCGGCCATGGTGAACCCGAAATAGGCTGTGTACCAGCACAGTTCCCGACCGCTCGGGTGCCAGTCGGTCCGGTGCGGGATCAGCCGCTCCAGCGCCGCGAGATAGACGATAGTGCCGATCAGGAAGAGCTGGACGGCCCGGCCCCGGTCCCAGTCGAAGCGCAGAACCGAGGTGAATAGCCAGACTGCGGACAGGAGCAGAATCGGGTACGCGGCATAGCGGAGACACTCGCGGGCGGACGCGCCGGTGGTCCACGTATTCGCCGGCAGCGACCCCGTATCGGGTCGATCTTCCATGCGGAGAATCTCCATCACATCCGAATAGGGAGTTCGCAGAGTAGCAGCGGACGTGAGGGGTCGTGAATGTGTGAACGGCGTTTTTTGGCCAGCGCGGTAAGGGGGGCGCACGAGGGTAATTTATAAGAAGAAGTTCTTTTCGTTGTTCGGTGCCCGTGGGGCGGGGTGGAGGGCGCGGGGTGCCGGTGACCGGAAGTAACGATTCGGCACTCGCGTGGGCGGCGCCGGCCATGCCGGTCGCCACCCGCGTAGAGAGCCGTTACCGAGGGGTCCGGGCCCGGCGGATATGCCCGAAACCATTGCCCCGTGGGAGCGCGTGTGGGGCCCGGGCGGAACATGAGCCGTACAACTCGGGCGGCCGGACAGCACAGGAGCCCGCAAGGAGAGAACTGCCCGGGTATACAGGCCCACCCAACCTGGCGGCGCGTCAACGTTGCAGGCGATCGAACAAGGGATGATCCCCGGCCGCCGGAGACTCCCGTGTGGGCAGGGGCATCGCGTGAAGTGATCTTGTCCGGGTTCGTCAGGTAAGGCTGAGGGCGGTCAGGGGGCGGCGGTAGTCGCGGGCGGCGCGTCGAAGGGCCGCGGCCATGTTGGCGGCACCGTCCTGGCGATGAACCCCGATGGCGAGGTTGCGCAGGGAGGCCATGGTGCGGGGCAGATGACCGGTGCGGACCTTGGAGTCGTCCTCGCGGAAGGTCCGGTCGCGGACGTGGTGCAGATGGTTCTCGATGCCCCAGTGGCCTCTGATCCAGGAAGCGAGTTCGGGGCGGTCGCGGTGCCGGGGGCGAGGCTGGTGATCAGGTAGATCCGCTCGATCGTGAGTTCTCCGGTGGCCCGGTCCAGGCGCCACCGGGTGATCTGGAGGGCCTGTTTCGCGTCGGGGTAGTCGAGGTGATCAAAGGCGGCGGCCTTCAGCCTGCGGATCTCGATGCGGTGGTGGGCACGGGTGCGGTCGTAGTGCTCCAACGGCATGTCCCGCCAGGGCAGATGACGCACCTGGTCGTGGAGCTTGGCGTGGTTCTTCTTCACGATCGCCAGGTAGTGGGCCCCGCGGGAGCGGAGGTGGGCGCCGTGGGCGTGCTGGGTGTGCAGCGCGTCAGCGGTGATCACGACGCCGTCCAGATTCTCGATCGCGTCCAGCAGGGTTGCGAAGGCGGGGATCTCGTTGCTCTTGTCGGCGATCTGCCGCTGGGCCAGGACGGTGCCGGTGTGGTCCATCGCGGCGAGCAGGACCACCGCGGTCTTCTCGGTCGTGCGTGAGCCGCGCACCGTCTTTGCTGTCCACCCGCGACAGCCCGACGGCCCCCATGCGGGGCCCGCTCACCGTCCGGGGCGGTCTGGTTGAGGCGGGTGTCGAGGAAGGCGCCGATGGCCCGGTCCAAGACATCGCCGTCGAGACGTTCCAGAAGGCGACGGACGGTCGCAGGATGCGGGATGGGGATCTGCCCGGTGAGCGGGTAGGGGGCAAAGCACTGACAGTCCGCCGGTCAATCTGCCCCGGTCTGGTCAGGCGGTCAGCGGCTCGTGCGGCCGTGGTTAGGTTTGGTCGGCGGTGTCGACGGCCTGGTGTGCGGCCTTTTGGGTGAGGTGGCTGTAGAGGTTCGCGGTGATCGACAGGGTGGAGTGCCGCAGCTTCAGTGAGGACGAGGAGAGTCGCAGCCGGGCGTCCGCCCGCGTGCAGTGAGCCGCGCACCCGGCCGCCCGTGTCGGCCCCACGGAGCAGCATTCACGGTGGTGCAGGCGTGGACCACCGGGCCTGAAGGAACGTCCTCAGGGCCATTCCGCCAGAGGGCCGTACCCCTGGCGGGCGCGCTGCCGGGTGGGCGGCCTGAACCACGCGTCGAGATCGGCGGCGAGCGCTGAACGGATCGAGGGGGAGTCGTCACCCGGATTTCGTCTGGAGAGGCTTCGAACATCGTTACGCTGCACCGAAGTTACCGAAATCACGGAGGGCTGCGGTGGGGGAGCCGACATTCGGAGTCCTGGGGCCGCTCCAGGTGAGGGCGCACGGTGTCCCGGTACGGATCGGCGGGGCCAAGCCCCGGGCCGTACTGGCGACTCTGCTGCTCCAGCCGAACGGCTTCGTCTCACTGGACCTGCTGACGGAGGTCCTGTGGCCAGGTGGCGCACCTCGGTCCGCGGTCGCCAACGTGCGCACGTACGTACGGACGCTGCGGCTGCGGCTGCCCCCGACGGCGGTCGACGGACTGCGTACCGAGCCCTCCGGCTACTCGCTGGGCGTCGAGCCCGGGGAGGTGGACATGCTGCTCTTCGAGCAGCATCTCGCCTCGGCCCGCGCCGCCCGCGACCGCGGTGAGGACGCCGCGGCACTGCGTGCCTACGAAATGGCCTTGGGGCTGTGGCGCGGCGGGGTGCTCCAGGACGTGCCCTCCAGCGTGGTGTGGGACCCGGCCATCACGCGCATGGAGGGGTTGCGGTCCATCGCTGTCGACGAATGCCTCGAGTTACGGCTCCGGCTCGGGGACTACGCCCACCTGGTCTCCGGCCTGCGGTCCCGGCTGACCGAGAGCCCTCTGCGGGAGGACCTGTGGCGGATGCTCGTGCACGCGCTGAACGGCGCGGGGCGCAGCGCCGAGGCGCGGTCCGCGTACGCCGAGGCCGAGCGGGTGATCGCCGCCGAGCTGGGGATAGAGCCGAGCGAGCCGCTGCGGACCATCGGCGCCGAGGTCAACGGATACCCCGGCCGCCGTCGCGCGGCAACGCCCGTGTCCGTCTGTCAACTCCCGATGGACATAATTGACTTCACCGGACGCGCCGTCGAGGTCGCCGACCTGGAGGAGTTACTGTCCACCGCTGGCCGGCAGCCCGTGGTCGCGGCGGTGTCGGGCCCGCCGGGTGTCGGGAAGTCCACGCTGGCTGTGCATGTCGCCCACCGGGTGCGTGACGTGTTCCCAGACGGGCAGCTCTTCGTAGACCTGGCCGGAACGAGCGAGTGCCCCCGTGAACCGGCGGACGTCCTGGCCGAGATGCTGCGCGGCCTGGGCGTCATCGACAGTGCGATACCCGGTGAACCGGGCGAACGCGCCGCGATGTTCCGTTCCCGCCTGGCCCAGCGGCGCTTCCTCATCGTGCTCGACGACGCCCTGGACAGCGCACAGGTGAGCCCACTGCTTCCTGGCACCGGTGGTTCGGCGGTGCTGGTCAGCTCGCGGCGCCGGATGCCCGGCCTGCCGGCGCGTGCCTGCCCGCTCGGGCTGATGCGGCACGATGACGCCCGCGCCCTGTTCGGGGCCATCGTCGGCTCGGACCGGCTGCGCCGGGAGGGGGCCGACGCCGACCGTGTCCTCGCCGAGTGCGGATCACTTCCGCTGGCGGTACGGATCGCAGCCGCCCGGCTCGTGAACCGGCCCGGCTGGAGCGTCGGCACGCTGGCCGACTCGCTGCGCGACGAGCGCGGTCGCCTCGGGGCGGTCCGCTTCGGCGAGCTGGAGGTGCGGGCCGGCGCCGAACTCAGCTACCGCCATCTGCCCGAGCCCGCCGCCACCGCCTTCCGCACGTTCGGAGACCTGCCCGACGACGCCGTCCCGGGCTGGCTCGTCGCCGTTGCGACGGGGTGCGACAGTGGGACGGCGGGGGGTCTGGACACCCTGCTCGACGAACACCTCGTCGAAGTCGTCGGCAGAGACCGTCTCGGCCTGAACCGTTACCGCATGCACGACCTGCTGCGGTGCTACGCCCGGGAACTGGTCCTGACGGACAATCAGGAGATTCGGCTGCGGCGGCGCCTGCGGGTCATAGACGCGCTCACCGCCCTCGCCCGCTCCGCCAACGCTGCCATGCCCACCCGCTTCCTCGGTGTGCTGGGCGAGCCCGACGAGCGGGGTTTGCCGGACGGACCGGCGCACGATGTCGTCCTCATGGTGCGCGCCCGGCCTGTGGACTGGTTCGAGAGCGAGCACCGCAACCTCGTCGCCGCCGTCGACGCAGCAGTCCGGCTCGGGCGGACTGACAGGGCCGCCGACCTGGCGATCGAACTGGCGGGCTTCTTCGACATGCGCGGCTACTACGGGGACTGGCTGCGGACCCACCGGCTCGTGCTCGACGCGATGCCGCACCACGACGACGTCAGGGCTGCTTCCCTGCTGCGCAACCTCGGCCAGCTTCATCTCTACCAGGACAGGTATCCGGACGCGCTCGCCTCCTTCGACCGGGCCAGGGCGCTCTTCGCTGAGCTCGGCCACCCCACGGGGGAAGCGATCGCCGCGGTGGGCTCCGGCTCGGTCCACCGGATCGTGGGTGATCTCGGCGCCGCGCTCGGGACGTTCACCGCCGCGCTCAAGGACTTCGCCGCGTACGGCGACCGGCACGGCGAGGCGGTGGCACGCAACGCGATCGCCTCCGTCTGGCTGGAGCGCAAGGACCCGGAGGCCGCGGACGGCTGGCTGCGAGGGGCCCTGGAACTGTCCCGTGCCGACGGGGACCGGCACCGCGAGGCACAGGTGCGCCGCAGGGTCGCAATGCTGCACGAACTGCGTGGCGAACCGCAGGCGGCGCGTGGCGAGCTGGAGCGAGCCCTCGGCATCTTCGACGAGTTGGCCGACCTGCACTGCGCCGCGTACGTGCAGCAGAGCATCGCGGAACTGTGCTTGCGGCAGGGCGACGCCGGTGAGGCGTCGGCGCTGTTGACCGGTGCACTCGCTGTGCAGCAGCAGCTCGGGGACCGCCGTGCCGAGGCCCGGGTGGCGGGCCTGCTGGGCGAGTTGCACGACGCGACCGGCCGCAAGCAGACCGCGCGGCACTACTTCAACCGATCCCTCGCGACCTGGCGCCGCCTGGGCCTGCCCGATGAGGCCGGACTGGTGGACGCCAAACTCCGCTCCATGCGCTGAGAGGCTGTCGGGTGACCTCCGGCCGGGCGGCTGGCACGCACGCTTCCCGTGTTGTCGTCAGTCGGCGCCGCGCCGCGTCACCTCCCTCTCCGCCCCGCAATCGCACGCACCGGACCGCGTTCGCATTCGGATCAGAGGCCACCCGACAGCCTCTGAGCGGCACCGATGGAAACAGGTGTGGGTGCGACCGCCGTCGCACCCACACCTGGCACAGGGGGTCATCGGGTGCCGGTCGGTCCTCCCGCCGACACCCGGCGGTGTGTCAGCATCTGTTGTTGCTGACCTGGTTGCGCCTGAGGTAGTCGCTCCACGTGACACCCTGGACGACCGCGACGACGACCGCTCCGTCGTGCTTCTGCTCGTAGTGGAGGTGCGGGGAGATGTCGTAGAGGGCCGAGGTGTTGCCGACCTCGCCGATCAGCTGGCCCACGTTCACCGTGGCGCCCGCGGCCACCGAACGAGTCCTCAGATGGGCGTACCGTGTCTGCCAGCCGCCCCCGTGACCGATGACTATCGTGTTCCCGTATCCGGCGCCCGTCGAGTAGTACGACTCGAGGACCGTGCCACCGGCACTGGCGAACACCCGGCGGCCCAGGTCGTCCGGGGTGCCGTTCGCGTCGTAGTGGTTCCAGTCGATCGAGTGCGCGGGACTGTGCCCCGACCAGTTGTTGCCGAGCCATGTCTGGTTGCACTCGAAGGGCATCTTGAAGGCGGGCCGTGCGGCAATGGCGGCTTCCGACGAGTTCGCGACCGGCGCCGCGACAGCGGTGGGAACGGTGAACACGGTGGCCGCGACCGCGCTCATGGTGATCAGCGACCGGCGGAAATTCCTGTGCATGGTTCTCCCCTTGTCGTCTTGCGTCGGGTGACACGGCGATTCAAGGAGGCGGGCATACACAGCGGATACATTCCGCCCGTCGACCCCGCACACCTGCTCCCTCGCCGGCCCAGAGGTGCGCAGGGCTGTGGCGGAATCCCTCCGCGTCACAGGCGTCCGCCTCCCGGAGCGAGGGTGGCCGGTGGGCTCGATCCGCTTTGACGGACATTCGAGATCTGGGGTTCAGCCCCGGCAGGATGTCCAACATGGAGAGCATGGGGAGGAAGAAGCCACGCCCTCGTCGTTCGTTCACGCCGGAGTGCAAGGCCGAGACCGTCGGATTGTGCAGACGGGCGACCGCTCGGTCGGGCAGGTTGCCGGAGTCATGGCATCGGTGGTGGAGGCCGGACGCCGGCAGGGGCGTAGGCGTTGGACAGCGTGGTCAGGTCGTGCACGTCCCGGACCCCGACGGGCTGAACCCACCAGCGCCCACCTGCGGTGCGTGTCCTCGTAGTTGAGTGCGCTGCCATGCCCCGGCCGGCTTCAGTGTCTGTCTCGCTGCGCACCTATGCGCGGCGCAGCTCGTACGGGACCTTGGCCACGCCCTCGCGCTCGCTCCACAGCCGCACCCCGGACCGCGTCAGTGTCCAGCCGCTGTCCTCGTAGGGCATGGGTTCTCCGACACTGAGCTGCCCGAGGAGGTGGGTCAGCTCCTTGGCCATCCGCAGGTCATGCTCGCGTTCTCGTTCGTCCGCGTACCCGTCTGCGCGCATCGCGCGGCGTCAGCACGGCGTCGATTCGGGTTTCCTCGCCGGTCCAGTAGCATCCCGGCACCTGCTCCTCAATGTGGAACCACTGGTCCAACTTGCCCAGAACGAAGCCACCGAGGGCCTTCTCGTCAGCGAACGGTCCAGGGCGTGGCAGCAATGCCTTCTGTCCGTATCGCACTTACCCGACTGTACGGTCCACCTGACGCGGGGCGCGAGACTACAGCTGTTGGCGCAGAGTCCATGAGATGTCGTAGTCCACATGATCGCGGTAGGTCATCACCAGCGCCTGTACCGCCTGACGGAGGGCGTCGCGTGCGGGCCCCGGTGCGGCTTGTTCGTACAGATGCAGCACCATACGGCGGGCTTCGATGTTCGCCACGGCTGACAGCCATCAGGGTGGCCCCGGGGCCGGGTCGTAGGGTGAGCTTGAGGTGCTCGCGCGAGGCGTCGGGGCGCAGGTTCAAATCCTGTCGTCCCCACTGGAGACAGTCGTGGATCAGGGCCGGTTCCGGAGCAATCCGGAACCGGCCCTCGGTCGTTCCCGACGGTCAGAGCTTCTCCGTCAGCAGCTCGTGGACCGTTGCGATGAACGGGTCCGTCCTGTGCACCCGCCGCGTACACATCGCCGCTAGCGCCGTACCGGTGTCCGGGCGGAAGCCGAGGAACAACTGCTGGCCGAGCGTGGCTCCCGCGTGGAAGCAGACCGGACCGTGCGCCGACGGATGGCGGAACCAGGTGAGCGTGTGCGTATGGGCGTGCCCCAGTCCGCGCCGCAGCAGCGGGTGCCGTACGTCCGAGAACGCGGCGGCCGGCGGGCGCGTGGGCGCCTGCGTTGCCGGGAGGTGCGCTTCCAGGAACGTGAGCAGGTCCGGGGGCGTCGACCGGACGGCTCCGGCGGCGTCGAAGCCGCCGGTGTCCAGCGCGGGCAGCGGGCGGCCGTCGCGCCGGTGCCCCACGGCGTCGCCGTCCAGCGGGCTCGGGCGCAGTCGCGTGTCGTGCAGGCCGAGCGGGTCCAGTACCTCCGTGCGGAGCAGCGACTCCCACGGCGTACCGGTGGCGGCGGCCAGGGTGTGACCGAGGACGGAGACCGCGAAGTTCGAGTAGTGCCAGCGGGTACCCGGCCGGTGGCGCGGGCGGGCGCGGAGGAAGGCCCGGACGACGCGGTCGGCCGGGTAGCGGCTGTACGGCGCGGTCGACCACCGGGGCAGCGCCTGCCTGTAGAAATCCGCCGGCAGCGCGGGCAGGCCCGAGGTGTGGGTGATCAGATGGCGCAGGGTGATGGCGCGTACGGAGGGGTGTACGGGGTGGCCGGGGGCCAGCAGTTCGGCCGCCGGGTCCTCGTAGCGCAGCCGGCCGGCCGCGACGAGTGCGGCCAGGAGCAGCCCGGTGAAGGGCTTCGACGCGGAACCGAGCTCGTAGCGCGGTGCCTCGTCCGGCCGCATGCCGCCGCCCAGCTGGTACGTGCGCCTGCCTCGGTGGCTGAGTGCGATCACGAGGTCGGGCGCGTCGATGGTCCGGGCGGCACCGGCCAGCAGCCGCGCCCTCTCGCCGTCGCCCCGGGACACAGGTGCGTCGCCGGTGGGGCGGACCTCGTGCGGGGCCGTCACGCCGGGGCCGGGGCGGCGAGGTCCGAGAGGGCGCGGGACAGGGCCAGCGCCGAAGCGAACGCCGCCACCAGCGTGGGGTGGTAGACGAGGTCGAAGACGGACTCCTCGTCACCTTCCGGCATGCCGCCCATCACCGGCATCGCTCCGTCCGGCTGCTGGGCCGCGGCGAATCCCTCCCAGGCCGCAGGGTCGAGGGTCGGCTCCGGGAGGCAGGCATCGACGACGAGCAGCTCGCCCAGCAGGTCCCAGCGCCCGAGGTCGAGCCAGTCGTCGAGCCACACCGGAAGCCAGAGGGCGAGGTAGTCCGCCACGTCGGCGGGCAGCCCGGCCGGATCGGCGCCCCAGTCGGTCAGATGGAAGACGGTGTGGGTGATGTCGTAGCCGATATTGCCCTCGACGGTCCAGGGCTCGGGCCGGCGCGACAGCCAGGTGCGCCGGTAGGCCTCGTCGGCCGGCATGCTCGGCTCCAGGCCGAACCGGCGTTCCATGGCGCTGAGTCCGAGCCGGCGCACCGGCACGACCTCCAGCGCGCCCCAGCTCTTCAGCCGGTGGTTCAGGCGGACAGCCGCCTCCAGGGACGGCTCCCGGAACCCCAGCTCGCGAAACGGTACGTAGACCTCCATCGGCACGGGACAGAGCGGTTCGCGCCGCTGGCCGTCGAGCAGGCGGGCCCCGGAGCCCAGGAGTTCGTGCCAGGCGTGGTCCAGGAGTTTGCGCGCCAGCGCGGCCTGCTGGGAGCCGGCGACCCCTTCCCGGAAGATGACCTTGCTGATGAGGGCCAGTTCGCCGAGAGGCTTGAACCGGTCCAGGACCCCCACCTCGGGAGGCGGGTCGTCGTCCAGCCGGAACCCTGCCCGGTGCTCGTACAGCCATCCCAGGGCCCGCGCGCCCACGTCATGGATCTGCTGGATGCCGCTCATGCGGCAACTCCCTTCGTGCGGCTGGTGCGGAGGCCGGTGCGGCTCATACGGCGGCCCCGGTGTCCGCTGCGGCAGTTTCCGCCGGGTGGGTGGTCAGCCGCTTGAGGGACAGTGCGGCGGCGAACGCGGTCACCAGGGTGGAGTGGTAGCAGGCGAGGAAGGGGTACGGGTCCGGGTCCGCGCCGCCCGACGAGGCGGCCTGCGCCGTCTCGGCCGGGGAGGCCGTGGGTCCCGTCTCCGGTACGGCACCGCTCGGGGCCTGCGCGGTGGCGAGCGCGGGCCAGGCCGCGTCCAGCAGGTCCGTGGGCGGCGGCCCCGGCAGGGCCGCGGCGACCGCGAGCAGTTCGCCGGTCAGGTCCCACTGACGGCTCTCCAGACAGCCGTCGATCCAGGGCGGCAGCCAGGCCCGCAGATAGGCGTCGATGTCGGCCGGCATGCGCTCGGGCACACAGCACCAGTCCGTGATGTGGAAGACGGTGTGGGTCAGCGCGTAGCCGGAGGGCCCTTCGAACATCCACGGTTCGGACAGCCCGCCCAGCCAGGTGCGGGCGAGCACGTCACCTGCGTCGGTGTGCGGGGCGGTGCCGACCCGCCGCTCCGAGTTGATGAGGCCCAGCTCCCGGTTGGCGTGCTGCTCGGTGTGCGCCCAGCCCCTGGTCGCGGAGAGCGTCCCGGCCAGACGCTCGAAGCACTCGTTGCGCAGCCCGAATCCGGCGAAGGCCGCGTAGATCTCGTACGGGTACGCGGCGAAGGGTTCACCGCGCAGCAGTTCCAGCAGCAGATCGCCGGCGTGCACCTGGTCCCAGGCGAACGTGATGAGGTCATTGGCGGTCGCGTGCTCCGGAGTGTGCGGGGCGGTGCTGCGGCTGATCGTGCTGCAGAGCTGGGCCAGTTCACCGAGGGGTTTGAGCGTGCGGTTGACCTCGGTGTGCGGCTCCAGTACATCCTCGGGAAGCACGAAACCGGCACGGTGGGCGTCGGCCCAGCCGAGCGCCCGCCGCAGCACGACGGGCAGGACGGACAGCGCCGCGCCCGCCGTACCGCCGGGGGCGGCGGCCACCGATGCCGTCACCGCGCCCGCCCCTCGGCCATCAGGCGGGCGGCCCGCACGTGCAGCGCGACCCGGGGGTCCGTGCCGCCCATGAGCTCGACGAAGTCGAGTCCGCGGTCCAGGCCCAGGCTGTCGGGCCGGCCCTCCAGCGCGGCCAGCCAGCGTCCGGCGCCCGCCGCCTGGAGCCAGTTGCGCCGCCGCACCGCGCGGACGAAGCCGCGGGACAGGTCCACGACCCGGTGGGTGGCGGCCCGGTGCACGGCCGACGAGGCGGCGGGCACGGCGAGCGGGGCCAGTACGGAGAGCTGATGGGTGAAGGCCTGCCAGGGAGCCCCTTCGAGCCAGGCCGCGTTCGGTTCGTCGGCGCCGGGTGCGGTGGCCGATGCCGTCCGGTGGAGGGCGGACATCATGCCCCAATGACTCCAGACCGCGGCGTCGGAGGCGTCGGGCCGGGGCGGGAACTCCCGCACGGCACGGTGGAGTACGGCGATGTCCCCGGGATGCGGATGGTGCCCGTGCAGCACACTGGGCAGCAGTAGATCGGCTCCGATGACACGTACCGCGGCGATTCCCGTCCGGTTGTCCTCGTCGATTCCTGCCGCGCCGCAAACCGTGGCGAGGTGGTCCCCGCTCCGAAGAGCGAGGACCACCTCTGTTGCCAGGTCATGCACGGCACCCTCGAGGGGGGACGGAGCATGTGACTGGTCCATGTGCTACCGACTAGCCCTTCTTCGGGCGGGGGGTCGGCGGCGAGAGCAGCAGCGCGGAGCCGCCTCCGAGGAGGGCGAGATACGCGCACTCGCGGGAGTCGCGGTAGAAGCCTTCGGCCTCGCCCGGGTTGAGCGCCTCGTCGAGGTCGAGCTCGATGTCGGTGGCAGTGGTTTCTGTCGTGTACATGGGTGATGCCCCGTCCTGTGGGAAATGGGGTTGCCGTACGTTCCGAGTGGAATGCACGGAATGCGAACCCGCAAATCAGATGGGGCGGCCAGGGAAATTCTGTATTTAATTGAATGGTGAATTCACCGAGGCGGTTGTGGGGCTCTGGCCTGGTGTTATGTGCTCTTCGTTCGTCGGGCAGGGGGTGGTGCGCGGGGCGCATTCAGCATGTTGGGGCGTGCACCCGGGCCATCGATCGCCGAGCTATTGGGGTTGGCTGCGGCCGGTGCGTCAAGGTGAATCCCTATGCGTTCGGGGAGTCGGCTTCACCTGCCGGCCGGTCGTGTCGCGGGGCGACGCCCCGTACCGCTCGCGACGGCGCCGAGGGGCGGCCCTGTGGCCGTGCGGCCGGGCCTACGGGGCGTCCCGCTGTGCGGGCGGCGGCGGACCGGGCGGTGGCCGGGGCCGGCGCCGGGCTCAACCGCACCGAGTGCTGAACGGTTTCATCGGTCGTCATCACCCCGGTCGTCACGCAGGCGCGGAACGGCCACGCGCGAGGCCGGGGGCACCGGACCCGGCGTGGCACGTCCCGCGAGGAGCAGTCAGCCGACGGCCGGGGTCCCCGGCCCCGTGAAGTCGACCTCGGCTTCGGTGGAGCAGTGCCGGGTGCCGACGTCGCAGAGCCGGTAGGTGTAGGACGGGCGGCCCCGGCCGGCGATCCGGTCGGTGTACCGGCCGGTGTTGGGCACGGTGGCGACCACCTTGCCGTCACGGACCACCTCGACCTTTTCCGCGGTCGCGCCGTTCCAGGTCAGCGCGGCGGAACGGAGGCCCAGCCACCGGCTGCCCACGGCCTTCATCTCGTACCGTGCGCCGGTCCGGACCTTGACCACCTGTCCCGGTCCGGTCATCGTGCCGAAGTAGGAGTAGTCGCCGCGGGCGTCGACGACACCCGAGATGAGGGCGTCCTCGCCGGTGCCGAGGGTGGTGAACCCGTCGCCCTCGAACCGTTCCAGGTCGATGTTGACGACCCGGCCCGGCACGGACAGGGTCGCGAAGGACGCGTACCTGCCCGCCGGGTCGATCACGGCGGAGAAGAAGGCCCCGCCGCCCGACGGACTGATCGTTCCGGCGTGCTCGAAGGAGGAGAGGTCCACCCGGGCCACCTTGCCGCTGCCGCTTCCCTCACCGGTGCCGAAGTAGGCGTACGCGCCGCCCGGGTCCATCACTGCCGAGCGCAGGTAGGACTGTCCCTCCGGCAGGGCCAGCGAACCCGTCTCCTTCATGGTGGCGAGGTCGATCTTCACCACGTGTCCCTGCGGATAGGTCAGCGTTCCGAAGTAGGCAAACGCGCCCGCGGGGTCGATCACTCCGCTGCTGAGGTACTCCTCGCCCGCGCCGAGTGTGACCGCGCCGACGCGTGTGAAGGTCTCCAGGTCGACCTTCACCACCCGGCCCGGGTTGGTGCCGGTGCCGAAGTAGGCGTACTTGCCGGCCGGGTCGATCACCGCCGAGCGCAGATTGTCCTCGCCCTTGTCGAGCACGAGGATCTTGTCCATGGTGAAGCTCGCGAGATCGATCCGTACCACCCGGCCCGGATTGGCCGCGACGGCGAAGTACGCGTACTTGCCCGCCGGGTCCATCACGGCTGCCTGGAGCAGCTTCTGACCGATGCCCACCGAGGCGGTGCCCACGCGCTTGAACGTCTTCAGATCGACCTTGGCGATGTGACCGGGCAGCGGATCCATCGCGTTGGACGTTCCGAAGTAGGCGTAGCGCCCCTCGGGGTCGGCGACCGCGGCGTCCATGTTGCGCTCCGTACCGCTCATCCGCAGCGTGTCGGTCCGCGCGGGGACGACGGCGCCGGTACCGCTCACGGTCACGTTGCGGCGCTCGTACGTCGCGGTGTCGCGGAGGGAGACCGTGCCCTGCTGATCCCCCTTGGCGGTGGGGCGGAAGGAGATCTCGACCGTGCAGTGCTCCTTGCGGGCCAGCGTGAACGGGGCGAAGCCGCAGGTGCCGGCCTCGTGGACGAACGCGTGGTCGTGGTCGGTGATCGACCACACCGTGACCGGACGGCTGCCGTTGCTGGTCAGCGTGACGGTCACCGGGCCGCCGGTCGTGCCGATCGGCACCGTGCCGAACGACGTCCGGTCGACCGCCATGTCGAGAACCTTGCCCTTGCGGGCGGTGAGAGCGACATCGGCGGTCGTCGTGTTCCCCTCGGAGACCTCGACGGCCGTCGTCCTCGTGTCGTACGCCGGGGCCGAGGCCGACAAGCTGTAGCCGCTCACCGACGCAGGCATGGTGTAGCGGCCGTCGGCGCCGGTCTTGCGCGCAAGGCCCACCGGGTGGCCCTCGCCGTCCCGGAGGCCGACGGTGACGTCCGCGAGGGGTTCACCGTTCTCCGCGTCCGTCACCACGCCGGTGACGGTGCCGGTCGCACCCCGCGGGGCCTTCGTCACGGCGGCGTAGGCGTCCAGGCGCCCCTGCCCGTACACGTTGTTGTTGCCCGCAGTGCCGCCGCAGGAGACGTCGTCGACATCGACCGCCGTCTCGTCGAGCAGCCTGCGGGTCTCATCGATGTCGCGCGCGATCGACGGCGCGGCGGACCACAGGAGCGCGATGGCGCCGGCCACGTGCGGGGCGGCCATCGAGGTGCCGATGCCCACGGCGTACTTGCCGCCGGGGTACGTGGAGCGGATCGCGACACCGGGCGCCGACACGTTCGGCTTGATCAGGTCGTCACCGAACGCCGACGGGCCGCGGCTGGAGAACGAGGCGACGTTCCCGTCCGGGTCGAAGGCGCCGACGCCGTAACTCTCCTTCAGGTTGCCCGGATTGCCGTCCGTGGCACAGGAAGGCCCCTCGTTGCCGTTGGAGAAGACCGGGAAGATCCCGGCCGCCACCCACGCCGTGACCGTGTCCTTGAACCAGGGGTCGGCTTCGGCGTCCGCGCTGCCCCACGAGTTGTTGACGACATGCGGGCGCAGCTCGGGGCGGGGGTTCTTGCCGTTCACATCGGTCGGGGCCAGCATGAACTGCCCGGCAGCGAGCAGCGATCGCTGCGAACAGCTGCTGACCTCGCATCCCTTGGCGGAGATCCACTGGGCCTCCGGGGCGACGCCGACGTGGTTGCCGGGGCCGTCGTCGCCGACCATCGTGCCGATCGTGTGGGTGCCGTGCCCGACGTTGTCGCAGGGTATGCGTTCGATGATGCCGCAGACCCGGCCCGGGTCGTACCAGTTGTAGTCGTGGGTGAAGGTTCCGTCGCCGTTGTTGCCGCGGTACTGCTTCACCAGCGCCGGGTGGTCGAACTGCGCGCCGGAGTCGATGCTGCCGACGACGATCCCCTGACCGGCGGCGCCGTACTCGTCCCACACCTTTGGGGCGCCGATCCGGTCCACGCCCCACTCCACGTCCTCGACGGCGGGCTCGGCGGAGGCGGCGGTGAGCTTCGGCAGTGCGTAGGTGCGGTCGGCTGTGACCCGCTCGACCCCCGGCAGCTTCTCGATCTCGGCGAGGAGGGCCGAGTCGCCGGTCACCTGGACGGTGTTGGCGAGCCAGTACGGCGTGTAGCTGTACGCCTCCGTGTGCGCGGACCGGTTCGCCCCGGCCCTGTGGAGCACGTCGATCAGGCCGGCCTGACTGGTGGCCGCGGTCTTCACCAGGCGGCTGCGCACTTCGCGGCCCTGCCGGGCCCGGTCCTTGATCCTCGCGGCTGCGGTGAGGTCGGCCTTGTCCTTGAAGTAGACCCAGAAAGTCGACCGGCCCTTGCCCGCGAGGTCCTGCGTGACCTTGCGTTCGACAACGGGGCCGGGGTCCTGGCCAGGAGCAGCCGGTGCGGCAGTGGCGACGGCCGGGAGGCCGGCAGCGGCCAGCCCGGCGGCCAGGAGGAGTGCCCAGGCACGCGGCAGACCGGTGCGCCGGGCACCCCTTCTCTTGCTTGACGTGGGCTTCACAGCGGTTCGAACCCTTCCTCGTACGACTCGTGGTCGCGGTCCTGGCCCTCGTGCTGGTCCGCGGAGGGCGACAACGGGGTATCCACCGATGGCGGTTGGCTGTCGGTGTCGGGGTCGACGGGGTGCGGACTGTTCATGACCGCTCAGCCTCATGGCGCCGAGCGCGGCGTGCGAGTGTGCAGATGACCCAATCAATGGGCGCAAGGGCGGCCGCGGCCCGTGCGTCGCTCAGTGGGTCGTTCCGTCGGAAGCGCTGTCGCTCCCCGTGGCCAGGAGCCCGGCCTCCATCGCGGTGGTGGCTGCCGCGGTCCGCGTAGTGACGTGCAACTTCCGCATGGCCGACTCCAGATGGCGGCCCACGGTGCGGGGTGACAGGAACAGTTCCTCAGCGGCTTCACGGTTGGTCAGGCCCCGCGCCACCAGGACCAGCACCTCGCGCTCCCGCGGCGAGAGCGCGTCGCCGTAGCCGCGCCGGCCGCGCCGCCAGGTGCGGACGACGTCCTCACCCTGTTCACGCAGGACGCGGGCGATCCGGTCGCCGTCACGGGCCGCGCCCAGCGCCGTCAGCCTCGTCCGGACATCGCGCAGAACGCCGAGCCCGTCAGCGCGCCGCCCGTCCGCGAGAAGGCACCGGCCGACGCCTTCGAGGGCCAGCAGTTCGTCGTACGGGCGGGGGATACCGGCCCAGACCGAGGCCGCCGAACGGTAGAGCTCCGCCGCCCCGGCAACGTCCTCGTCGTGCTCGGCCAGCACCGCCCCGCAGAGGTGGACCGCACCGGCGGCCACGGGCGCGAGCGACGGCTCGACGGCCCGGGTGAAGGCGCCGACGAAGGCCTCGGCCTCCGCGCGGCGGCCCGAACGCGCCAACGCCTCGGCGTGCAGCGGCGCGAGGTCGGCGAACCAGAGCCACACCCCTTTGGCCGCGACCGCCTCTGCGGCGGGCGCGGTGACGTCGAGCGCCCGCTGCGCATCGCCGTCCTGGAGCGCTCGCCGGCCGAGGAAAGCCCAGGGCAGCAGCGCCACCGGTTCGGCGATGCCGAGGACGGTCAGCTGCCGGGCCACCGTCCGCAGTTCCGTCTCGTTCTCCAGGCCCGCCTCGCTCGCCCCGCGGACCAGGCCGGCGAGGAGCCGGGCCACCAGCGCGTCGTGCACCTCGGTCGTCTCCGCGTCCGCCAATCGGCGCATCGCCGGGGCGAGGCCGTCCCAGGCGCCGGTGTGCCAGGCGAGCGTGGCCTCGATGAGTCGTGACCCCTCGGCGACCCGGTGGTGCTCGGCGTCGGGGATCAGCGCGGCTGCCGCACGCAGCAGGCCCCGGGTCTCCTCGTACCGGCCCCACGGCAGCGCGGCCGCCGCCACGTTGAGCAGGCCTGTGGCGTGCACGCTCATGTCGCGTGGGCCCGTATGCGCGGGGCGGTGCAGCGCGCCAATCGAGGCCCACGCCGACGCGTCGCCGAGCAGCAGGAGCGTCGCGGCCCGAGCCGTGCCGACGGCGACGCGCAGGTGCGTGGAGTCGGCACGGGCCGCGTGCTCCTCGGCGCGACTCAGCCATCCGAGGTGACGGGTCGCCGGCCAGCCGGGCACGACGGGCATGGCGAGGCTGCACATGGTGATCCCGGCGAGGTCCGGGCGGTGGCCGAGGTCGGGGACGGTGGCCTCGAACTCGGTGAACGCGGCCCGGCGCCGTCCCGCGCGCCACAGCATCCGGCCGAGCAGCAGGCGCAGTTCGCCTCCGTCGGCTTTGCCGACGCGTGGGTCGGCGATGACCCGGTGGATCGCCTCGACCGCCGTGTCGACGATGTCGCCGAGCGCGGCGCCGCCGTAGAACACGGCCTCACCGAGCTTCGTGGCGAGCCGTCTGCGCCGCTCGGCCGGCCCGTGCACGGCGTCGGTGTCGGGAGCGGTGTCCACTTCGGTGTCGAGGAGTTGGAGCAGCAGTCCCACCGCGTTGCGGTCGTCGCCGGACTCCAGGGCGACGTCCGCGCCGGCCTCCGCGTACCGGCACCAGGCGCCCAGCTCGCCGGCCTCACGGCTGTGGTGGGCGAGGCGTTCCAGCGCGTCCGGGGCCCGCCGCGCCCAGACGTCCGTCGCGCGGGCGTGCAGCAGGCGACGCCGCGAGACGGGCATCGACTCACCGACCGCCTGGGCGTCGAGGCCGTGCCGGAAGACGAACCGCCCGGCCCCGCTCTCCTGCAGCAGACCCGCCGACAGTGCCACCGCGAGCCCCTCGCCGGCCTCAGCGCGCGAGATCCCGGCGACCTCGGCGAGCATCGCCGCGTCGGCCGGCATGCCGAGTACGGCAGCGGTCTCCAGCAGGCGGCGGCCCACGCCGGGGATCCTGGTCAGCCGTTCGAGGACCGAGTCGCGTACGGTGGCCGGCACTTCGAGATCGCCGAGGACCCGGCGGATCCATCGACCACCGCGGCGGACCACGTCGCGCCGGTCCGCCAGCAGCCGGACACATTCCTCCACCGCGAGCGGGACCCCGTCCGTACGTTCCCGCAGGAACGCGGCGAAGTCCGCCGAGACCTGCTCCCCGTCGAACATCGATCCGACGAGCTGACCGGTCTCCCTCACGGAGAGCGGGCCCAGGGCGATCCGTACGAGGCGCATCCCCGCGGGGGAGCGTGAGGTGAGCCGCAGCAGGGCTGGTGCCTCGGCGACCTCGGCCGGCCGGTAGGTGACGACGAGCGACCGGTTGCCTCCGCCGGACGCCACCAGGGTGAGGAGCAGCTCCAGGGTGGTGGTGTCCGCCCAGTGGGCGTCCTCGAGGACCAGGACGTCCACGGCGAGCCGGTCGAGCAGCTCGCCGAGAGCGCGGAACAGGCGGTGCCGAGTCGCCCCCGCCGTCTCCAGCGGATCGAGCGGTGGTGGGAGCAGCCGTGCCCACTCGGGGAACAGCGGCCTCAGCGCGCCGGCCATCGGGCTGAGCCCGTCCGGAACCCGGTCCGGGCTCAGCCGGCGGATGCCGTCGACGACCGGCCCGAGCGGGAACGGCTCGGACAGCGCCGGCGCGGTGCACCAGAGCACGGTCCGGCCGGCGGCTTCCCCGAGGACGTGACGCACCAGACGGCTCTTCCCGATGCCCGGTTCGCCTTCCACGACGACGAGGGCCGAGCCGTCACCGATCTCACCGACGAGGGCGGCCACCTCCGCCTCGCGGCCGACGAACCGCGGACCGACACCGACCGTCACGCGGCTTCCCCCTCACTGCCTCGCCCCGAGCCCGACGACCACAGCGGCGATCATGGCAGAGGTTCCGGACGGCGGGACAGTGCCTCGAACGGCCGGGGCGCCGGGGTGTACGGGGCGTAGGGCGCGTACGGCGCGGGACGGATGATTCGGACACCAGACACCAGACGCCAGACACCGGGCACCGGGCGGTGGTCGACGGTCACCGGTTGCCGGGCGGCGGACATCGAGCGGTCGACGGGCGGTGGACACCGGCCGGTCGACACCGGACACCGGCCGCCGGGCTGCCGGTGTCCGGCGAAGGTGGCTCAGTGCCCGTCGCCGCCTCCCGCCAGCTCCCCGAGCAGTTCCCATGTCCGGCGCCGGTCCGCCTCCCCGGCCAGATCCGTCCCCGCGAACACCACCTCGGTCGCCCCGGCGTCCCGGTAGCGCCGCACCTCGGCGGCCACCGTCCTCTCGTCGCCGATCACGGCCACGTCACCGGCCCGCCGGGCGCCCGAGAGCTCGACGGCCCGTGCGTAGGAGGGGAACTGCTCGTAGAACGCGAGCTGCTCGGTGGCGGTCCTGCGTGCGGCGTCGGGGGTGGCGGTGACGACGCCGTGGACCAGGGCCACGATGCGGGGCGCGGGGCGGCCCGCGGCCTCGGCGGCGGCGGTGACCGCAGGGACGATGTGCTCGGCCAGGGCCCGGGGGCCCGCGAGGTACGGGAGGATGCCGTCCGCGAGCTCGCCGCTGACCCGGAGCGCCTGCGGGCCCATCGCGGCCACGAGCAGGGGGACGCCGCCCTCCGCCCCGGGCACGCGCGCCGGGAGCGGGGTGCGCGCAGTGAGCAGCTCGCCTTGGAAGTCGGCGTTGCCGGTCTCGGTGAGCTGTCGCAGTGCGGTGAGAAACTCGCGCAGACGGGCGATGGGGCGTTCGTAGGGGATGCCGAAGGCCGCCTCGGTCAGCGGTTTCGTACCGAGTGCGAGCCCGAGGTGGTAGCGGCCGTGCGTGGCGGCCTGTGCGGTCTGGGCCTGGCCGGCGACGAGCAGCGGGTGGCGTCCGAAGACGGGGATCGCCGACGTGCCCACCTGTAGGCCCGGTACCTCGCGCCCCACGATCGCCGCGAGCTGCGGGGAATCGGCACCGAAGGTCTGCCCGAACCAGGCGGACCGCAGCCCCGCGGCAGCGGCCTCCCGGGCGAGACGCACGGTGGCATCGATCTGGTTGTCGGATCCGGTCGCGCTGAGCGCTACTCCCACAGTCATATGAGGCAGAACCAGGGGCAGTTGGCCGCACATTCCGGTTCCCGTATGACGACTTCGTGTCCGCGGTGTGAACGCGTTCGGACCCCGTCCGACGCGCCTCGTGCCGGGTGGCTCCGCACTGCTCCACGGCGCCGGGCGGGACCGTTTGGAAGATCAAAAGAGCGACGGGTTACCATATGAGCGCCGCCTAGCTCGAAAGATAAACCTGTGACTGTCAATGACGACTCGTTCACCAACTGGATGCACCGCGAGGAGATCGCGGAGTCGATGATCCCGATCATCGGGAAGCTGCACCGCGAGAGGGACGTCACCGTCCTTCTGCACAGCCGCTCCCTGGTGAACAAGTCGGTGGTGAGCATCCTCAAGACCCACCGATTCGCCCGGCAGATCGACGGCGAGGAGCTCTCGGTCACCGAGACCCTGCCGTTCCTCCAGGCCCTCACCACGCTCGATCTCGGGCCCTCCCAGATCGACATCGGCATGCTCGCCGCGACGTACAAGGCCGATGACCGCGGCCTTTCCGAGGCGGAGTTCACCGCCGGCGCCGTCGAAGGCGCCACGGGTGCCAACAAGATCGAGCGCCGTGAGTCCCGCGACGTCGTGCTGTACGGTTTCGGCCGCATCGGCCGTCTGCTGGCCCGGCTGCTCATCGAGAAGGCAGGTTCCGGCAACGGACTGCGGCTGCGCGCCATCGTCGTCCGCAAGGGTGCGGGCCAGGACATCGTGAAGCGCGCCTCGCTGCTGCGCCGTGACTCCATCCACGGTCAGTTCCAGGGCACGATCACCGTCGACGAGGCGAACAGCAAGATCATCGCCAATGGCAACGAGATCCAGGTGATCTACTCCGACGACCCGACGTCGGTGGACTACACGGCGTACGGCATCAACGACGCCATCCTGATCGACAACACCGGGAAGTGGCGCGACCGCGAGGGCCTCTCCAACCACCTGCGCCCGGGCATCGACAAGGTCGTCCTGACCGCGCCGGGCAAGGGTGACGTCCTCAACGTCGTGCACGGCGTGAACCACGACATGATCAAGCCGGACGAGCAGATCATCTCCTGCGCCTCCTGCACCACCAACGCGATCGTCCCGCCGCTCAAGGCGATGGCGGACGAGTACGGGGTCCTGCGCGGGCACGTGGAGACCATCCACTCGTTCACCAACGACCAGAACCTGCTGGACAATTACCACAACTCCGACCGCCGCGGCCGCTCCGCGCCGCTCAACATGGTGATCACCGAGACCGGCGCAGCCTCCGCCGTCGCCAAGGCGCTCCCCGACCTCGAAGCGACGATCACGGGCAGCTCCATCCGGGTGCCGGTGCCGGATGTCTCCATCGCCATCCTCAGCCTGAAGCTCGGCCGTGAGACCACGCGCGAGGCGGTCCTCGACTACCTCCGTGACGTGTCGCTGACCTCGCCGCTCAAGCGCCAGATCGACTTCACGACCGCCCCCGACGCGGTGTCGAGCGACTTCATCGGCTCACGTCACGCCTCCATCGTCGACGCGGGCCCCACCCAGGTCGACGGCGACAACGCGATCCTCTACCTCTGGTACGACAACGAGTTCGGCTACTCCTGCCAGGTCATCCGGGTCGTGCAGCACGTCTCCGGCGTGGAGTACCCGACGTACCCCGTACCGGTTCACTGATCCCGGCGCTTCCCTGACGCCACGCGGGCCGGTCCCACCCGCATCGGCGGGTGGGACCGGCCCCGTGCGCGTCAGCCGGACACCGGGGCCGGCGCCGCGGCGTAGCCGGTGGCCCGGGTGGTGAACGTGCCCCGGCCCTGCGTCCGGCTGCGCAGCCGCGTCGCGTAGCCGAACAGCTCGGCCAGCGGCACGGTCGCCGTGATCACCGCCGCACCGGCCCGTGCCGTGGAGCCGGACACCCGGCCGCGCCGCGCGGCCAGATCGCCGAGCACGCCGCCGACGGCCTCGTCGGGCACCGTCGCCGTGAGCTCGACCACCGGCTCCAGCAGCACCATCGCACTGGAGCGCAGCGCCTCGCGCAGCGCGAAACGGCCGGCGGTACGGAACGCCATCTCCGAGGAATCCTTCGGATGGGTGGCGCCATCCGTCAGCGTCACCCGCACCCCGGTCACCGGATGCCCGCCGACGGGCCCCTCCAGCAGGGCGTCCCGGCAGCCGGCCTCGACCGCCCGCACGTACTCCTGCGGGACCCGTCCGCCGACGACCGCCGAACGGAACACGAACTCCACCGCGCCCGCGGTGCCGCCGGTCTCGTCCTGCCATGGCTCGACGTCGATGACGACATGGGCGAACTGCCCGGCTCCGCCGTCCTGTTTGACGTGCCGGTAGACCAGACCGGAAACGCCACGGGTGACCGTCTCCCGGTAGGCGACCTGTGGCCGGCCGACCCGGACCTCCAGCCCGTGGGCGCGGCGGATCTTCTCCGCCGCCACCTCCAGATGGAGTTCGCCCATGCCCGAGAGCACCGTCTGACCCGTCTCGGAGTCCGTCCGGACCGCGAGCGACGGATCCTCCTCGACCAGCCGTACGAGCGCTGCCATCAGCCGTTCCGTGTCACTGCTCCGACTCGCCTCCACGGCCACCGACACGACCGGATCGGCCACTGTCGGCGGTTCCAGGACGAGCGGGGCGTCCGGTGCGCACAGGGTGGCACCGGCCCGGGCGGCCTTGGGGCCGATGACCGCGACGATGTCCCCGGCCACCGCCGTGTCGACGTCGACATGGCGGTCTGCCTGGACCCGCAGGATCCGGCCGATGCGTTCGCTGCGCCGGGCGCCGACGTCCAGCACCGTCTCCCCCTTCCGGATCGTTCCCGAGTACACCCGCAGATAGGTCAGCCGGCCCGTCGCGGTCGCGTTGACCTTGAATGCGAGCGCGGCGAACGGCGCCGACGGATCGGCGGCCCGCTCCTGCACCGCCTCGCCGAGCGTGCCCCGTACGGGCGGCACGTCCAACGGGGAGGGCAGATACGCCACGACGGCCTCCAGCAACGGTTCGACACCGCGGTTGCGGTAGGCCGAACCGCACAGCACCACGACCCCCTCGCCGGTACGGGTCAGCTCGCGCAGCGCGCCGGCCAGCGTCCGCCCGGAGAGCTCCGACCGGGCGCAGAACTCCTCCAGCGCGCCCGGGTGGAGCTCCGCCACCGTCTCCTCGAGGAGCCGCCGGCGGCGCTGTGCCTCGTCCCGGAGCTCATCGGGTACGTCCCCCTCCTCGTACGTGCCGCTGCCGTCCGCCCAGACGAGCGCCCGCATGCGGAGCAGATCCACCACTCCGGTGAACCCGTCCTCGTGCCCGATCGGCAGCTGGACCACGAGCGGAATCACGTGCAGCCGCTCCCGGATCGACGCGACCGCCGTGTCGAGGTCCGCGCCGGCCCGGTCGAGCTTGTTGACGAACGCGATGCGCGGCACGGCGTGCCGGTCGGCCTGGCGCCACACGGACTCGCTCTGCGGCTCCACTCCCGCGACCGCGTCGAACACGGCGATCGCGCCGTCCAGTACCCGCAGCGAACGCTCGACCTCGTCGGCGAAGTCGACGTGGCCCGGGGTGTCGATCAGGTTGATCCGGTGGCCCGCCCAGGTGCAGCTCACGGCGGCGGCGAAGATGGTGATGCCGCGGTCGCGTTCCTGGGAGTCGAAGTCGGTGATGGTCGTGCCGTCGTGAACCTCGCCGCGCTTGTGGGTTGTTCCGGTGGCGTAGAGGATCCGCTCGGTGACGGTGGTCTTGCCGGCGTCGACGTGGGCGAGGATGCCCAGATTGCGAACACCGGTGAGTGCGCTGGTGTGTTGACGGTGCAGTTCGGTACGCACGGTCCGTGCCTTTCGGGGTGATCCGGAAGAAGACGGCGCGATGCCCGGACGAAGCGGCCCGCGATGGGGTGCCGCGGAACCCTTCCCGTCCACGGCGCGATACGCGAGGACGGTCCGTCAGGAGACGTACGGGGTTCAGGGGTTCGTCACGGAGTCCGGGGCCGGCCGCGCAGCCGGCGCCGGGCGGAGGTAGACACCAGGATCACCTCGTACCGCGACAGGGGAACGACGACAGCGGTGCGGTAGCACACGGCAGGTCTCCCCTCGATGGTCACGGCGCGCGCCGCGGCGGAGTGCCGGGGCGCGATTACGTGGTGAGTCTAGGGAACGGGGCGCGGGTGGGGGAACCGGTTTTCGGGCTGTGCGACGCCGTGGCGGTCAGGACCCCTACCCCACACCGGGTATGGCCATCGGGCTGAGGCGCCGGCGGCCGACGCGGCTCATCCGTACATCGACGCGGGTGATCGGGGACGGATCCGTTGCGCGTCGCGTGCAACCATCCGGGATCGTCGTCCGTCACCCCTGACACGCCGAGTGCGAGGGGGAGCGTCATGAGAGCTGTCCGGGTGCTTCTGCCGGTACTTCGGCCGTTGGCCGGACGGGACGGGCACGGGCGAGGCGGGATGCTGCTCGCGGCCGCGCTGCTCCGGTGCTCCTCGCCCCACTGGGCGCCCCGCCGGCCGCAGCCGCTGGAGCGACGGCTGGCCTGGGGCGCGGAGGCCGTCGCCCTGTCCCGGGCCGCTGTGTTCCGTGCGCGGTCCGGCGCTCCTGGCCTGCTCGCCCGTTCGCTCGCCCTGCACGCCCAACTGCTGCTCCAGGCAGGCAGATACGCGGAGGCGCTCGCCGAGTCCGAGGACTCTCTGACGGCCCCGGACGCCCACGTCCCCTCGCAGCGGACCGCGTTCGGCCACCTCGTGAAGACCCACGCGCTGGCCCGGCTGGACCGGGCCGACGAGGCGCTCGTGGCCGCCCGCGACAGCGTGGCCGCCTACCGGTCGGCGGTGCCCCGCCGGGCCGACCTGCCTCTGGGCAGCACAGCAGCCGCTTTGCGCGCGCAGGCATGGGTCCTGGGCAGGGCCGGGCGTACAGCGGAGTCCGTCACGGTCTACTTCGAGTGTGCCGAACTGTTGCGTGCGTTGTCCGTGTGGCGGCAGGCACGGCTGGTCGTGCTCCAGACCAGGGTGCTGGCCGAACTGATCGGCGGACTGCGCGTGCTCGGCCGTTTCGGGGAGGCGGCGGCGGTGGGCGACGACTTCAGGGAGCGCGTCCCTCCCTTCGTCCCGTGGCTCTACCCGGAAGCCCGGTTGCTGCGTGCCGCGTTGCTCATCGACCTGGCATGGTGCCTCGGTGCAGGCGGCGACCTTCCTGGCGCGCGCGCCACGGCCGAGGAGTCCGTGGCATGTTGCCGGGCCTTGCGCGTCAGTGACCCGGCAGTGGGTGACTCGGTGCTCGTGCTCGCCCTGGACTGTCTGGCCCACCACCTCGACCGACTGGACGCCCACGCCGAGGAGAGGGTGGTGAGCGAGGAACTCGTACGAATCCGTGAGCAGTTGGCCGTCACGGACCCGGACGAGCACGAGCCCGGACTCGCCGCCGCCCTCGACTCGCTCGCACGGTGCCACAGACGCGACGGAGAAGGCCCCGAGTCCGTTGCCGTCACCGAACGCGGTGTGGAGCTCTACCGCCGTGCCGTCGGGCGCGACCCCCTTCTGTACGAGGGAGAGCTGGCCCGCACGCTGTGCAACCTCAGTATCCGGCGGCGCATGACGGACGACGCGACCGGAGCGATGGCCGCTGGGGACGAGGGGCTGGCGATCACCCGTCGCCTTGCCGAGTCCGGCGGGGAAGAGCTCCGCCCGCTTGTCGCCGACCGGCTGCGGATCCTCGGCCGGGCCCGCTACCGGGCGGCGGACGACGAAGGGGCCGCGGCCTGCTTCGAGGAGGCCGAGACGGTCCTGCGGGAACTCATGGAGGCGGGAGACCCGAGAGCGCACGAGGCCGGGCTTGCCGCCGCACAGTCCGCGCTCGCCAAGGCGCTGGGCGCGGCGGCGGACGGCCACCTCGACGCCGGCCGAACCGACGAGGCGGTGGCCGCCCTGCGCCGGCTCAGTGAACTCACCGGGCGCACCGCGCTGACCGATGTCCACGCGGAATGTGTCAGCGCCTTCGTGCGGTCGCGCGACCGGGATGCCGAAGGAACGGGTGAGGCCTGGCGGCGGATGACGGGGGAGGCGTGGCCGTCCTTCGTCTACCGGTTGGGCTGAGTGAGACCGCGGACCGCGCCCGCTGCCCGGTGCACACCGAGCCGGGCCCGGGGAGTCAGCGTCCTGCACCGGCGCAGCGCGCTCCTGCCGCAGCCCCGCCACTCGGCGGGGGAGACGCCCGGGCCGTGACCGGTGCGGGTGATCAGCGCGTTCACGGGGCCCATCGGGTCCAGCGCCATGGTGCGGGCCAGCAGGACGCCGATCACCAGAGGGGCGAAGGTGACGGCCAGTGTGGTGCCGGTGCTGGTCACCTGCTGGATGCGGGGGCGCGGTGCGTCGGGAGCCATGACCCCATTCCAGCAACGGCCGGGCGGTGCGGGATCGGGTGACGTACTCAGAGCGCACGGCCCGGGTACTCACCCGGGCCGTGCGGGAGCGACCGGCGAAGCGTGCTCTACGCGTTGGTGCCCGGACCGGAACCCGTGCCCGAGGCGGCCTTGATGCCCTTGGTGATGGTGTCCAGCACGGAGAGCCCGGGCGCCTTGGGATTGATGTCGAAGCCGGAGCG
The DNA here is from genome assembly GCF_019399235.1 of Streptomyces poriferorum. Classification (GTDB taxonomy): domain Bacteria; phylum Actinomycetota; class Actinomycetes; order Streptomycetales; family Streptomycetaceae; genus Streptomyces; species Streptomyces poriferorum. The sequence goes on along the minus strand of NZ_JAELVH010000058.1, from coordinate 1,448 downwards.
GACGACGATCAGCAGGTCCGCGGACTGGGGGGAGGGGAACGCCAGGGATTCGACGTAGCCGTCGTCGCCGGTCTTCGTGACCACCTTCCAGCGCACCCGGTAGCCCTGCTGACCGGCCACCGTGACCGCCTCGGACTTCAGCTGCTCGTGCGAGGTGATGCCGCCGTAGATCTTCTCGCCGTACGACTCCTCGGCGTTGGCCGCGATGTCCTTCTCGGCCGTGGCCTTCGCGGTCCTGGTGGTCAGCTTCAGTGCGGCGGCCGGTACGGAGAACACGCCGCCGCGCACGCACTTCTGTCCGGTGTCGCCGGGGCAGGTGTACGTACCGGTGGTCACGCCCGCCCCCATGCCCGACTCGCCCGTCCAGCCGTCGGGGACCGGGATGCTGATGCCGCTGGCCATGTCCGTCGCGTAGCCGTCCTCGGTCTGGGGCTGCTGCTGCTCGGGGGACTGCTCGCCGCCGTTGCCGCCGCTGCCGCCCGGTGCGCCGGGCCGGCGGCTGGGGTCCGGGGACGGCGAGGCGGACGGGGCCGTTGCGGAGTTGTTGCCGGTCGTACCGGAATCGTCGTTCAGCAGGTACACGCCGCCGCCGATGGCCGCGAGGACCACCACGGCCGCCGTGACACCGGCGCCGATGCGTATGCGCCGGCTGCGGAGGGCGGCGGGCGGGACCCGGAGCTGATCGGTCCACTGAGTGCCGTCCCACCAGCGTTCCTGGATGGGGCCAAATCCTGTGTACCCGGGGTCTGGATGCCAGCCGGGCGGGCTCGTCTGCGTCACGGCAGCCACCGTAGTCGGACTGCGTGAGAATCCTATGAACCGGATGGAGCCATGCCGTCCGACATGTGGGGCATGGGTGGGCTTGGGGGAGCTGCGCGAAGCCCTGGACCTCGACCCCGGTACGCCGCATCGAGACGCTGCTCGACCGCCTTCCCGGCATGGCGCTCGCCGTCGGCATCGCGCTCCGGGCGCTGTTCGGCGCCTTCCCGCCCGGACCTCGCCCTCGCCGTGCCCGGGAGGGGGTGCGGGTGCGACCGGCGCCCGCCATGCCGGGAGGCGGTACGGCCGGCGCCCGCCGTGCCCCCTCCCGTACGGTTCGCGGGAGCGGGGGACGGCGGGCGCGGCGGGGACGCCGCCCTTCGCCGGCCCAACCGGAAACCGTCGGGGAAACCGTGGGAAGGCGAACGATGAGCGAGAGTCCCGCCGTACGGATCGAGCGCGACGGCCCCGTGTTCACGGTGATCCTGTCCCGGCCCGGGGTCCGCAACGCGGTCGACGGCCCAACCGCACGCCAACTCGCGGATGCCTTCCGAGCGTTCGACGCCGATCCCGATGCTGCCGTCGCGGTGCTGTGGGGCGAGGACGGCACCGCGTCCGGTGCCGATCGACTTGAGGTCGGCGCCCGCGCAGAACGTGCCGTCCTCGCCCCACAGCACCGCGACGGCAGC
>NZ_JAELVH010000589.1 GCF_019399235.1 Streptomyces poriferorum | reverse complement strand
TCACCGGCGCCGCCGGCGGTCTCGGCACCCTGATGCGCGGACTGCTGCCCGCCCACGGCTACGCGCTCCGCCTGTTCGACATGGTCCCCGTCGAGGGCGAGCCGGACGCGATCACCGCGGACCTCGGCGACAAGGAGGCGCTGCGCGAGGCCGTGCGTGGCGTCGACGCGATCATCCACCTCGCGGGCATCTCCCTGGAAGCCTCTTTCGACAAGATCCTCCGGGCGAACATCGAGGGCACCTACAACCTCTACGAGGCGGCCCTGGCGGAGGGCGTGCGGCGGATCGTCTTCGCGTCCTCCAACCACGCGGTCGGCTTCACCCCCCGGCCGCTGCCCGGCGACCCGCTCATCCCCATCGACACGCCGCGCCGCCCGGACACCTTCTACGGACTGTCCAAGTCCTTCGGTGAGGACCTCGCCCAGCTGTACTGGGACCGGCACGGCCTGGAGACCGTCTCCGTACGCATCGGCTCCTGCTTCCCCGAGCCGACGTCCGTACGGATGCTGTCCGTCTGGATGAGCCCCGCCGACGGGGCCCGGCTCTTCGACGCCGCGCTCACCGCCGAGAACGTGGGCCACACCGTGATCCACGGCTCCTCGGACAACACCCGCCTGTGGTGGGACCTGACGACGGCCCGCTCCCTCGGCTACGACCCGCAGGACGACTCGGAGGAGTACGCGGCGAAGCTCGTCGCCGAGCACGGCGAGCTCGACCCGGACAACCCGGACCACGCCC
>NZ_JAELVH010000588.1 GCF_019399235.1 Streptomyces poriferorum | reverse complement strand
ACGACTCTGATGCAGCACGAGTGAAGGGCTACCCCCTCCCCCGGATCTGGAGCATCTCGTCATGATTGGTGAAATTCCGCTCTATCCGCATCAGGCGGAAGCGGTGGACGCTATCGTTGCCGGGCTGGAAATCCGGCCCGGCCAGCAGATTCCAAAAAATGGGCTGCGCGGTCAGGTGCACGCGGCGTGTGGCACGGGAAAGACGTTCATTGCTGCCGGTGCGGCGCAGCAGATTTCTCCGCATGGTCGGATTCTGGTTCTTCTTCCGACGTTGGAGTTGTTGGCGCAGACGGTGCGGGAGTGGCGGGCTTTCGGGCGGTCGGGGCCGATGGTGGCGGTGTGTTCGATGGATGACGATCCGCGTCTGTATGACCTGCGGGTGCCGTCGACGACGAACGCTCCGCAGCTGGCGCTGCATTACGGCAGCGGGCCGGTGACGGTGTTCGCGACGTACTCGTCGCTGCCGGTGCTGACCGAAGCTCATGAGGGCGCATACGGGCTCCCCATGGACATTTGGGACCTGATCTGTGTGGACGAGGCCCACAGAACCAGCGGTTCGCTCGGGAAGGCGTGGGCCGTCGTCCACGACCAGGAGCAGCTTCCGGCGATGCGCCGGCTGTACCTGACGGCGACGCCGCGGATCTGGATGGAGCGGCCCCGGCCGCGTCGGCGGACGGAGTTCCCGAAGGAGAGCGGGGAGGCGGGGCGTCGGGCGCCGGTGGACCGGCTGCCGAAGGAGAT
>NZ_JAELVH010000587.1 GCF_019399235.1 Streptomyces poriferorum | reverse complement strand
GGAGAGGGAGAGCCGGCGTGAGCTTGAGGATCGTTGTCTGTGTGAAGTACGTGCCCGACGCGACCGGTGACCGGCATTTCGCCGATGACCTGACGTTGGATCGTGAGGATGTCGACGGTCTGCTGTCGGAGCTGGATGAGTACGCGGTCGAGCAGGCGTTGCAGATCGCGGACGCGGCGGACGATGCGGAGGTCACCGTGCTGACGGTGGGTCCGGAGGATGCCAAGGACGCGTTGCGCAAGGCGTTGTCGATGGGTGCGGACAAGGCTGTTCACGTCGAGGACGACGATCTGCACGGTACGGACGCGATCGGTACGTCGTTGGTGCTGGCGAAGGCGGTCGAGAAGACGGGTTACGACCTGGTGATCTCGGGGATGGCGTCGACGGACGGCACGATGGGTGTGGTTCCGGCGCTGCTGGCCGAGCGGCTGGGTGTGCCGCAGGTGACGCTGCTGTCCGAGGTTTCCGTGGAGGGCGGTGTCGTGCGGGGCCGCCGGGACGGTGACACGGCGTCCGAGCAGCTGGAGGCGTCGCTGCCCGCGGTGGTGTCGGTGACCGACCAGTCCGGTGAGGCCCGTTACCCGTCGTTCAAGGGGATCATGGCGGCGAAGAAGAAGCCGGTCGAGTCGCTGGATCTGGATGATCTGGGGATCGACGCGGACGAGGTGGGTCTGGGCGGTGCCTGGACCGCGGTCGACTCCGCGGCCGCGCGTCCGGCCCGTACCGCGGGCACGATCGTCAAGGACGAGGGCGAGGGCGGCAAGGCTCTGGCCGGGTTCCTGGCCGGCCAGAAGTTCATCTGAGCCCCGCGCGCATTCCTTCGTTGTTTCTTCGTTCAATCGCAGGAGATTGAAGTCCCATGGCTGAAGTTCTCGTCTTTGTCGATCACGTGGACGGTGCCGTCCGCAAGCCCACGCTGGAGCTGCTGACGCTGGCGCGCCGTATCGGTGAGCCCGTCGCCGTCGCCCTGGGCAACGGGGCCTCGGACACCGCGGCCGTGCTCGCCGAGCACGGTGCGGTCAGGGTCCTGACCGCGGAGGCCGCCGAGTTCGCCGACTACCTCGTCGTTCCGAAGGTGGACGCGCTGCAGGCCGCCTGCGCCGCGGTGTCCCCGGCCGCCGTGCTGCTGCCCTCGTCCGCGGAGGCCAAGGAGATCGCGGCCCGTCTCGCGGTCCGTATCGGCTCCGGCATCATCACCGACGCCGTCGACCTGGAAGCCGGTGACCAGGGCCCGGTCGCCACGCAGTCGGCGTTCGCCGCCTCGTACACCACCAAGTCCCGTGTCTCCAAGGGCATCCCGGTCGTCACGGTCAAGCCGAACTCGGCCCCCGTCGAGCAGGCTCCGGCAGCCGGCGCCGTCGAGACCCTCACGGTCTCCTTCTCGG
>NZ_JAELVH010000586.1 GCF_019399235.1 Streptomyces poriferorum | reverse complement strand
AGTCGCCGCCGGAGGTGAGCGCCTGGCTCACATGGGCCTGCAGATAGGCCTGCTTGAGCCCCTCACGGGCGCGGCTGGCCAGCACCGACGTGGCGTTGGCCGTCAGTCCGAACAGCGGGGCGATGTCGCTGGGCGACTCCTCCTCGACGGTGGTGTGCCACAGGACTGCCTGCCAGCGCTCAGGGAGGGTGCGGAACGCCTGCATCGCCATCGACTGTTCGGCTTCGTGCATCGCCAGCACGTCGGCACCGAGATCGAGCGTGTCCGCGTCCGACACCTCGGAGGTGCGCGATGCCTGCGCGGCGAACACCGCGAAGTCGTCGACCAGGTGCTCGCGCTTCGCGGTCCTCGTCCACGCGGCGGCGACATGCCGGACCGCCGTCATCAGGTAGGCCCGTACGGCCTCCTCGGGTCCCTTGCCGCCCCGTACCGCCTGCAGGGTCCGGGCGAAGACCTCGGCCGTCAGGTCGTCGGCGGTGTGCGCGTCCCGGCAGCAGGTACGCGCATAGCGGCGCACCGCGTCGGAATGGCGGCGGAACAGCTCCTCGTACGCGAGGTCGTCGCCGTCACGCATCCGCTGAATCAGCTGGGCATCGGAAGGGGCGTCCCCGGCAGGCGTGCTGCTGGGCGCCCGCTGCATGGGTACCGCGGCCGCAGCGGCGGCATCGATCGCGTCCGTGTCCACGGACGCCGACTTCTCGACCGGAGCGGGCGGCCACGGCCCGGGCAGTACGGTGCCCCCGCCCGCGTCCCCGGTGCCCTCGTCCTCGGCGCTCTCGTCCCCGGCGACCTCATGGCCGGCCACCTCGCCGCCGGCGCCCGGGCGTCGGGGCCCGGCCTGGCTCGGCACCTGATGCCCGGACAGTCCGCCCGTCTCCGTGCCGCCGACGGCGGACACACCGTCGAGCGACTCCTCCTGCTGCCCGTCACCGCTCATCGCGGACGCCCCCGTATGCGCTGTCGGACCCGAACACCGGGCAAGCGTGCCACAGAGCGCAGGCACGGCGGCCCTTCAATCCCGGCAACCACTCATCCGGGGCGCTTTCCCGATTGTGCGCACTAGTGGGCACCCATTTGGGGAAGGAGTAACGGGATTTGTTGACGGGGCAGTTGGGGCGGAACACCATGAGCGCGACGGAAGCGCCCTATCCGGACCGAGGCGGCCCACCGGGACAGAAACGGCATCCTCCGGACAGGAACGACCCACCCGGACAGGAACGAACCGCACCACCCGACCGGGAGGCCCACTCGCCCGGGACGACTTACTCGCCCGGAACGCCCACCCGACCGACACGGCCCGCCCGCCCGGGACGGCCCCCGGCCCGGACC
>NZ_JAELVH010000585.1 GCF_019399235.1 Streptomyces poriferorum | reverse complement strand
CACCCCGCACCGCATCCCCGGGCAGCCCGTACAGATCGACCACGGCCCCCGCGACCGGGCCCGCGTCGCCCTCACCTTCCACGGCCAGGGTGATCCCGCCGTCGCCCGCACCGTCCTCGGCGCGGCCGAACGCGCCGGGGCGAGGGTCACCGTCCTCGCCGTGGGCAGCTGGCTGGACGAGCACCCCGAGATGGCCCGCCGGATCCTCGACGGCGGCCACGACCTCGGCAACCACACCCAGCGCCACATCGACATCTCCTCGATGGACGAGACGCGGGCGTACGCCGAGATCACCGACTGCGCCCAGCGGCTGCGCCGGCTCACCGGCTCCATCGGCACCTGGTTCCGCCCCTCGCGCACCAGGTACGCCACCCCCCTCGTCCAGCGGCTCGCGGTCCGGGCCGGATACCCGCACGTCCTCTCGTACGACGTGGACTCCCTCGACTTCACCTCGCCCGGCGCCGCGGCCGTCACCCGCAAGGTGGCCGGGGAGATCCGCAACGGATCGGTGGTGAGCATGCACTTCGGCTATGCGGACACGGTCGCCGCGCTGCCCCTCCTCCTCACCGAACTCGACCGCCGCGGACTGCGTGCGGTGACGACCACGGAGCTGCTGACCTGATGTCCCACTCCACCTCCCGCACCGCGGCGCTGTGCGGCGGCCTCCTGCTCGCCGTCCTCACCGGCTGCGGCACCGCCCCCGCGGACAAGGGGGCGTCCGACACCCCCACCGAGGCCGCCGCACAGCGCCGCGGTGCGGGAGG
>NZ_JAELVH010000584.1 GCF_019399235.1 Streptomyces poriferorum | reverse complement strand
CTCGACATCGGCTGCGGCACCGGCATCGCCGCCCGCCAGTTCCAGGCCGCCGGCTGCACCGTACTCGGCGTCGAACCCGACGCCCGGATGGCCGCCTTCGCGCAATCCCGCGGCCTGAACGTCGAGGTCGCGACCTTCGAAGCCTGGCAGCCCGCCGGCCGGACGTTCGACACGGTCGTCGCCGCCCAGTCGTGGCACTGGGTGGCCCCGTCCACCGGCGCCACGAAAGCGGCCCAGGTGCTGCGCCCAGGGGGCCGACTGGCCATCTTCGGGCACGCGTACGAGCCGCCCGCCGAGGTGGCCGAACCCTTCGCCGCCGCATACCGGCGGGCAGCCCCCGACTCCCCGTTCAACAACGGCCCGGCCCGGCGCCCGCTGGACCTCTACCGGGCGGCCTACGCCAAGGTCGCCGACACGATCGACGAGACCGGACACTTCCACGACACGGAACAGTGGCGCTTCGACTGGGAACAGTCCTACACCCGCGACCAATGGCTGGCCCTGCTGCCCACCACCGGCGGCCTCACCCAACTCCACCCCGACCAACTGACCGGGATCCTGGACGCGGTAGGGGACGCCATCGACTCCCTGGGCGGACGCTTCACGATGAACTACACCACCCTGGCCACGACCGCCGTACGCGACGGCACCACCTGAGCCTGCCTACGGACGCACCACCGCGTACTCCAACTCCCTGGCCGCCGGGTCACCCGGCATCGGCACGCTCTCCCCCGTCGGCACGAACCCGATCCGGCGGTAGAACGCCGCCGCGCGCGGATTGTCCTCGTGGACATACAGCCGTACGCGCTCGATCAACGGCTCACCCAGCGACCACGCCCAGTCCGTCCCGGCCCGGAACAACTCCTCCGCCAAGCCCCTGCCGCGCGCTTCGGGCCGCACGAACACCCCGACCACATGCGCCTGGTGGACCGCCGCCGCCTCACCGAACCGCACCTCGCCGTCCGGCCGCTCGATCAGCACGGTCACCGTGCCCGCCCAACTCCCGTCGGTCGCCTCCGCGATGAACTGCCGCACCCCGCCGTCGCCCGCCTCGGACCCGCGGGCCGTCCGCTCCCGCCAGAAGCCGTCGGACCGCTCCCCGGCCTCCTCGAACGTCTCCAGGAACGCCACCGGCGCCACCGGGTCCTGCAGAGCGGCCAGCCGCAGTTCCTTGACCAGCTGCCATTCGTCGGCGGCAGGTCAGGATCGGGGCATGGACTACGTGATACGCCCCGTGCGCGCCGACGAATGGCAGCTGGTCAAGGAACTGCGGCTGGCCGCTCTGCAGGACCCG
>NZ_JAELVH010000583.1 GCF_019399235.1 Streptomyces poriferorum | reverse complement strand
GCACCCGCACCCGCACCCGCGAACCGTGAGCTCACCCGCTCACACCCCGCCAACCCGCGCATGATGGACGTATGCCCGAAGGAGACACCGTCCTGCAGACCGCGAAGCGGCTGCACAGCGCACTGGCCGGCCAGGTCCTCACCCGGTCCGATCTGCGCGTCCCGCGGTTCGCCACCGCCGATCTCACCGGACGAACCGTTCTCGGTGTCTCCTCGCGCGGCAAGCATCTGCTGACCCGCGTCGAGGGCGGCCTCACCCTCCACAGCCATCTGCGGATGGACGGCGCCTGGCGCGTCTACGCCCCCGACGAACGCTGGCGGGGCGGCCCCTCCCACCAGATCCGCGCCATCCTGGCCAACGCCACGCACACCGCCGTGGGCTACCGCCTCCCCGTCCTCGAACTCCTGCGTACGAAGGACGAGGAGCAGGCCGTCGGTCACCTCGGCCCGGACCTGCTGGGCCCGGACTGGAACGCCGACACCGCGCTGCGCAATCTGCTCGCCGACCCCGCCCGCCCCCTCGGCGAAGCCCTTCTGGACCAGCGCAACCTGGCCGGTATCGGCAACGTCTACAAGTGCGAGCTCTGCTTCATGGCCCGGGCCACCCCCTGGCTCCCCATCGGCCGACTGCCCGAACCCACCGCAGCCCTCCTGGTCACCACGGCCAAGCAGCTCCTGGAAGCCAACCGCGACCGTCCGGTCCGCACCACCACCGTCGGCGCCCGCCCCCGGGCCACCGCCGCTCCGGCGCCCCGCGACCGTCGCACCGGCCAG
>NZ_JAELVH010000582.1 GCF_019399235.1 Streptomyces poriferorum | reverse complement strand
CGCCGGGCCTCCCTCCTGCACGCCCCACCGGATCAAGGACACCCCATGCAAAGCGACACACACACCACGACGGCAACGCCCTTCCCCGGCCTGCACCGCCGCGGCTTCCTCGCCGCCACGGGCGCCGCCGGTCTCGGCGCCCTCGCGCTGACCGGCTGCGCGGACACCCCGGGCACCGCCCCCGACGACCCCAAGAACGACGGCACACCGAAGCGCGGCGGCCGGCTGCGGGCCGCCTTCGCCGGAGGCGGGGCGAGCGAAACCCTGGACCCGCACCTGAGCAACCTCTTCGCCGACGCCGCCCGCGCCAAGGCCCTCTACGACAAGGTGGCCGACTACGGAGGCGACCTCTCCGCCCGGCCCCGCCTCGCCTCCTCCTGGGAACCCAACGGCAGGCTCGACCGGTGGAAGGTCTCCCTGCGGGCAGCGGTGTTCCACGACGGGCAGCCCGTGACCGCGAACGACGTGCTGTACAGCTACCGTCGAATTGCCGACCCCGCGCGGGCCTTCCGCGCCAGGGCGTCCCTCGAACCGATCGACCTGGCGGCCAGCCGCGCCACGGACGAGCGGACCGTCGAGTTCGTCCTCAAGCGGCCGACAGCCGAATTCCCCAATGTCATGGCGGCGTTCGGCGCGTACATCGTCCCCGCCTCGGCCCGCGACGGTCACTTCGACCACCGGCCCGTCGGCAGCGGGCCCTTCCGCCTGGTTTCCTTCGCCCCCGGCCGGTCCACCGTCCTGCGGCGCAACGACGACTACTGGGACGGCGCCCCGCACCTGGACCAGCTGGAGTTCGTCGTCGCCAACGAGGAGTCCGCGCGTGTCAACGCCCTGCTCGGCGGCCAGGTCGAGTACGCCCACGAGCTGAACCCGGCGACCGCCCGCGCCCACGAGAACGGCGGCCGGATCCGGATCGTACGGCTCCGCAACAGCGCGATGCAGTCCTTCGCGATGAAGACCGACCGGCCGCCCTTCGACGACCCGCGCGTCCGCCGGGCCCTGATGCTCGTCGCCGACCGGGAGGAACTCGTCCGGGGGGCCCTCTCCGGCGCCGGCGAGATCGGCAACGACCTGTTCGGCAAGGGATACGAGTACTACGCCGACAGCCTGCCCCAGCGTGAACAGGACCTCGGCCGGGCGCGCAGCCTGTTGAAGCAGGCAGGCGCCGAGGACCTGCGGATCACCCTCGACACCTCACCCGTCGCCGCCGGCTTCACCGAGTCCGCCGCCGTCTTCCGCGACCAGGCGGCCGAAGCCGGCATCACGGTCGAAGTGAGGACGGGCAGCAAGGACACCTACTGGAAGGACATCCTCGACGCCGGAACCCTGTCCTGCTACCGCTCGGGCGCCATGCCCATCGAGTCACACCTCTCCCAGCGGCTGCTCACGGGCTCGACCACCAACGCGACCAAGTGGCGCCACGAGGACTTCGACTCCCTCTACCAGCAAGCCCAGTCGACACGGGATCCGAAGGAGCGCTCCGCCGTCTACGCCCGCATGCAGCGCCGCCTCCACACCGAGGGCCCCTTCCTGATCTGGGGCTTCGCCGACTGGATACTCGGCACCGCCCGCGGCGTCAGAGGCATCGAGCCGCAGGCACCCGCCAACACCCTCGACTGGGCCCGCTTCGACAGGGTGTGGCTCGCGTGAGNATCGAGGCGGTGCGAGCCGCCCTGCACCTGGACCGGCCGCCCGCCGAGCGCCTCCTCGACTGGGCGGCCGGGCTGGTTCACGGCGACCTCGGGGTCTCGCTGACCTCGGGGCGGCCCGTCAGCACGTACCTCGCGGACGGTTTCGGCCCGACCCTCCTGCTCGCCGTCCCGACGGTGGTGCTGCTGGTGCCCGCCGCGGTCGGCCTCGGCGTGCTCGCGGCCCGGCACGAAGGGCGTGCCGCCGACCGGATCGTCAGCGCGGTGACGCTGGGCCTGTACGCCGTACCGGAGTTCGCCCTGGGCGTGCTGCTGGTCACGGTCTTCGCGCTCCGGCTCGGCTGGCTGCCGCCGACCGCCGTCG
>NZ_JAELVH010000581.1 GCF_019399235.1 Streptomyces poriferorum | reverse complement strand
CGTCTTGCCGACGCCGCCGATGCCCGCGAGGGCCGAGACGGCCATGACCGAGCCCTCCGCGGTGGCCAGGCGGTCGCCCAGCTCGCGGACGAAGGAGGAGCGTCCGGTGAAGTCCGGCACCGTGGCGGGGAGCTGCGCCGGGAGAACCGGTGCCGAGGCCGGTGCGGGTTCGTCGACCGGGCGGGCCAGCTCCTCGTCCGCCCGCAGGATCCGCTGCTGGAGCGTGGCGAGTTCGGGGCGCGGGTCGACACCCAGCTCCTCGGCGAGCAGCCGCCGGGTGTCGGCGTAGACGGCGAGGGCCTCGGCCTGGCGGCCCAGCGCCTCGTTCAGCAGGGTCCTGGCCCGGCAGCGGTCGCCCGAGGCCCGGGCCTTCTCCGCGTCGGAAGCGCGGTCCTGGGCCACCGTCAGGTCGAGTGCCTCGGGCCCGATCCGCATCGCGTACCCGCCGGAATCGCTCGCCAGGGTCAGGGGGCCCAGGGTCTTGCGGAGGCGCGAGGCATAGGTGCGTACCGCGGCCAGGGCCTGGGAGGGCGGGTCCTCGCCCCAGATGGCGTCGATGAGTTCGGCGGCCGTCGCGGTGCGGCCGCCCCTGAGCAGCAGGGCCGCCAGCAGGGCGCGCTGCTGGGGTGAGCCGGAGGGCAGTGACTCCTCGCCCCGCCGGGCCCTCACCGGGCCGAGCAGGGAAAAGTACAGCCCGGCCTCCTCCACCGCCGCCCGTTCCGGGGCGCGTTGCTCCGGAACGCGTACCCGTGGCCCGTTGTCACGGCCCATTGCTGTCTCCTTGTCCCGCTCTGTGCGCTGCCCGGCACCTGGCATATATCCGGATTCACCTGGACCATCCGGATTGCTCCATACCGTTGGTATCGCCGTCAACAGTCTGCCTTGTGAACGGGGCGCGCGTCAGCAGTGGGTGACTCTCTGCACAAGCCCTCGACAACGATTGTGGAACGGGGCCCCGTCCCGGGGGCGCGTCCGGACTTCCGGACGCGCCTAACAGCTGACGGTTCGTCAGATCAACGCTACCTTGGTACGCATGGAGACCTTCCCGAAGATCATCTCGGTGGACGACCACACGGTGGAGCCCGCTCATGTCTGGCGGGACCGGCTCCCGTCCAAGTACGCGGACTCAGGACCGCGCATCGTCCGGGCGCCGCTCAAGGAAATGACCTTCATGGGCGGCAAGTTCGCGCCCGTGATGGGCGCGAAGGGGGACGACGGGCCGATCGGCGACTGGTGGGTGTACGAGGACCTGCACCGCCCGCTCACCCGGCTCGACACCGCCGTCGGCTACGACCGGGACGAGATCAAGCTCGAAGTCATCACGTACGAGCAGATGCGCCCCGGGTCGTTCTCGGTGCCCGAGCGGCTCGCCGACATGGACGTCAACCACGTCCAGTCCGCCCTCTGCTTCCCGACCTTCCCCCGCTTCTGCGGCCAGACCTTCACCGAGGCGAAGGACCGCGAGCTCGGACTGCTCGGGGTGCGCGCGTACAACGACTGGATGGTCGAGGAGTGGTGCGGGCCCGACGCGNCTCATCCCGCTCACCCTGGTCCCGCTCTGGGACGCCCGGCTGGCCGCCGACGAGGTCCGGCGCAACGCCGCGCGCGGGGTGCGGGCCGTGGCGTTCTCCGAGATACCGCCGCATCTCGGGCTGCCGTCCATCCACACCGACGACTGGGACCCGTTCCTCCAGGCCTGCGACGAGACGGGGACGGTGATCGCCATGCACATCGGCTCGTCCTCGAAGATGCCGTCCACCTCCGCCGACGCCCCGCCGGCCGTCGGCTCCACCATCACCTTCGCCAACTGCTGCTTCTCGATGGTCGACTGGCTGATGAGCGGCAAGTTCGAACGCTTCCCGAACCTGCGGATCATGTACGCGGAGGGCCAGATCGGCTGGATCCCCTACATCCTGGAACGCGCCGACGTCGTCTGGGAGGAGAACCGCGCCTGGGGCGGAGTGGCCGACAAGGTCCACCGGCCGCCGTCGGAGCTGTTCACCGAGCACGTCTACGGCTGCTTCTTCGACGACGCGTTCGGGCTGAAGAACCTGGACTCGATCGGGGTGGGGAACGTCCTCTACGAGACGGACTACCCGCACTCCGACTCGACCTGGCCCAAGTCCCGCGAGGTCGGTGAGGCGCAGATGGGGCACCTGGACGCCGACGTCGTGGACCGCATCGTGCGCCGCAACGCCATCGACCTGCTCGGGCTGACCGACGACGGGCTGTGGGCGGGGCCCGGCACGGGGGCGTGAGCGGGGGAGGGG
>NZ_JAELVH010000580.1 GCF_019399235.1 Streptomyces poriferorum | reverse complement strand
GGCGGCGCTGGCGCGGGACCAGCTGAAGCGGGCCTGGTGGCGGCTGCCCGGTGTGGAGAAGCCGCGCAAGCCGGGTGAGGTGGACTACGCGCGGGCGACGTGGACGGCCGCCTCCGAGGAGAACTGGCGGCGGGCGGACCGGCCCGACGACTACGACATCGACCGCGTGGTGGTCCACATCACACAGGGCGGCTTCAACAGTGCGGTCCGCGCCTTCCAGGACCCCGGGCACGGGGCCGCTGCGCACTACATCGTGCGCAAGGACGGTCATGTGACGCAGATGATCCGCGAGCTGGACGTGGCGTTCCACGCGGGCAACCGCTCGTACAACGAGCGCAGCGTGGGCATCGGGGCGCCCGGACCCGCGCCCCGGAGGCCGTCAGCTGAGCCCCGCCGTCCTCGCCCGCTCCACCGCCGGGCCGATCGCCCGTGCCACGTCCTCGACGTCCTGCTTGGTCGAGGTGTGGCCCAGCGAGAAGCGCAGGGTGCCGCGGGCCAGGTCCGGATCGGTGCCGGTGGCCAGCAGGACGTGGCTGGGCTGGGCGATCCCGGCCGTGCACGCGGAGCCGGTGGAGCATTCGATGCCCTGGGCGTCCAGGAGCAGCAGAAGGGAGTCGCCCTCGCAGCCGGGGAAGGTGAAGTGCGCGTTGGCCGGGAGCCGGCCGCCGGGCGCCGGGTCCCGCCGAACGCGCACTTCACCTTCCCCGGCTGCGAGGGCGACTCCCTTCTGCTGCTCCTGGACGCCCAGGGCATCGAATGCTCCACCGGCTCCGCNCGTTCCTGCCCGCCGCCGTGCAGCACGGGTACGGGGGTGTACTCGCGGCCGAGCAGCAGCGCGCCGACGCCGAACGGGCCGCCGATCTTGTGCGCGCTCACGGTCATCGCGGCCAGCCCGGACCGGGCGAAGTCGACTTCGAGCTGCCCGAAGGCCTGTACCGCGTCGGCATGCATGGGAACGTCGAACTCACGGGCCACCGCAGCCAGTTCACGTACGGGCAGGACGGTGCCGATCTCGTTGTTCGCCCACATCACGGTGATCATCGCGACGTCGTCGGGGTTACGGTCCAGCGCCTCGCGCAGCGCGTCGGGGTGGACGCGGCCGTAGCGGTCGACGGGCAGGTACTCGACGGTCGCGCCCTCGTGCTCGGCGAGCCAGTCGACCGCGTCCAGCACCGCGTGGTGCTCGACGGGGCTGGCCAGGACTCTGGTGCGGCGGGGGTCGGCGTCGCGGCGGGCCCAGTACAGGCCCTTCACCGCGAGGTTGTCCGACTCGGTGCCGCCGGAGGTGAAAACCACCTCGCTGGGGCGTGCGCCGAGGGCGTCGGCGAGGGTCTCTCTGGACTCCTCGACGGTACGGCGGGCCCGGCGCCCGGCGGCGTGGAGTGAGGACGCGTTGCCGGTGACGGCGAGCTGCGCGGTCATCATCGCCGCGATCGCCTCCGGCAGCATCGGCGTGGTCGCGGCGTGGTCGAGGTAAGCCATGGTGGGCTCGATTCTACGAGCCCGCGGCGGGGCGTACGGCGGGCGCATGGGGTCCAGGTGCCCGCGCACCGCGTAAAACGGGGTTCTGCCACCCCCGACCGGAGCCCGATCCGGCGGAGGGAGCACCCGGATCCGCGCCCGGTCGGCGGCCTGAGTCCCGGGCGACGACGCCTCCGCCGGTGGCGAGGACCGCGAGGACCGCGAGGACGACCAGACCGGCAGTCCCGACTGACGGCCAGGGTCGGCAGTCCCGACGACAGCACTGACCGCCCCCGGACAGCGGGCCCCGGCAGTCCCGGCGACAACACCACCCGACCCCGGACAGCAGACCCGGCACTCCCGACGACAAGACCCCCAATTCTGGACAGCGCAACCCGCCGCCCATCGACGCGGCCGCTCGCCGGAGAGGTCGCACGGTCGGGCATCTCATGTGTATCGGGGCAAGTCGCGTGTCGTAGAAGCGACATGTCGCGATCGCGGCAGCCGCCCGCTGCGGCGTTCGCACCGTGCTCCCGAGAGGCCGTGCGAGCGGGCGCGCGGGTGCTCGGCCCCGCTGATACCGCCGGTACACGCGATGGAGCGCACCGTGTCGTCTTGACGACATGTCGCAAGCGCGGCACCGAAAAGGCTGGTGCGGCGATCAAGGGCGGCCCCAGTCTGGAGCCGCACCGCGTGTCCGTTTCCTTGCCATGGAAAGGTTCCGATGCACATACGGCTTCGCCCTGCCGCCGTTCTGGCGGCAGGCGCCCTCATCGCCAGTCTGGCCCCCACCTCCTTCCTG
>NZ_JAELVH010000057.1 GCF_019399235.1 Streptomyces poriferorum | reverse complement strand
CTCGGCGTCGTCGGCGAGTCCGGTTCCGGGAAGTCCACGCTGGCCCGGGTGCTGGCCCACGCCCACACCTCGGACGGCGGCACCGTCCGGCTGCGGGGCGAGGACGTCACCCGGCCCTCCAGGCGCGCCCTGCACGCCGTGCGCCGCCAGGTCCAGATGGTGTTCCAGGACCCGTACGCCTCGCTCAACCCCCGGATGACGGTCGGCGAGATCGTCGCCGAACCCCTGATCGCCTTCGGCCTGGGCGACCGGGACGAACGGCAGGAGCGGGTGGCGGAACTGCTGCGCCGGGCGGGTCTGGACCCGGCCGTCGCCGACCGGCATCCGCGCTCCTTCTCCGGCGGTCAGCGCCAGCGCATCGGCATCGCCCGGGCGCTCGCCCCCGAACCCTCCGTCCTCATCTGCGACGAACCCGTCTCCGCGCTCGACGTGTCCGTCCAGGCCCAGATCGTCGGCCTGCTCACCGACCTCCAGCGCGACCTCGGGCTCGCGCTGGTCTTCATCGCCCATGACCTCGCCGTCGTCCGGCAGGTGAGCCACCGCATCGCGGTCATGCACCGGGGCCGCATCGTGGAGACCGGCAGCGCCGACGAGGTCTGCGAGCACCCCCGCGACCCGTACACCCGCGCCCTGCTGGCGGCGGCCCCGGAACCCGTCCCCCCGGCCACCCGCGCCGGGGCGACGCAGAAGACGGGAGCGCTCGCGTGAGCGCGTGCTGCGCTCCCGGCCGCCCCTGTACGGGAGTCCTCCCGCTGCCCTCGGTACGCCGTGCGGCGCCGCCACCGCCCGTGGCGCACCGGGCGATGGCCGAACTGACCGGAGGAGTCTTCCGGATGGGAGACGCCTTCGGTGAGGGATACCTCGCCGACCGGGAAGGGCCGGTGCGCGAGGTGACCGTGGCCCCGTTCGCCATCGACACCACCGCCGTCAGCAACGCCGAGTGGGCCGTCTTCGCCGGCGCCACCGGCTACCGCACCGACGCCGAACGCCACGGCAGTTCCTACGTGTTCCATCTCCTCGTCGCCCCGGCCGCCGCGCGCCACGTCATCGGCCGGGTGCCCGGAGCGCCGTGGTGGCTCGGCGTCGAAGGGGCGACGTGGCAGGCGCCCGAGGGCCCTGGCTCAGGCATCACCGACCGGGCCGACCACCCTGTCGTCCACGTCTCCCACGACGACGCCCGCGCCTACGGCGACTGGGCCGGGCTGCGGCTGCCCACCGAGACCGAATGGGAGTACGCGGCCCGC
Source organism: Streptomyces poriferorum (assembly GCF_019399235.1). Taxonomy (GTDB): domain Bacteria; phylum Actinomycetota; class Actinomycetes; order Streptomycetales; family Streptomycetaceae; genus Streptomyces; species Streptomyces poriferorum. The sequence continues at coordinate 37,246 of NZ_JAELVH010000057.1, read as the reverse complement.
GGCGGCATCGAGGGCGCCCGCTACCCCTGGGGCGACGAACTCGCTCCCGGCGGACGCGAGCGGTGCAACATCTGGCGCGGGCCGTTCCCGCACCGCTCCGACCGGCCGGGCGGCCGTACCGGCACGGTGCCCGTCACCGCCTACGAACCCAACGGATACGGACTCCACAACACCTCGGGCAACGTCTGGGAATGGTGTGCCGACGCCCACGGGACCGGCGAACGCGTCATCCGCGGCGGCTCCTACCTGTGCCACGCCTCGTACTGCAACCGCTACCGCGTCGCCGCCCGCTCCCACAACACCCCCGACTCCTCGACCGGCCACGGCGGATTCCGCTGTGCGCGTGACCTCGCCCCGCACTCCGCCGCCAAAGGACGTACCCGCCCGTGAAGGCCATCATGGTGATGTTCGACAGCCTCAACCGGCATCTGCTGCCGCCGTACGGAGCCGACTGGATCCACGCCCCGAACTTCCGGCGCCTCGCCGCGCGCACCGTCACCTACGACACCTGTTACGCGGGCTCCATGCCGTGCATGCCGGCCCGGCGCGAACTGCACACCGGACGCCACAACTTCCTGCACCGGGGCTGGGGACCGCTGGAGCCGTTCGACGACTCGATGCCCGAGATCCTCAAGCGGCACGGCGTCTACACCCACCTCGTGAGTGACCACCAGCACTACTGGGAGGACGGCGGTGCCACCTACCACGGCCGCTACAACTCCTGGGAGTTCTTCCGCGGCCAGGAGGGTGACCCGTGGAAGGGGCAGGTCGCGGAGCCCGAGATCCCCGAGGACCTTCGCACCACACGCAACGACCTGTGGCGCCAGGACTGGGTCAACCGCCCGCACCTGGACACCGAGGCGAAGCAGCCGCAGACCCTCACCTTCGACGCCGGCCTGGAGTTCCTGCGCACCAACCACGCCGAGGACAACTGGTTCGTACAGATCGAGACGTTCGATCCGCACGAACCCTTCTTCACCCAGGACCACTACAAGGACCTCTACCCGCACGACTACGAGGGTCCGCACTTCGACTGGCCCGACTACAACCGGGTCACCGAGACGAAGGGCCAGGAGGACCACGCCCGTTACGAGTACGCGGCGCTGCTCTCCATGTGCGACCACTCGCTCGGCCGGGTCCTCGACGCGATGGACGAGCACGGTCTGTGGGACGACACCCTGCTGGTCGTCTGCACCGACCACGGATATCTGCTGGGCGAGAAGGGCTGGTGGGCGAAGGTCGTCACCCCCTGGTACAACGAACTCGTCCACACCCCGCTCTTCGTGCACGACCCGCGCAGTCCGGACCGGGCCGGCAGCCGTGACGACGCGCTCGTCCAGACGATCGACCTCGCCCCGACCCTCCTCGACTTCTTCGGTGCCGACCGTACCCCGGACATGCAGGGGCGCCCGCTGCGCGAGACCGCGACGGCACGGCAGCCCCGGGAATCAGCCCTCTTCGGCATGTTCGGCGGCCATGTGAACGTCACCGACGGCCGGTACGTCTACATGCGGGCGTGCCACGACGACACCAACCGGCCGCTGTACGAACACACCCTCATGCCGACCCGCATCCGCGGCCGATTCACCCCGGCGGAACTCTCGGACCTGTCCCTGGCCGAACCGTTCGGCTTCACCAAAGGCGTACGCACCCTCAGGATCGAGGCCAACCCGTCCCCGCTGTTGGGACCGCAGCGCTTCGGCTCGCTCCTGTTCGACCTCGCCACCGACCCGCACCAGGAGAAGCCGCTCGTCGACGACACGGTCGAACTGCGCATGATCCGGCTCCTGGTCGAGCGGCTGAGGGCGAGCGAGGCGCCCGCCGACCAGTACACCCGGCTCGGCCTCCCGCACGATCCCGGGGAGGTCGACGAGGCCCATCTCCTGGTCGCAGCCCAGCGCGAGCGTGCCGAGGCGGCCCGTGAACCGGCAGCCCGGTCCGACGAGTTCACCGAGGGCGCGCTCGGTCTCCGTACCCCGGTGGCACGGCTGCTGGCCGAACCCGCCGCCACCGAGGCGATCCGCCGCATCGTTCCCGGCCTGCTCGACACCGAGCTGCTGACCGTACGCGGCGCCGGCTCACTCCTTCAGATCGCGGCCTTCGCCGGCCACCCCGGGCGTGCCCAACTCGCCGCCCTCGCGGACGAACTGGCCCGCCTCTTCCCGCTCCCCCCGACGCACCACGACGGAGCTTCCAGCCGATGACCACCAGCACCCGCCGCGACCCCTACGAAGGGTTCCCCGGCCGGATCGGCCGTACCTTCGCCGATTCCGAACCGGCCTGGCCCACATCCCGCACCCCGGGACCCAAGGCTCCCAACATCGTCGTCGTGCTCGTCGACGACATGGGGTACAGCGACATCGCCCCGTTCGGCTCCGAGATCGCCACCCCCACCCTGGCCGCCCTGGCCGAGGACGGCGTACGACTCAGCAACTACCACACCATGCCGCTGTGCTCACCCGCCCGCGCCGCCCTTCTCACCGGCCTCAATCCGCACCGCGTCGGCTACGCCATGGTCGCCAACTCCGACCCCGGATTCCCCGGCTACGGCATGGAGATCGCCGACGACATCCCCACCCTCGCCGAACTCCTCCACGACTCCGGATACGCCACCTACGCCGTCGGCAAATGGCACCTGGTCCGCGACTCGGCGTCCAACGCCGCCGACGACCGGGACAACTGGCCGCTGCGCAAGGGCTTCGACCAGTACTACGGCGTCCTGGAGGGCCTCACCAGCCTCTTCCACCCGCACCAGCTCGTCCGCGACAACAGCCCTCTGGACATCGACGAGTTCCCCGACGACTACTACTACACGGACGACATCACCGACCAGGCGATCGCCATGGTGAAGTCGCTGCGCGCCCACGACCCCGACAAGCCGTTCTTCCTCTACCTGGCGCACAACGCCGTCCACGGCCCTCTCCAGGCCAAGGCGGAGGACATCGCCCGCCACCGGGGCCGTTACGACGAGGGCTGGGACGTGCTGCGCGAGCGCCGCTTCGCCGCCCAGCTCGCCGGCGGTCTCCTCCCGCCGGGCACCGAACTGCCCGACCGCAACAGCGAGGCCGGACTCGACGTGCCCGCCTGGGCGAGCCTCACGGAGGAGCAGCAGAAGCTCTACGCCCGCTACATGGAGGTGTACGCGGCCCTCGTCGACAACATCGACCAGAACCTTGGACGGCTCACCGAGACCCTCGACGCACTCGGCGAGCTCGACAACACCGTCATCGTCTTCACCTCCGACAACGGCGGCACCGGGGAGGGCGGCGCCGAGGGCACCCGCTCCTACTTCAGCCGCTTCGTCCACCACCCCGCCCTCCCCGGTGACTGGACGCCGGACGTCGACCGCGACCCGGAACTGATCGGCGGGCCGCGCAGCCTGGTGCACTACCCGCGTGGCTGGGGCATGGCCTCCAACACTCCCTTCCGCCTGTACAAGGGACACACCTACGCCGGCGGCGTCCGCGTCCCCTTCGTGCTCTCGTGGCCGAAGGGAGCCCGCGAGGGCCGGCTCGCCCCCGGGCTGCGCGGCCAATACCAGTACGTCACCGACATCGCACCCACTCTCCTGCGGCTGGCCGGGCTGGAGCGGCCCGCCGTACGGCGGGGTGTCACGCTCCAGGAGCCGGACGGCGTCAGTTTCGCCCCCGTGCTCGCCGACCCGGACCACGCCTCCACGCACGTCGAGCAGTACTGCGAGATGACCGGCAACCGCAGCTACTACCGTGACGGCCACAAGCTCGTCACCCTTCACCGGCCCGGCACGCCCTACGACGACTCCGAGTGGGCGCTGTACGACATCACGACCGACCCGACCGAGATCCACGACCTGGCCGCCGAGCGCCCCGCCCTCGTCAAGGAACTGGCAGCCGCCTGGGAGGTGGCCGCCCGGCGCAACGGCGTCTTCCCGCTGCCCGACCTCAGCGGAGCACTCGCGCGCCGCAACCCGGCCGAACAGCGGCTCGCCCGTCCGCTGACCCTGCTGCCCGGCACTCCGGAACTGGAGCGCTACCGATCCTCCCGGCTGGTCGCGCTGCGCTCCTTCGAGATCGCCGTCGTGATCGACGAGGCGGGGGAGGGGGTCCTGGTCTCCCACGGCGACCAGGGCGGCGGCTACAGCCTCTACATCGAGGACGGCCGGCTGCGCCTCGCGTACAACGAGTACGGCGTGCTCCACGAGACCGACGCGGGACCCCTGGCGCCCGGCGCGCATGTGGTCGTGCTCGCGGCCACGGCCGAGCGGGGGCTGCGCTGGACTTTCACCCTGACCGTCGACGGCGAGGCGCGGGCCACCGCTCGAAGCGTCCACCAGCTCATCGGTATGGCACCGTTCCAGGGCATCAGCGTCGGGATCGACCGGAAGTCTCCGGTCTCCTGGCCGCTCTACGAGCGCCACCGCTCCTTCCGCTTCCAGGGCCGACTGCGGTCAGTGACCTACCGCCCCGGGCCGCCGGGGCCCGATTCCCCGGAGGCCGTGGCCTCCGCGCTCGAGCAAGCGGCCGCCGCGTTCGAGTGAGAGGGCACCCGATTGGCGGCGGCCGACGGGCAGAGCTAACGTCGGGGGAGTGAACGACCGCGTTCACCGATGGTTCGAGTGCACCGATGACTCGAGTGACAAGCAATCCCATGACGGGCTCCCACGCGACACCCCGGCACGCTGCCGAATCCCCGGAGAAGGGACGCGGCAGCGGGATAGCCCTTCTCGTCATCTGCTCGTGCCAGCTGATGGTGGTGCTCGACATCACCATCGTGAACATCGCCCTCCCGCACATCCAGACCTCGCTGGGGTTCTCCACCGAGAACCTCTCCTGGGTCATCAACGCCTACACGCTCACGTTCGGCGGGCTGCTTCTGCTGGGCGGGCGCCTGGGTGACATTCTCGGGCGCCGCAGAGTCTTCATGTTCGGCGTCGCCCTCTTCGTCTTCGCCTCCCTGCTAGGCGGTCTCTCGCAGGAATCGTGGCAACTGCTCGCCGCACGCTCCCTCCAGGGAGTCGGCGGTGCGATCGCCTCGCCGACCGCACTCTCGCTGATCACCACGACCTTCCGCGAAGGCCCGGCCCGGAACAGGGCGTTCGGGGTGTTCGCGGCCGTCTCGGCGGGTGGCAGCGCGATCGGACTGCTCGCGGGCGGGGTGCTCGTGGAGTGGCTGGACTGGCGGTGGATCTTCTTCGTCAACATCCCCATCGGTCTGCTGATCGTGCTCGCCACGCCCCGCTACATCCGGGAGTCCGAACGCCATCCCGGGCACTTCGACCTCCTCGGCGCGCTCACGGCGACGCTGGGCATGGTGTGCCTGGTCTACGGCTTCATCCGGGCCTCCGAAGAGGGCTGGAGCGACACCCTCACCCTGGCGGCGTTCGCGGCGGCGGTGCTGCTGCTCGGCCTGTTCATCGCGATCGAGAGCCGCTCCCGGCAGCCCATCACGCCTCTGTGGATGTTCCGCGACCGCAACCGCGCCGGCACGTACGGAATGATGCTCAGCCTGGCCGCGGCCATGTTCGGCATGTTCTTCTTCCTGACCCTGTTCGTGCAGAACATCCTGGACTTCAGCCCCCTGAAGGCGGGTCTCGCCTTCCTGCCGATCAGCGCCATCATCGCGGTCGGTGCGGGGTTCGCCTCCCAGCTGCTGCCCAAGTGGGGCCCCAAACCCTTCATGGTGACCGGTGCGCTGCTGGCGGCCGCGGGCCTGGGCTGGCTGACCCAGACCGATGTCCACAGCTCTTACCTGGGCAGCCTTCTGGGGCCGGTGCTGGTGTTCGGACTCGGCATGGGCCTGCAGTTCGTGTCGCTGACACTGATGGCCGTCTCCGGGGTGGAGCCGAAGGAGGCCGGTGCGGCCTCCGGAATTCTCAACACCACGCAACAGGTGGGTGGATCTCTCGGCCTGTCCATCCTCGTGACGGTCTTCGGCACGGCCAGCCGCAACGAGGCCACCGACCAGGTACCGAAGTTCCTGGCGGACGCGACACCGGCCCAGCTCGCGGAGTTCCGCAGGACCGGAGAGCTGCCGGGGCAGTGGGGCGACCAGGTGCTGGCGTCCGGGGTCTCCCAGGCGTTCGTCGCCGCCGCGATCTTCGCTGTCGTCGCCGCCCTGATCGCCCTGATCGTCATCCAGGTGCGCCCCTCCGACCTGGAGCGCCTGCGCGGCGACGGCGCGATGCCCGGTGCGGGGCAGACAGACGGCGGGCAGACGGACGGCGGGCCGGCGGAGGAGACGACCGCCGGAGCGCCGGATCCGGCCGCGCGGCCGCCGAGCGGGGAAGCCCGCGAAGGCCCCCGTCCGGAGCGGTGATCCGGTTACGCCTTCGGTGTCGTCGCCCCGGCCTCCCGCGCCGCCGCACCCTCCTCGTGAGCCATCCGGCTCGGCCACCACACCCGCGGCCCGATGTCGAGGAACAGGGAGGTGACGAGTACGGACCGCACGACGAACGTGTCCAGCAGCACGCCCAGGGCCACCGCGAAACCGATCTCCGCGAAGACCACGACCGGCAGGGTGCCGAGCGCCGCGAAGGTGCCGGCGAGCACCAGGCCGGCCGACGTGATGACCGCTCCCGTGGCGGCGAGACCCGCCACCACGCCTGCCCGGGTGCCGTGGAGGACCGCCTCCTCGCGGATCCTTGTCGACAGGAAGATGTTGTAGTCGATACCGAGGGCCACCAGGAACACGAAGACGAACAGCGGGAAGTCCGTCGACTCGCCCGCGTAGTCGAACACGTGACGGAAGGCCAGCGCGCTGATGCCGAGCGCGGCGGCGAACGAGAGCACCACGGTCGCGACCAGCAGGACCGGCGCCACCACCGCGCGCAGCAGCAGCCCCAGGATGATGAGCACCACCAGGAGCACCAGCGGGATGATCAGCAGGTTGTCGTGCCTGGTCGCGGTGTCCATGTCGAGCAGGGCGGCGGTGCTGCCGCCCACCTGGGCATCGGCTCCCGGCACCGCGTGCACCGCGTCGCGGACCCGCTCCACCGTGTCCTTGGCGGCTTCGCTGTCCGCGGGATCCGTCATCGTCGCCTCGAAGATGACCTGCCCGTTCGCTTCCGGCCGGGCGCCGGGCGGCGTACCGACCGACCCGGGTACCACGCCCTGTGTCGTCGCGATCGCGGCCCGCACCGCGGGAGCGCGGCCGGCTGCTGCGACGACGACCAGGGGATCGCCGCTGCCTCCGGGGAAGTAGCGGTCCTGGATCTCCTGGCCCGTGATCGAGTCGGGCTTTCCGGTGAACGAGTCGGCGTTGCTCAGGCCGGACGCGCGCAGCTGGGTCAGTCCCAGGGACAGGCCGGCCAGCACCAGGGCGGTGACGATCCAGATCGTGCGCGGGCGGCGGGCCTGCCGTTCGCCCATCCGCGCCCAGAAGCCGTGCTCGGTGGGTTCCGCAGATCCGAAATGCGGGATCACCGGCCAGAAGACCCACCGGCCGAAGATCACCAGCAGTGCCGGCAGGAGCGTGAGCATGGCGACCAGGGCGACCGCCACACCGATCGCGGCCACGGGCCCGAGCCCCCGGGTCGAGTTCATCTCCGCGACCAGCAGCACCAGCATGCCGAGCACCACGGTGCCGCTGCTCGCCAGCACGGCGGGACCGGCCCGGTGCAGCGCCCGCGCCATCGCCTCGTGCCGGTCCTCGTGGCGGCGCAACTCCTCCCGGTAGCGAGCCACGAGCAGCAGGGCGTAGTCCGTGCCCGCACCGAAGACCAGCACCGTCAGGATGCCCGCGCTCTGCCCGTTCACGGTCAGGCCCGCGTGCGCCGCGAGCAGATAGATCACCGCCTGCGCGCTGAACAGCGCGGCCACGACCGCGATCACGGGCAGCAGAAGCAGGGTGGGGCTGCGGTAGGTGATCAGCAGCATCACGATCACCACCGCCAGCGCGGCGAACAACAGGGTGGAGTCGATGCCGGAGAAGGCCTCCGCGGAGTCGGCCGTGACACCGCCGGGGCCGGTGACGTGCACGGCGAGACCGCCGCTGCTCGTGCCCACGATCTCCCGGATGGAGTCGACCGCGGGGCCGATCTGCTCCCAGCCCTCCTCGCCCATCGTGATCGGCACGAAGACCTGTGCGGCCGAGGGCGCGGTGCTCTTGTCGTAGACGGGCCCCCGGGTCTGCGGACCCCGCACGCCGTGCGCGTCCAGGGTGCGCAACTGCCGTGTGTCCTCGATGATCCGGGTGCGATCGGCGCCGGTGAGCCCGTCCTCACGCGCGTACACGACGATGGCGGTGATGACCTCGGGCCTGAACTGCTTCGAGCTCTCCAGGACCTGGGTGGACTCCGCGCTGCTCGGCAGCCAGGAGGTGGCGTCGTTGTCCTGGGCGTCGGTGAGCTTCTGGGCGAGCGGCGCCGCGACGACGAAGACGATCAGCCACAGGGCCACGATCAGCCACTTGGTGCGCCGGCCGCAGATGAGGGCGGCAAGACCCGGCGCCCGGTGTTGCTGCACGTCCCGCATGCCACTCCCCGTACTGCGTCAGGAGTGACGTCGTCATCGAGGGGGAGGGCGGCGCCGGAGCGGCCCGCACAGCGCCGATACCGCAACGTCACCCGCTCTCAGGTTCCGTGCCGGTGACAGTAGACGCCATGTCGCGGGGGTGCCCCCGCGACATGCCGCCGAGCCGCTGCCGGGCCCCGGTCGGGCTACCGGCCTGATCCGAACGAGAGGCCCTACCCCTTGACCGTGAACCCCGCCCGCAGCAGTACGGCGTCGCGCGACGACGGACCGACGAGGAGTTCGAACGCACCCGGCTCGACGATCCGCCGGCCCTCGGCGTCCACCAGGCTGCACTCGGCGACCGGCAGTTCGATGACGACCTCGCGCGACTCGCCGGGCGCGAGCCGCACCTGACGGTAGGCCTTCAGTTCCTTCTCCGCCCAGGTCACGGAGGTCACGGTGTCACTGACGTACGCCTGCACGGTCTCCAGCACGGGACGTTCACCCGTGTTGCGGACGGTGACCCGCGCCCGCAGGGTGTCACCCGTTCCGAGGACGTCGGTGCTCACCTCCAGATCGGTGTAGGTGACCGTCGTGTAGCTGAGGCCCTCACCGAACACGAACGCCGGACGCTGCGTCAGGTCGGCGTAGCGTGTGCCGTGCTGGCCGCGGACCTGGTTGTAGTACGTCGGCTGCTGCCCCGCATGACGTGCGAAGGACAGGGGCAGCCGCCCGGACGGCTCGATCAGGCCGAGCGTGAGTTCCGCGACGGCCCGGCCGCCGAGCATGCCCGGGTTGAAGGCGTGCACGATCGCCGCGGCGCGGTGGGCGGAGGGCGGCAGGACGAGCGGCTTGGAGCTGATGACGACCACCACGACCGGCTTGCCCGTGGCGACGAGCGCGTCGAGCAGCGCGATCTGGCCGCCGATCAGCTCCAGGGTCGCCGTGGAGCGGCCCTCACCGACGAGCTCGATGCGGTCACCCACGACCGCGACCACGTGGTCGGCCGCCTCCGCAGCGGCGACCGCCTCGGCGATCATGGCCTCGGACGGTTCCGCCGGGACGACGATCTCCGGCCGCGGCTGCCCGTCGGGGAAGAAGGCGCCCTCGGGGTCCGGGCCCACGGTCAGGATGTCGGCACCCCGGGCGTGCGTCACGGTCCAGCCGTCCGGCACATGCTCGCGGAACCCGTCGAGCACGGTACGGATCATGGCGCGCGGATGTCCGTCCGGCAGCCAGTCCGCCTGGCCCGACGAGCCCGCCCAGTCGCCGAGCTGGGTCTGCGCGTCGTCGGCGTTGGGCCCGATGACGGCGACCGTGCGCGGCGCCGATCCGGCGCCCGCGACCGCGCGTCCGTCGGGACCGGCCCCGAGGCCGCCGGCCAGCGGCAGCGTGCCGTCGTTGGCCAGCAGCACCAGCGAGCGGCGCGCCGCTTCGAGGTTGAGCCCTGCGTGGTCCGCGCTGCCGATGACCGCGGCCTGGCGCTCGCGGTCGGGGTGGCGGGGATTCTCGAAGAGGCCGAGCTCGAACTTGAGGGTGAGGACGCGCCGGACCGCCGCGTCGATCTCCGCCTCGTCGAGCATGCCGGTGGCGACCGCCTCCTGGGCACCTTCGAGGAAGGCCGGCGTCGTCATCACCATGTCGTTGCCCGCGCGGACCGCGGCGGCGGCCGCCTGCGTGTGGTCGGCGTACACGTGCTGCTCCCACACCATGCGGCCGACGTTGTCCCAGTCGGTCACCAGCGTGCCCGTGTAGCCCCACTCACCGCGCAGCACCTCGTTCAGCAGCCAGTTGTTGACCGTGACCGGCACCCCGTCCATGGACTGGTAGCCGAGCATGAACGTCCGGCAGCCCTCGCGGGCGACCCGCTCGAACGGCGGCAGGAACCAGGAGCGCAGCTTGCGCCGGGAGATGTCGGCCTCGCTCGCGTCCCGGCCGCCCTGGGTCTCGGAGTAGCCCGCGAAGTGCTTCGCGCACGCCAGGACCGCCGTCGGGTCGTCCAGCCCGTCGCCCTGGTAACCGCGCACCATCGCCGAGGCCAACTCGCCGATGAGGAACGGGTCCTCACCGAACGTCTCGCTGACGCGCCCCCAGCGCAGGTCCCGGGTGATGCACAGGACCGGGGAGAACGTCCAGTGGACGCCCGTCGCGGCCACCTCGACCGCCGTCGCCCGGGCGATCCGCTCCACCAGCTCCGGGTCCCAGGTCGCCGCCATGCCGAGCTGGGTGGGGTAGATCGTCGCCCCCTCCCAGAACGAGTGACCGTGGATGCAGTCCTCCGCGACGAGCAGAGGGATCCGCAGCCGGGTCCGCTCGGTCAGCGCCGCCGCCTCCAGCACCCGGTCGGGGGAGGCGTGGAGGATCGATCCCGCGTGCAAGTCCTCGATGAGGTGCCGCACCCCGTCCTTCGCGTTCAGTTGAAGCATCTGGCCGGCCTTCTCCGGCAGCGTCATCCGGCCGACCAGGTCGGCAACGCGCTCCGGGACGGACAGTGCGGGGTCGAGGTAAGGCGGGGAGGAGCCCACGGGAGTTCCTTTCACAGCGTCGGCGGGATGGCGCGGTACGGCACAACTCAGCCGCTGGGACCCACCGTACGCTGAATCCCGACCGGGTGGTAAGTATGTGGGTGTGCGACGGTACGCAGAGGTGCTGTCCGACCTGACCGGGAGAGTGGCGAGTGACGGGTGAGGCGCGTCGTGGCTATGCGAAGGGTCGCGCCAAGCGCGTGGAGATCCTCGACCAGGCGATGGCCATGTTCGGCGAGGTCGGCTACCGGGGTGCCTCGCTGCGCGTGATCGCGACCCGCTGCGGCATTTCGCACCCGGGCCTGCTGCACCATTTCCCCACGAAGGGGTCGCTGCTGCTCGCGGTTCTCGAACACCGCGACGAGGTGGACGGGGACTGGTTCTCCGTCGGTGAGCCCACGGGCGTGGACTGCCTGCGCCGGCTGGTCGACCTTGCCGTGCTGAACGCCGAACGGCGGGGAATCGTCGAGCTGTTCTCCGTACTCGCAGCCGAGGCGACCTCTGCCGAGCACCCGGCTCACGCCTATTTCGTCGAGCGGTACCGCAACCTGGTCCTGACCACCGCGGTCTCGTACGGGGAAGCCCGCGACGCGGGGGCGCTGCGGGAGGGAATCGACCCCGGCGAGGCGGCGCAGCAGCTGATCGCGCTGATGGACGGACTTCAGACGCAGTGGCTCCTCAGCGGCTGCGCGACGGACATGGCCGGTGTGATGCGCGCCCACTTGCAGGCGCAGCTGACCGTGCCGCTCTGAGTCGTACCGGGGGTGGGCGCGGACGGTTCGTTATCCGGAAGTCTTCCGTCCGCATGGGGAGAGCGCGGCAGGTGGCGCCGGACCTCTTTACGGCCTTGTCATGTGCCGGTAACTTCCGAACTGCAAGAGATTGCAGCAACATTCCGGCTGGCATTTCAAGCCGGATCGCCCCCATCGCTCGGACCTTGAGGCGCGTCAGGGTTTCCGGCGGGACGGCGCAGGTCCCCGACTCCTGCGTCCTGGACGCCACGGCTTCGCCGTCGCCGTGGCCCTTCCCTGGAGACACCGATGAAACGCACCCCTCACCGGCTGCTGAGACGCCCCCTGGCGGCAGCCACGGCCGCGGCCGCAGTGCTCGGCCTGTTCACCGCACTGCCCGGCACCCCTGACCTCGACGCGAAGCCCGTCGCCGCTGCCGAGACCTCCACGACCGTCTTCTACTACACCAAGACGAAGAACTGGGCTGCGTACAACCTTCATTACGCGCCGGACGGCGGTTCCTGGACCACCGTGCCCGGCGTGGCGATGGAGGCCGCGTGCGCCGACTGGGTCAAGAAGACCGTCTCCCTCGGGACCGCGGCTGGGCTGAAGGCGACCTTCAACAACGGCTCGGGTGTCTGGGACAACAACGCCGGCAAAAACTACGACCTGGGCAGCGGAAACGTCACCGTCAAGGACGGGGTCGTGGCCCACAGCGACCCGTGCGCGGGAACCGGCCCGGACCCGAGCCCGAGCCCGGGCGACGACGGCGCGAACACCGCCTCGGTGTACTACTCGACGGCCACCGTCGGCTGGACCACCACCAACCTGCACTACCAGCCCGCGGGCGGCTCCTGGACCACGGTGCCGGGCGTCGGTATGGAGCCGGCCTGCACCGGCTGGGTGAAGAAGACGGTGGGCCTCGGCACCGCCACCTCGATGCAGGCCGTGTTCAACAACGGCAACGGGGTCTGGGACAACAACAACGGCGGCAACTACACCGTCCCCGCCGGCGTCAGCACCGTGAAGGACCGCACGGTGGCCAAGGACGCCAAGGACCCGTGCGTCGCCGAGCCGCCGGACACCGAGGCGCCGACCGTGCCCACCGAGGTGACGGCCAAGGCCGACGGGGTGGCCGTCATCCTCACCTGGGAACCCTCCTCCGACAACAAGAAGGTGACCAAGTACCAGGTCACCCGGACCGGAGGGACCAAGGGCAGTGTCGTCACCGACGTGAGCTCGACGGTGCTCTCCGAGTCGAACCTGGAGGAGAAGACCGCCTACACCTACACGGTCAAGGCGGTCGACGCGGCGGGCAACACCTCCGCCGCCTCCGCGGAAGCGAAGGCGACCACCGGGGTCAGGCCGCCGACGGCCGCCCAGGGCAAGCCGCTGGGCACCGACCCGCGCAAGGACCCGATCTACTTCGTGCTGACCGCACGCTTCAACGACGGGGACGCGAGCAACAACCGCGGTGGCAGCCAGGACGTGAAGTCCGGCAACGCCGCCAACAACGACCCCATGTTCCGGGGCGACTTCAAGGGTCTGGTCAACAAGCTCGACTACATCAAGGGCCTCGGCTTCTCGGCCATCTGGATCACCCCGGTCGTCCTGAACCGGTCCGACTACGACTACCACGGCTATCACGGCTACGACTTCTACAAGGTCGACCCGCGCCTGGAGTCCGCCGGAGCCTCTTACCAGGACCTGATCAACGCGGCCCATGCCAAGGGCGTGAAGATCTACCAGGACGTCGTCTACAACCACTCCTCGCGATGGGGCGCCAAGGGCCTGTTCACCCCGACCGTCTACGGCGTCCGGGACAGCCAGTGGAGCTGGTACTACGACGAGAAGAACGAGGGCTTCGAGTACGACGGACTGACCGTCGACCCCAAGAGCGGCAAGTCGTACTACAACGGCGACCTGTGGTCCACGGCCGAGCCCGCGGGCAACACCTGTCTCAACTGGGGCAAGGCGACCGGGGCCACCTCGCCCGAGGGCTACAGGATCTACAACTGCCAGTGGCCCAACCCCACGTCCGGCATGTTCCCGAAGGAGTACTACCACAACTGCTGGCTGGGGAACTGGGAGGGCGAGGACTCCCGCTCGTGCTGGCTGCACGACGACCTCGCCGACTTCAACACCGAGTCCGCACCGGTCCAGAACTACCTGATCGGCGCGTACAACAAGTACATCGACATGGGCGTCGACGGCTTCCGCATCGACACCGCCGTCCACGTCCCGCGCACCACCTGGAACCGCCGCTTCCTGCCCGCGATCCAGGAGCGCGTCACCCAGCAGTTCGGCGCCGAGGCCGCGAAGAACTTCCTGGTCTTCGGTGAGGTCGGTGCGTTCGTCAACGACAAGTGGAACCGCGGCTCGGTCAACCACTCCGCGCAGTTCTTCACCTGGAAGGAACGCAAGGAGTACGCCGCCGACGACGCCAAGGCCGCGCTGGAGATGTACGACTACGAGCAGCAGCTCGGCACCGGGGCACAGCCGACCTCGGACAACGCGTTCCTGAACGGCAACACGTACCACGTACCGGACCACAGCAAGTTCTCCGGCATGAACATCATCGACATGCGCATGCACATGAACTTCGGGGATGCCACGAACGCGTACAACAACGGCAAGGACTCCGACGACTCGACCAACGACGCCACCTACAACGTCGTCTACGTCGACAGCCACGACTACGGCCCCAACAAGAGCAGCGAGCGCTACACCGGCGGTACCGGCGCCTGGGCCGAGAACATGGCCCTGATGTGGACCTTCCGTGGCATCCCCACCCTCTACTACGGATCGGAGATCGAGTTCCAGGCCGGCAAGAAGATCGACTGCGGCCCCACCTGCCCGCTGGCCACGACCGGACGGGCCTACTACGGCGACCACCTCGCGGGGAACGTCACCTCCTCGGAGTTCTCCAAGGTCGACTCCGCCAGCGGTGAGGTCGCCAGCACGCTGGCCAAGCCCCTGGTCAAGCACGTCCAGCGGCTCAACGAGATCCGCCGGGCCGTTCCCGCCCTGCAGATGGGCCAGTACTCCACCGAGGGCATCACCGGCCAGATGGCGTACAAGCGCCGCTACACCAGTGGCGCGACGGACAGCTTCGCCCTCGTCACCGTCACCGGCGGAGCCTCGTACACCGGTATCCCCAACGGCACGTACAAGGACGCCGTCACCGGCGACACGCGGGTCGTCACCGACGGGAAGCTCACTGTCGCCGCGCCGGGCAAGGGCAACATGCGTGTCTACGTGCTGAACGGACCGGGCATGATCGGCACCGCGGGTCCCTACCTGAAGTAGGCCGGCGGCAGCGCGCACCCGCCCGCAACGCGAGCGCCCCGACGGGCCGGCCATCCCGGCCCGTCGGGGCGCGTCCGCGCGTGCGGCGACGGCCTACGAAGCGCGGCCGTCCGCCGCCAGCAGGGCTTCCCGGCCGATCATGGCGGTGGAGCCGGGTGCCGTGCAGGCGAAAGCACCCGCCGCCGCGCCCAGCCGGGCGGACCCGAGGGCGTCCCGGCCTTCGAGCCGCCCGTACAGGAACCCGGTGACGAACGCGTCGCCCGCGCCGTTGCTGTCCACCACCGGTGCGGGAGGCACGGTCGCCGGGACGTGGCGCGGGTCCGGACCGCCGTCGCGCGTGAGGACGTAGGAGCCTTCCGCACCTGCCGTGGCCACCACGGTGCCGGCGCGGCCCTCACGCAGGATCTCCCGCATCACCGCGGGCGTACGGTCACCCGTCACCGCCGCGCTGAAGAACACGAGATCGGACCGCAGGGCGAACTCCCGCTGATGGCCGGCCAGTCCGTCCCAGTCGTGCAGATCGGTGGAGACCGGGACGCCGAGGGTCTCGATGTCGTCGTACAGGAAGCGGGTGAAGTTCATGATGGACAGATGGACATGGCGTGCGCGCCGCAGCCGGGGAAGATAGAAGTCCCGCGGCATCCGCAGGTCCTCCGGATCGCGGGCGTCGTAGAACGACATCCGCCTGCCGGTCGCGTCCACCAGGTTCACCGCGCGGCGGGTGCCCGCCGCCGAGATCACGGGATGGAACTCCACGTCACCCTTGGCCAGCCGCTCGCGCACCTGCGCACCGGTCCAGTCGTCGCCGATGCAGTCGAGGAGCGCGACCTCCAGGCCCAGCGCACGCGCGCCGAGAGCCACGTTGCCCCCGGTGTGACCGGGCCACTCCTCGATCGGGCCGACCATCACCGAGTCGGCGAGCGGGACGGGCAGGGCGTCGACGCGGACGATCGTGTCCACTCCGCTGCCGCCGACCACCAAGACGTCGTATTCCGTTTGCTGTTGGACCACTGTTCCGCCTCTCCGTTCCCGCCGTGATCAGTATGGCGGAGGCCCCGTACACCCGTCCGGCCCTCTTCCGGGCCCGTCTGCCGGGCGATGAGTTCCGGCCCCGGGCGCGGTTCTCCCCGGGCGGGCCGGTACGGCCGGCTGTTCTCTGCGCGCGTCACCGAGGCCCGCTGGCTATGCTCGACCGGGGGCCGACGAGCTGACTCATCTGGAGGCACCCATGCTGCCGCTGCCCGAACTGCGGGACTTCCCGCCGCGCATCGCCACCGGCGCGTTCATCCTCAATTCCGGTCTGGGCAAGCTCAAGGCGGACGAGGGGACGCAGCAGGGACTGCACGGCATGGCCTGCACCGCCTACCCGTTCCTCAAGAAGATCGAGCCCGGCCGGTTCACCCGGCTGCTGGCCTGGTCCGAGATCGCGGTGGGCGGCAGTCTGCTGGTCCCCTTCGTCCCGACCAGGCTCGCCGGGCTGGCGCTCACCGGGTTCTCCGGAGGGCTGGTCGGCCTGTACCTGCGTGCTCCGGGGATGCGTGAGCCCGGCAGCCTGAGCCCGACCCAGGACGGCGTCGCGCTGGCCAAGGACTCCTGGATGTTCGGGATCGGGCTGGGATTCCTCGGCGCGGGCACACGCCGGACCGGCGCCGCCGCACACCGCCGCCGGCACCGCGGGTGCGCACGCTGACCCACCGGGACCACCCGATCCGCATACTCGGGGAGGTGGCACGCTCCCCGCGCACGCTGACCCACCGGGACCCCCCGATCCGCATACGCGGCGCGGTGGCACGCTCCCCGCGCACGCTGACCCACCGGGACCACCCGATCCGCATACGCGGCGCGGTGGCGCGCTCCCCGTGCCGCCACCCCGGCGTCAGCCGCGCACCCGGGCCATCAGCAGGGCCACGTCGTCGAGGTCCGCGGGAGCCCGCAGCTCGCGCAGCAGCCGGTCGCAGGACTCCTCCAGCGACGGATCCGGATCGCGCAACAGCCGGAGCAGGCTGTCCAGCCGGCTGTCGATGTCGTCGTCCCTGGTCTCCACCAGACCGTCGGTGTACAGCACGAGCCGGTCGCCGGGCCCGAGCGGCACGGTGACGTCACTGAACGGCACACCGCCCACACCGAGCGGCGCCCCGGCAGGCAGATCGATCAGACGCGGCGCACCGTGCCTCGGAATCAGCACCGGCGGGAGATGACCGGCGGTACTCATGCGGCACCACCCGGCGTCCGGGTCGTACACGGCGTACACGCAGGTGGCGAAGGGCGGGTCGAGGTCGGCGGTGATCTCGTCCAGGTGCCCCAGCACCTCGGCGGGCTGGAGACCCAGCCTGGACAGGGTCTGCGTGGCGGTACGCAGCCGCCCCATCGTGGTGGCTGCGTTGATGCCGCTGCCCATCACATCGCCCACCACCAGCGCGGTCCGCCCCTGGCGCAGCCCGATGACGTCGAACCAGTCCCCGCCGACCTCGTACCGCGCAGCGGCCGGCTGGTAGCGGGACGCCACCTCCAGACCCACCGGATCGTGGTGGTCGCGCGGCAGCATGCTGCGCTGCAGGGTGAGCGCGGTCTCCCGCTGCTGCCGGTACAGCCGTGCGTTGTCGATGCTGACCGCCGCACGGGCGGCCAGCTCGCACGCCATCAGCTCGTCGTCCTCGGTGAACGGCAGCGGATTGTCCGTCCGGATGAGGTCGATCGCGCCCAGGACCTCGCCCCGTGCGATCAGTGGCACCGCCATGTAGGAGTGCGCGCCCGCCTCCGCGAGGAGCTCGGCCGATCGGCTGTCCCTGGCTATGCGCGCGAGTATCCCCGCGTCGAGGTACGGCTCCCGGACCGGCCGGCCGGTCCGCACACAGCGGGTGATCAGCCGGTCGGCACCGTACTGGGCAGCGTGGCCCGGCGGATCCGCCGCCTCCACCACGGGGTTCGGCCGTGCCGCGACGACGGCCAGGGCCTGGATGAGGAGAGGGCCCTCCGTCAGCCCGGGGTGCCCCTTCAGGACGCTGTCCAGGACATCGACCGCGGCGACGTCGGCGAGCTCGGGCACGGTGACCTCCGCCAGCTCCCGGGCCGTCTGCTCCAGATCCAGCGTGGTGCCGATCCGCACCGAGGCGTCCGCGATCAGTGCAAGGCGGTTCCGGGCACGCTCCACCTCGGCACCCGCCCGGTAGCGGTCGGTCACGTCGATCAGCGACACGGCGATCCCGAGCACCCGGCCCCCGGAGTCGTCCAGCCGGTACAGCGACACCTGCCAGGCACGATCGGTGTCCGGATCGGCGGGAGTGCGTCCCACCACCTCGTGCGACACCTGTGGCACACCGCTCCTGAGGACCTCGCGCATCGCCGCTGCGATGGCGTCGGAGTCCAGGAACGGCAACGCCTCACCCACCCGGCGGCCCAGGTGACCGTCGGCGCTCAGCCCGTCCATCCGCTCCAGCGCGGGGTTGGCGGCCAGATAGCGCAGGTCGTGGTCCAGGACCGCCAGGCCGATCGGTGACTGGTCGACCAGGCGCACGGACAGTGCGAGATCGCGCTCGACCTCACGCAGCGTCGCTCCGTCCGCCGCCAGGCCCAGCGCGTAGAAGTGGCCACGGTCGTCCTGGAGCCTCATGTTGCGGAACTCGAGCAGCCGGGAGGTGCCGTCCTTGTGCCGTACGGGGAAGACACCCGCCCACGCCTCGCCGCTCCTCATCACCTCGGTGAACAGCCTCAGCACCAGCTCGAAGTGCTCCTCGTCCACGAGGACCCGTGCGGCGAACCGGCCCAGCGCCTCCGCGGGCGCGTAGCCGAGCAGCGCCTCCGCCTGCGGGCTCCACAGCACGATGCGCCCCTCGGTGTCCAGCACCATCGCGCCCACACCGAGGACGTCGAGCAGTCCCCCCTCCGGGGAGCGGTGCACGCCTTCCCTGCGCGCATCGCCCCAGCCGGTCCGCATGTCATCGGTGCCGCCCACAGACCATCCTTCCCACGCAGTCCTCGCGCCCGGACGCAGGCCCGCTGTCTCCCATGGTCGCCCCGGAGCCACCACACGCGCAGCTTCGACGACCGAGCACCGTGTGCCGCAGGGAGGTTTCGGAAGCCCGAGGGCGGTCACCCGCAGCGTACGGAGCCGAACAGTGGAAAACGACCGTCAGGAGAGTGAGAACCCATGGAGAACTGGCGCATGCTCGCGGCCTGCCGCGAGGAGGACCCCGATCTGTTCTTCCCCATCGGCAGCACCGGTCCCGCGCTCGTGCAGGCCGAGGACGCCAAAGCGGTGTGCCGGAGCTGCCCCGTGCGACAGGAGTGCCTGCGATGGGCTCTGGACAACGGCCAGGACGCCGGGGTGTGGGGCGGTCTGGACGAGACCGAGCGGCGCGCGCTGAAGCGCCGTTCGCGCAGGCAGGCCAAGGACCCCCGCTGACGGAGAGGGCATCGTCACTCCCATGGCCGCCATACTCGCCTGGTATTTCTCCGGCAGCCGGGTACACGATGAAGCATGGACACCACGGCATGGATCGTCATCGGCGCAGTCTTCGTGCTGCTCACGGTGGGCGTCGCCGGCGTTCTCCTGGTACGGGTACTGCGCGCCAGGAAGCTGCTGGCCGACGCCGGGATTCCCCTGCGTGACAAGGCACTGCTCTGGGCGGCGGTGATCTACACGGTGTCGCCCGTCGACCTGTTGCCGGACCCCGTCTACCTCGATGACATCGGCTTCCTGCTGCTGGCCCTGCGTTCGCTGCACGGTGCCGCGCGGGCCGCCGGAGTGGGCAGGCACGGGGAGCGGCAGGTGGAGGCCCGGAACCTCGTGCCGTAGGGCCGTACGTACCGCGTGCGGGGGAGCGGCGTCCGGATTCCGGGCGTCGCTCGCGTGCGGGGAACCGGATCCGTCGCGCTCGTTGACAGCTGAGCACGCACACGTCACTCTCCTGGGAGAGCGCTCTCCCATCCGGTTCCGGGACACCGGTCCCCCACTCTTCTGCCAGGAGAGAATGTGCACAGACCTAGCGCAGCCCTGCCCGCGAGACCGCGTCCGGGCACGCTGCTGATCACTCTTCTCGCGCTTCTCGCGTCGTCGCTCGTGATGCTGACAGCGCCCCCTGCCCGAGCCGCCGAGTCGCTTCTCTCGCAGGGGAAGAACGCCACCGCCTCATCCCACGAGGGGGACGGCTACGCGGCCTCCGCCGCCGTGGACGGAAACCTGACGGGCACCCGCTGGGCCAGTGAATGGCGCGATCCCCAGTGGATCCAGGTCGACCTGGGGGCCACCGCCGACCTCAGCAGGGCTGTGCTGACCTGGGAGTCCGCCTACGGCAAGGCGTACGAGATCCAGGCCTCCGACAACGGATCGGACTGGCGGACCCTCAAGACCGTGACCGCCGGCGACGGCGGAACGGACGATCTGACCCTGTCCGGCTCCGGCCGGTACGTCCGGATGTACGGCACCGCCCGGGCCGGGGGATACGGCTACTCCCTGTGGGAGTTCCAGGTGTACGGCACCACCGGCCCGCCGCCCGCCACCGGCGGCGCCGTCCGTGTCACCGGCTCGCAGGGCAACTGGCAGCTGACCGTCGACGGAAAGCCCTACCAGGTCAAGGGACTGACCTGGGGCCCCTCCGTCGCCGACGCGGGCCGCTACCTCCCCGACCTCCGGTCGATGGGCGTCAACACCATCCGCACCTGGGGGACCGACGCCTCCTCCAAGCCACTGCTCGACGAGGCCGCGGCCAACGGCATCCGGGTCGTCAGCGGCTTCTGGCTCCAGCCGGGTGGCGGTCCGGGCAGCGGCGGCTGCGTCAACTACCTGACCGACGACGCGTACAAGAACGCCTCGCTCACCGAGTTCGCGAAGTGGGTCGACACGTACAGGAACCACCCGGGCATCCTCATGTGGAACGTCGGCAACGAGTCGGTGCTCGGACTCCAGAACTGCTACAGCGGTGACGAACTGGAGAAGCAGCGCAACGCCTACACCACCTTCGTCAACGACGTGGCGAAGAAGATCCACACCATCGACCCGAACCACCCGGTCACCTCGACCGACGCCTGGACCGGCGCCTGGCCCTACTACAAGCGCAACGCCCCCGACCTCGACCTGTACTCGGTCAACTCCTACGGCGACATCTGCGGCGTGCGCGGTGCCTGGGAGTCCGGTGGCTACACCAAGCCCTACATCATCACCGAGGGCGGCCCGGCCGGTGAGTGGGAGGTGCCGGACGACGCCAACGGTGTCCCGGACGAGCCCACCGACGTCCAGAAGGCCGAGGGCTACACCAAGGCCTGGAACTGCATCACCGACCACCGGGGCGTCGCCCTGGGCGCGACCCTCTTCCACTACGGAACGGAGCACGACTTCGGCGGCATCTGGTTCAACGTGGTGCCCGACGGCAAGAAGCGCCTGTCGTACTACGCGCTGAAGAAGGCGTACGCGGGCTCCACGGCCGGGGACAACACCCCGCCGGTCATCAGCAACATGACCGTGCAGAACGCCAACGGCGCGCCCGCCGGCCAGGAGTTCACCGTTCGTGCCGACGTCCGTGACCCGGACAACGACGCGCTGACGTACAAGATCTATCTGAGCGGTAACTACGCCACGGGTGACAAGGCCCTGGTCGAGGCCGCGTGGCGCGCCACGGGCAACGGCACCTTCGCGGTGAAGGCGCCGGACCGGCTCGGGGTGTGGAAGGTCTACATCCAGGCCGAGGACGGACACGGCAACGCGGGCATAGAGACCAAGTCCGTGAAGGTAGTGGTGCCCCCGGTCGCCGGCACCAACCTGGCCCTCGGACGGCCGGCCACCGCCACGTCAGCACAGGCCGGCAGCACCGGCTGCCCCTGCACCGCCGCGATGGCGACCGACGGCCGAATGGACACCCGCTGGGCCAGCGACTGGAGCGACCCCCAGTCGATCCAGGTCGACCTGGGCGAGCGCAAGTCGTTGCGCCACGTCCAACTGGTGTGGGACCCGGCCTACGCCAAGGCGTACGAGGTACTGGTCTCGGACGACGGCGCCAACTGGCGGTCCGTGTACTCCACCACCAGCGGCAACGGCGACGCCGACGACCTCGACCTCGCGCAGACCGCCCGCTATGTGAAGCTCAACCTCACGCAGCGGGGCACCGGTTGGGGCTACTCGCTCTGGGAGTTCGGCATCTACGGCTGACAGCCGGCCGTGCGCCGGTGAGGGCTCCCTCACCGGCGCACGGACGTCGCGGGGCGTGTCGATGGCGGGCCGCGGGCGGGGAAGTGCCCAAGGTGAGGGTATGAACGTCGCAGAAATCCTCACCGATGGATACACCCGCATCCAGGAGACCGTGCACGCGGCCGTCGAGGGTCTCGAACCCGACGACCTCAACGCACGCCCGGACGAAGGGGCCAACTCGATCGCCTGGCTGGTCTGGCACCTGACCCGCGTCCAGGACGATCACCTCGCGGACGCGGCGGACACCGAGCAGGTCTGGTTCACCGAGGGCTGGGCCGCACGCTTCGATCTGCCCTTCGCGGAGGGCGCCACCGGCTACGGGCACAGCAGCAAGGAAGTCGGCGCGGTCAAGGTCGGCTCGGCGGACCTGCTGCTGGGGTACTACGACGCCGTGCACGCACGTTCGGCCGAGTTCATCGGCCGCCTCGACGGCAAGGCGCTCGACCGCGTCGTCGACGAGGCGTGGTCGCCGCCCGTCACCCTGGGCGTCCGGTTGGTCAGCGTCCTGGCGGACGACCTCCAGCACGCGGGACAGGCGGCTTTCGTGCGCGGCTGCCTGGAGCGCCGCTGAGAGTGCTCGTCCGGACCGGGCAGGAACGGGCCGGCTCGGGGCTCCGGCCGTTCACCATGCCTCGATGACCGGCGCGCCGTGCGGGTGCAGCCGCCACGCCTCGTCGAGGCGGGTGAGCCGGCCCGCCGCGGCGACGCCGCACACGGACGCGACCTTGCCGTCCCTCACGTCGAAGGCCACCGCGCCCACGACCCGGCCGTCGATCACGGCCAGGACGGCCGGAGAGCCGTTGACCACCGCGATGTGCATCGCCGGTGATCCGCCGGCCAGCCGCCGCTTCGCGGGCGTCGGCCGGAAGCCTGCCCGCACGAACGAGGCGACGCGTTCGGGTGTCCTGAACCGCAGCAGCCGCTTGCTCAGCCCGGCGCCGTCGGAGAGGAGCGTCACGTCGTCGGTGAGCAGCTCCACCAGCCGTTCCGTGCGCCCCGAAACGGCGGCGGCGAGGAACTCCTCGACGATCCTGCGCGCCGACGCGGGATCGGCCTCGCCGCGGCGGCCGCGCTCGGCCGCGACCCGGATCCGGGCCCGGTGGGCATGCTGCTGGCTCGCGGACGCGGTGATGTCGAGGATGCCGGCGATCTCGGCATGGCTGTACGAGAAGGCCTCGCGCAGCACGTAGACGGCCCGCTCCACCGGCGAAAGCCGTTCCAGGAGGGTCAGCACGGCCAGGGACACCGATTCGCGCTGTTCGAAGGTGTCGGCGGGGCCGAGCATCGGGTCGCCTTCGAGGAGCGGCTCGGGCAGCCAGGCACCGGCCGCTCGCTCGTGGCGCACCTGCGCCGAGCGGAGCCGGTCGATGCAGAGACGGGTGAGGACCTTGGTCAGCCACGCCTCCGGCACCTCGACCCGCTCGCGGTCCGCGGCCAGCCAGCGCAGGAACGTGTCCTGCACGGCGTCCTCGGCGTCGGCGGCCGAGCCGAGCAGACGGTAGGCGAGCGAGGCCAGACGGCCACGGCCGGCCTCGAACCGATCGACGGCTGCGCTGTCCATGGCGAGCAGCCTAAGGGCTCTCCCGCCAGGAATTGCGGGACAGCCCTCAGGACCTTTCGTTGGCATCACGTCTTCCTCGCGGGGCCGGGTTCCGCACCTCGCGGTGCTGCCGTGGGCCGCCGGCGCTCCCGTCATGACTCTCTCCTCCGTCCTGCGCGCCAGGGTGCGGGCGCCTGGCCGCCTTGAGATGCACCGCATCCGGCGCCGTGCGCTGATCCACCGGGAACTGCGGGGCAGCCCTCAGCGGGCGGTTGCCCCCGTACCGGCCCGGTCAGGTGCGGTGGCCACGCGGCGCCGGCGCTTCGGCATGCCGAAGGTCGGGTGGGCGATGCCCCATCCGGCCCCCTTGAGCACGCCCGCCTTGAGCCGTGCGGCGGTCCGGCCGCCCAGGTACCAGGACTTCGACCGTACGTCCCCGTCCACCATCTGGAAGATCGCGTCCCGCCGACCCAGACTGATGTGGTTGCCGTAGTACTTCAGCCCGGTGGCCGGGACCTTGGTTCCTGTCAGACGCGCGATGATCGCGGCGGTCGCCTGCATGTTGGTGACGCCGGCGGAGGCGCAGGACATCGGCAGTGGCCGCCCGTTCTCGCCGATCGCGTAGGCGCAGTCACCGACGGCGTAGACGTCCGGGTGGGAGACCGAGCGCATGGTGCGGTCCACGACGATCCGGCCCGCCCCGGCAACCTCCAGGCCGCCGTCCGCCGCCATGGGGTGCACGGCGAACCCGGCCGACCAGACGGTGACGTCGGCCTGGAGGACCGTACCGTCGGCGGCGATCGCCCGTGCCGGCTCGACGGCTTCGACGGGGGTGTGTTCGTGGACGGTGATGCCGAGCCGGTCGAACGCCCGGCGCAGGTGACGGCGGGCCTTCGGGGCGAGCCAGGCGCCGAGTTCGCCACGGGCGGCGAGCGCGACCGAGAGGTCCGGCCGGGACTCGGCGAACTCGGTGGCCGTCTCGATGCCCGTCAGCCCCTCGCCGACGACCAGCACCGTGCCGCCCGCGCGCAGTCCGGCCAGGCGCTCACGCAGACGCAACGCCGAGGACCGGTCGGCCACATCGAACGCGTACTCGGCCGCGCCCGGGACGCCGTGGTGGGCCACGGTGCTGCCGAGCGCGTAGAGCAGCGTGTCGTAGGAGAGCTCACGGTCACCGTCCCCGCCGGTCACGGCGACGGTCCTGTGCTCGGGGTCGATGCCGGTGACGCGGGCCGGCAGCAGTTGTACTCCGGTGCCCGCGAATACGTCGCTGAGACTGCGGAAAGCGAGGTCCTGGCCGATCGCGAGCTGGTGGAGCCGCATCCGCTCAACGAAGTCGGGCGCGGCGTTGACGACGGTGATCTCGGTGTCGGCGGGTGAGAGCCGGCGGGCCAGGTTGCCGGCGGCGAAGGCTCCGGCGTATCCGGCACCGAGTACGACGATGCGGTGCTTCATGGCGTTGCTCCTGTCTCGTTCGCGTGCCCTTTGAACGAGACGGCGCCGCGATGTCTGACAGGAACCGGATGTGACGCGGGTCATAGGGTCAGGTGAGCGGCCGGGCCCCGGGGACAATGGAACGGCTGTGGGATCAGGCCGACAGGGCGGACGCGCCGCGGGTGCGGGCGTAATGTCCCGGGCCGGTGCCCACGACCCGCTTGAAGTGGCGCGTCAGATGGGACTGGTCGTAGAACCCCACGGCGCCCGCGACCTCCGAGGCGGGCATGCCCCGCAGCAGCAGCCGCCGTGCGAGATCGACGCGGCGACCCGTCATGTACTGGTGCGGCGCCATGCCGAACTCCCGGCTGAAGGCCCGCACCAGGTGCGCGTGATGGGCGTGCAGCCGCAGCGCCGCGTCCTGGAGCGTGATCCCCTCCACGAACCGTTCGTCGAGCAGATCCCGCAGCCGGTGGGCGACCCTGCGGTCGTGGACGTACCGTACGGGCTCCGGGCGGCTGCGCAGATGCCGGTCGAGCCGTTCGGCGACCAGCGCGAGACGGCTTGCCGCCTCCAGTTCGTCGCCCGGTCCGGCGAGCGTCGTGTGCAGGCGGCCGATGCGGCGGCGCAGGGCCGGATCGTGCAGGACGGGCCGGTCGACGGCCATGCCGACGAGCCCCTCGTCGACCTGGGCGACATCGAGGTACAGGACGCGCTTGCGGAATCCCGCCGCGGTGGCGGCGCCGCCGTTGTGCGGGACGTGCGGGGGCAGCAGGGTCACCACGTCGGTGAGCACCCCGTGCTCGTGACGGTCCAGGTCGTAGCGGACCATGCCCTCGTCCACGATGAGCAGCGTCCAGGCGTCATGGGTGTGCATCGGGTAGGTGTGGTCGGTGAAGTGGGCGTGGAAGACCTCTTCGATTCCCGCCACCGACGGACGCCACGCGGTGATGTCCGGACGTGCAGCCATGAGCCGATCGTACGCCCGACCCGCTGTTCCCCGGGCCGCTGCTTCCCGGCCCGCTGTTCCCGGCGCCGCTGCTTCCCGGCCCCGGGAACAGTCGTGCAAAGTTCGTACAAGACGGGGCGGCGTACGGCCGGGCAGTCTCGGGGCCATGACAGATGACCTCGCCCCCGTCCGCTTCGACACCAAGATCGCCGTGCTGCTCCGGGACGACCTGGAGACCTGGCAGCGTCTCAATGTGACGGCCTTCCTCGTCAGCGGGCTCGGTACGGCCGTGCCCGAGGTGGTCGGTGAGCCGTACGCCGACGCCGACGACACCCCGTACCTGCCGATGTTCCGTCAGCCGGTTCTGGTCTTCGAGGGATCGAAGGAACTGCTGACGACGGCCCACACCCGGGCGGTCGGCCGGGGAGCGACCCTTTCGGTGTTCACCTCCGACCTCTTCGCGACGGGCAACGACCGGGACAACCGGGCAGCCGTCCGCGCGGTGCGGCGGGACGGTATGGATCTGGTCGGGCTGGCCGTGCACGGCCCCCGCAACGCCGTCGACAAGATCCTCAAGGGCGCGTCGATGCATCCCTGACGACGTGGGCCGCGCGGGGAGTCAGCGGAGGCGTGCGGAGAGGTACGGCAGCAGGGCGAGAAGATCCGCGAGAGGCTCCGGCGCCAGGGCCACGCTCTCCAGGCAGGCGCGCGCACGCTCCAGTTGCCGGTCCGCCTCGGCCAGGGCCGCCGCGCGTCCGCCGGCCTCCTCGACCATCCCGGCCGTCCGCCGGGCGGCGTGGTCGTCCAGTTCCTCGCCCGTACGCAGCAACGCGGCCAGGCGCAGAGCGGCCGGGCCGCCGGCCGTGAGGGCGGTGAGGACGGGGTACGTCTTCTTCCGGCGCCGCAGATCGCTGTGGACCGGCTTGCCCGTGACCTCCGGGTCGCCCCAGATCCCGAGCACGTCGTCCACGGCCTGGAACGCCACGCCGAGATGGCGGCCGGCCGACGTGAGGGCATCGGTCTCCGAGCGCCCGGCGCCGCCCAGGACGGCGCCCAGCCCGGTCGCGCAGCCCAGCAGGGCGCCCGTCTTCTGCTCGGCCATCCGCCGGTACTCGTGCGGCTGCACGGCATCCGGCCCGGTCCAGGGCCGCGACTCGAAGAGCAGGTCGTCGGCCTGACCGTGCACCAGGTCGTTGAGGGCCCCGGCCAGCAGCCGGACCGCCGGGGCGCAGGCGCCGCCGGGAGCCCCGGCCAGCGTCTGGACGGCGAGCGCGAAGAGCGCGTCGCCGGCGAGGACCGCGGGTCCGGTCCCGTAGGCCTTCCAGGCGGTGGCCCGCTGCCTGCGGGTCTCGTCGCCGTCCATGATGTCGTCGTGGAGCAGGGAGAACGTGTGGATCAGCTCGACGGCGACCGCGCCGAGGACCGCGCTCTCCGCCTTCGCGCCGACGGCCTCCGCGCCGAGCACCGCCAGGGCCTGCCGGACCCCCTTTCCCTGGGCGCCGGGGAGGTCGCGGCCGGCTCCGTCCCAGCCGAGGGAGAACGCGGTGATCTCGGCATGCCACGGATGCAGCTGCCCGACCGCCCGGCCGAGCGCCGGACGGACGAGTTCGCGGCAACGGGCGAGTATCTGCGGCGCCTCGGTCCGCTGGGCCACGGGAGGAGTCATTGGAGGCCGCCCGCCGGGGGCGTCGCGCCTTCGGCCGCCGCCATGCCGCCGGCCGGTGTCACGCCGAGCTCCGTGTACGCCTTGTCGACCATCTCGCGGGCGTTGAGCAGTCCGATCCGGTCCAGTGTGCCCCGCAGTCCGTCCAGCTCCGCGGCGGTTGCGGCACGGTCGCGGCCGAGCCGGGCGAGCGACTTCACGAGCCCGAGCCGGGCCAGCGCCTCGCCCCGTGGCTCGGTCATCGCACGGAACTCCGCCAGCGCCTGCTCGTAGACCGTCCGGGCCTCCTCGTACCGCCGGGCACGGTAGAGCACGTTGGCGCGCATCTTGTGGTTGTAGGCGAGGGCGCTCGACAACTTCATCGCACGGCAGGTGAGTTCCGCCTCGGAGAGCAGGCCGAGTGCGCGCTCCGGGTCGTTGTCGCGTACGGAGATGATGTCGGCCATCCCGCGCAGGGCCCAGGCACGGCCGCGGCGGTCGTCGGCGTCCCCGGCGAGCCGGGCCGCCTCCTCGAACATCTCCAGAGCGGTGTCGAAAGACCCGGTGTTGCGGTGGATCTGGGCGATGCCCTCCAGGGCCCAGACGGTGTGCCGGGCCTCGCCCCGGGCACGTGCCTCGGCGAGGAGCTGCTCGTGCAGCGCGGCGACGGTCCGGTAGTCGCCCTGGATGCGTCCGGTCTCGGCAAGCCCGGCGAGTGAGTAGCCGCGCGCGACCACGTCCCCGCCCTCCTTCCCGAGGTCAGCGGCCAGCCGCAGCAGTCGGAAGGCGAGTCGCAGTTCGCCGCGCTGCCGGGCGAGCGTGCCGCCGCTCCACAGCGCCCAGGCCATGGCCCCCGTGGCACCGGCCGAGCGGGCCGCCCGGTAGCTGGCCTTCCAGGCGCGGTCGGCGTCCTGGACGTTGCCCAGTCTGCGGTGGGCCTCGGCCACCGCGAGCCCGGTGCGGGCCACTTCCCGCTGGGAGCCGGCGAGTTCGGCCTCCTTGAGGTGACGTTGCCCCTCGGCCAGTACGTCCGTGAGGGATGCGTTCACGGACATCTTGGTGAGGGCGCCCTGGTACTCGGGCGCCATTGCTTTGCTGTGCATGGGAGCCTTCCGTGCGTGCGCGGGGTGACGCGGCAGCAGCATCTATACGTCCTGTGTATACATTGCGCGTATAGATGTGCGGTCGCCGGACCCCTGCGCTGGTGGGGGGTGGGTCGAGGTCGGTCGTGTGCGGCGTGCGGCCTTGTTGTGGATCAAGACGGTGAATGCGCGCGGAGGGTTGCTCGGCGATCCGGGAAACCGTGCGGCAGCGAGCGCGGCCCGGGCGGGCCCCCGGCGGAGGGAGGGGCCGGGGGGTGGCGGAGCGTCAGCGGGATCCGGCTGTCAGATGGGCGGTGAACCAGTCCCGGGCCAGCTCCGCGACCTCGTCCAAGGCGCCCGGCTCCTCGAAGAGGTGAGTGGCCCCGGGGACGACGTCGAGCCGGTTCTCGCAGCGCAACCGGTCCTGCGCCTGCCGGTTCAGCTCCAGCACCCGGGTGTCGTCGCCGCCCACGACGAGCAGGGTCGGGGCCCGTACGTCGCCGAGGCTGTCGCCCGCGAGGTCGGGCCGTCCGCCCCGGGACACGACGGCGCCGATCCCCGCGCCGCGCTCCGTGCCGACAGCCGCGGCGGCCCGCAGGGCCGCCGCCGCCCCGGTGCTCGCACCGAACAGGCCGACGGGGCCGGGTGCGCGACGCCGTACCCAGGCGGTGGCGTCCACCAGCCGCCCGGCCAGGGTCTCGATGTCGAAGACGTTGGCGCGGTCGGCCTCCTCGGCGGGGGCGAGCAGGTCGAAGAGCAGGGTGCCGAGTCCCGCCCGGTTCAGGGCCGTTGCCACCGAGCGGTTGCGCGGACTGTGCCGGCTGCTGCCGGATCCGTGGGCGAACACGACGAGCGCTCCGGCGTCCCCGGCCGGGGTGAGTTCACCCGGCAGGATCACGCCGCCCGCCTCCACCGCCACCTCGGCCGCGGTCCGCGAGGGGTCCGGAGCTGCCGCCCGGGCCAGCAGCGCGACGACCTCCTCGTCCGGGGTCTGGCCGAAGTCCCGGTACCACTCGCCCACGGCGGAGAACCCGTACGGAGTCGACAGGCACACCAGCTCGTCGACCCGGCCGCCCAGCCGTTCGGCGGCGTCCGGGGGCGCCACCGGCACGGCCAGCACCACACGCGCCGCCCCCTGGGCCCGGGCCACCTCGCACGCTGCCAGTGCGGTCGCGCCGGTAGCGATGCCGTCGTCGACGATGATCACTGTGCGTCCCGCGAGCGGGACACGGGGCCGGTCGCCCCGGAAGGCGCGGGCCCGCCGCAGCAGCTCGGCCTCCTCCGCACCTTCGACCTCGGCGACATCCGCCTCCGACACTCCGCCGCGGCGCACGATGTCCTCGCTGATGACCCGTACGCCACCCTCTCCGATGGCGCCGAAGCCCAGTTCGGGGTGGTAGGGGACGCCGAGTTTGCGCACCACGATCACATCGAGAGCGGCGCCGAGTTCCTGGGCGACCCGGAAGGCCACCGGTACGCCGCCTCGCGGCAGGCCCAGGACGACGGGGTCGCTCGAAGCCAGCGGGCGCAGCGCCTCGGCCAGCTGCTGACCCGCTTCGGCGCGGTCGGCGAACAGCACAGGGGTTCACCCCCGGATCGAGGAGGCGGGCGGCCGCCCGTACACCTACTTCGAATCAACACCGTGCGCCGCGTGCCCGCAACCGCCGGGGACCGTCCTGTCGCCGTGATCCGAGCCGGAGCGGCGCGTCGGGGACTGCCTTCCGGGCGGTCCGCGGTCGGGAGGACTCCCTCGCTAGATGACAATGAAAACGATTGTCGATAACGTGTGGCGAGTCAGGCGCGAGCCCCCGGACGGGTGCTGCCGCCTGCCCGGGTCCTGAACTGCGTGGCGAAGAGGGGTAGTCGTGGCACATCTGCTGATGGTCGAGAGCTGGGTCGGATCGATGAGCAGGCTTCTGCCACGGGCGATCCGGGAGGGCGGGCACGAGTTCACCTTTCTCACCCGCGACCTCCACCACTACCTGGGCACCGCGCCCGAGGGCGTCAGGCACCCGCTGCTCTCGGCCCGCCACGTGCTGACGGCGGACACCAACGACGCCGGTCTGCTGCTGCCGTTCGCCGAACGGGCCCACGCTTCCCTGCGGTTCGACGGAGTGATCACGTCCTGCGACTACTACCTCCCGGTCGCCGCCGGGATCGCCACCCGGCTGAACCTGCCGGGGCCGGACCCCGCTGCCGTGGAGAACGCCTGCCGGAAGGACCTCACCCGGCAGGTCCTCGCCGAAGCGGGCGTGCCCGGACCGCGGTTCGCGGTCTGCCGGGATCACGCGGAGGCCGTGCGGGCCGCCCGGGAGACCGGTCTGCCGCTGGTCCTCAAGCCCGTGGACCTGTGCGCCGGGATGTTCGTGCGGCGCGTGGACGACGAGACGGGCCTCGCCGAGGCGCACCGGGCGCTCATGGACTTCCCCGTCAACGCCCGGGGCCAGGCCCGCGCGCCCGTGGTCCTGCTCGAAGAGTTCCTGCACGGGCCCGAAGTCAGCGTGGAGACCGTGACGTTCGCCGGCCGGACCGAGGTGGTCGGGGTGACGGACAAGAGTACCGGCGGAGCACCGGCCTTCGTGGAGACCGGCCACATGTTCCCTGCGGCACTCAGCGACGAGGACGACCGCGCGGCGCGGGAAACCGCCGTGCGGGCCGTCGAGGCGCTCGGTCTGGACGCCGTGGTGGCGCACACCGAGATCAAGCTGACGCCGGACGGCCCGCGTGTGGTGGAGGTCAACCCCCGCCCGGCCGGCAACCGCATCACCGAACTGGTGCGTCATGTGACCGGCATCGACCTCGCAGCAGCCTGCGTGAACGTGGCACTCGGGCGCGCACCGGACCTGCGGCCACGCGCCACCGGACTGCACAGCGCGGCCATCGCCTTCCTGGTGCCCGGGGCCGGGGGAGTGCTGGAAGGCGTCGACGGCGCCGACGAGGTGGGAGAGGCCGCAGACGTCCTGGAACTCAGTGTCGCGCAACCCGGCACCCGGGTCGGCGTGGCGAGCAGCAACAACGAGTACCTGGGACACGTCATGGCCGGCGACGCCGACGGTCCGGGCGCCAGGGCCGGCGCCGAGGCGCTGCTGGCCCGGCTGCGCCCCCAGGTGGTGAACCGATGACCGCTCCCGCCGCCGCCTCGTACGAGGATCTCGTCGCCGGAGTCCTGGCCGGCCGCTTCGGGCCCGACCCGCGAACCCGCCACATCGCCATGGCTTTCACCACCCGCCAGTCCGTACGGCACCCGGGCCGTGGGAGCGGATACCGCAACGAGGTGCTCAGCCTGCGAATCGGCGCAGCCGTCGGCTCCTGCGCGGTCGAGCCGGGGGAGCTGCCCGCCGGGGTCGTCGACGACTGCGTCGGCGCGGATGTCGCCGCGCTGCTCGGCCACCCACTGCCCCCGGTCCGGGTGGCCGCTCTCGACACGTATCTGATGGCGGTGCTGCCCCACGGACCCGGATCGGGTGCGCGGCCGCTCCCTCTCCAGGCCGGCGGCTCGCTGGAGAAGTCCCGGGCGCGGGCACGCGCCGTCGTCGGTTTGCTGGACACTCCGCCCGGCTCCACCGTGCTCCTCGTAGGGGTGGTCAACTCACTGCTGGAGGCGCTGCGGGAGCGCGGCCTCGCCTGCGTTCCGTGCGACCTCAAGGGCGGCACGACGGAGTGGGGCGAGCCGGTCCGCACCGACGCGCCGGCCGAACTGGAGCGCTGCGACGCGATCCTGGCCTCCGGGATGACGCTGGGCAACGGGAGCTTCGAACCGCTGCGGGAGCACGCCCTGCGGCACGGCAAGCCCCTCGTCGTCTTCGCCCAGACAGGCAGCGCGGTACTGCCCCGGCTCATCGGCGCCGGAGTCACCGCCGTGTCCGCGGAGCCGTACCCCTTCTTCTGGCTCGACGGCGGCGCCGGAACCCTGCACCGCTACGGAGGTGCCCTGTGACCACCGCACTCCTGCGCCCCGCCGGGAACCGGGAACTCCTCGGGCTCGTCGGCGGTACCCCGCTCGCCCGCATCACCGCCGATCTGCCCTGCCCGCACCCCGGCTTCTGGGCCAAACTCGAAGGCTTCGCCGTGGGCGGGATGAAGGCCCGCGCTGCCGTGTCCATGCTGCTGGGCGCCGAGCGACGCGGCGAACTGCGCCCCGGCGCACCGGTGGTGGAGTCCACCTCCGGCACCCTCGGCATCGGACTCGCCTTCGCGGGCCAGGCGCTCGGCCATCCGGTCGTGCTGGTCGGCGACACCGAACTCGAACCGTCCATGCGCGCTCTCCTGCACGCCCACGGCGCCAGGCTGGAACTCGTCGGCCGTCCGGCCCCCGAGGGCGGCTGGCAGGCCGCCCGCCTGGCCAGGCTCCGGGAACTCCTCACCGAACTGCCGGGCGCCTACTGGCCCGACCAGTACAACAACCCGGACAACACCGCCGGTTACGCGTCGCTCGCCGCCGAGATCGCCGGCCGGCTCGATCATGTGGACTTCCTGGTGTGCAGCGTCGGAACCGGCGGGCACAGCGCGGGTGTCGTCGGTCCGCTGCGCAGACGCTGGCCCGGACTACGGCTGATCGGCGTGGACGCCACCGGCTCGACGATCTTCGGACAGCCGTCCCGGCCCCGCCTGATGCGCGGACTGGGCAGCAGCATCCATCCACGCAACGTGGCCCACGAGCAGTTCGACGAGGTCCACTGGGTCGGACCGGCGGAGGCCGCGGACAGCTGCCGACGGCTGGCCCGGGACAACTTCGTCAGCGGTGGCTGGAGCACCGGTGCCGTCGCACTCGTCGCAGCCTGGGCGGCCCGCGTCCATCCGGGCGCCGTCGTCGCGACCGTCTTCCCCGACGGGCCGCACCGCTACCTCGGCAGCATCTTCGACGACGGATTCAACGCCCTGCACGGGCTCGGACCGGAGACCGCAGCCACCCGCCCGGTGGAGATCCGCCATCCGCAGGCCGTGGAGGCGACCGGATGGACGCGCTGCCGCGCCGTCGCAGGCCGCCGCGAGGACCGCAGGCCCGTGCGGCAGCCGGTGCCCCGTGGGCGCGGGGGAGCGACACCGGCCCGTGTGCCCGCTGGAGACACTCCGCCGCGCGCCCGCCCGTACACCGTCCGCCTGCCGTACGAACCGGAGGAGTCCCGATGAAGGCCTGCCGGCGCACTGTCGGGCTGCGGCTGGCCGAGCCGCTGCGGATCTCCCGCTCCACCACGACCGCCCGTGACGCGGTCCGGCTGACCATCGAGCATCAGGGGCTGCACGGCCACGGCGAGACCGTCACCAGCGTGTACTACGGCCTCGACACCGCGGCCGTCACCCACTGGCTCGACCGGTGCGGTCGCGGTCTCGCGCGGTTCCCCGACCCGGAGACGGCCCTGGAGACCCTGTCCGGGCAGGCCTCCGGTGACCTCTCAGGCACCGGCGGGCCGGTCGTCCCCGGGTCGCCCCCGGCGGTGGCGGCCGCCGTGGAGTCGGCGCTGCTCGACCTCGTCGGCAAGCGCGCAGGCGCCCCGGTGCACCGCCTCCTCGGCACGGCCACCGCGCCCGCCGCCGCGACCGCCAGGACCATCGGGATCAGCTCGCCCCACCACGCCGGCGCCCTCGCCGCCCGGCTGGCGGGAGAGGGGTTCACCGTCATCAAGGTCAAGGCCGGTTCGCCCGATCCGGAGGACGACGTGGCGCGCGTGCGTGCCGTGCGCGCCGCGGCCCCGCACGTACGCCTGCTCCTGGACCCCAACGGCGGCTGGAGCAGTGCGGCGGCGCCCGCTCTGCTCGGCCGCTTCGCCGAACTCGGCGTCGAGGCTGTCGAACAGCCTGTCGCCCCGGGTGACCCCGAGGCCCTGGCCCGGCTCGCCGCTAGCTCGCCGCTGCCCGTCATCGCCGACGAGGACGCCGTCGGAATCGAGGACGCCAGACGGCTCGCCGGCCGGGTCCACGGCATCAACGTCAAACTCGCCAAGTGCGGAGGCGTGAGCGCCGCCCTGCGCATCGCCGCACTGATCGCCGGCAGCGGCACCGGCCTCATGCTCGGCTGCCTCACCGCGAGTTCACTCGGCATCGCCCCGGCCGTGCACCTCGCGGACCGTGCCCGGTGGACCGACCTCGACGGACACCTGCTGCTCGCCCACGACCCGTGGACGGGAATCGGCGGAACAGACGGCACCGTGCGGGCGGGCAGCCGGCCGGGCCTGGGCGTACGCCCGCGCACACTGTTTGACGCGCCCCGCTCGCACATCGTGGCGGGCGGCACCTCCCGGGCACGTAGCAACGCGGGAGAGGTGCGGTCGTGAGCACCTGGCGCGAGATACGCGCCCTGTCCCCGGCCGTGCGCCTCCTGCTCGTCAACCAGCTCGGGGTCAACACCGGCTTCTACCTGCTCATCCCCTACCTGGCCGTGCACCTCAGCGACGACCTCGGGATGTCCGCCGCCGTCGTCGGCACCGTGCTCGGTGTGCGCAACCTCAGCCAGCAGGGGCTGTTCGTGATCGGGGGGTCGGCATCGGACCAGCTGGGGGCCCGCCGGGTGATCATCGCCGGCTGCGCGCTGCGGACGGCCGGATTCGCCCTCTTCGCGCTCGGCGACGGGATCGTGGTCCTGCTCGCCGCCTCCGTCCTCAGCGGAATGGCCGGCGCCCTGTTCAACCCCGCCGTCCGCGCCCACCTCGCCCAGGAGGCGGGGGAGCGCAGGGCAGAGGCGTTCGCGCTCTTCAACGTCTTCGCGACGACAGGAGCCCTCATCGGTCCCCTCCTCGGCAGCGCCCTGCTCCTGGTCGACTTCCGGGCGGCCGCCCTCACGGCGGCAGGGATCTTCGCCGTGCTGACCGTCGCCCAGGCCCTGGTACTGCCGCCCGGCCGGGCCGTACCCACCACGAACGGTGTCCTCGCAGACTGGCGTGAAGTGGTCCGCAACCGCCCCTTCATGGCCTTCGCCTGCGCGATGGTGTCCATGGTGGCACTGGAGAGCCAGCTCTATCTGCTGCTGCCCGACGGCGCACGCCGGGCCACCGGGTGGGACGGTGCGGCAGGCCTGGTCCTCCTCGTGGGGACGCTCGCCCAACTCGCGTTCCAGCTCCGCATCACCCGCGCGCTGAAACGACGGGGCAGCCGGGCGAAGTGGATCGGAGCGGGCCTCGCCCTGATGGCGGTGGCCTTCGTGCCACCGATGCTGGTGACGTCGGGCGCCCCGCCGGACGCCGGCGTGAGCCAGGCCGTGCTGCGTACGGTCCCCGTTCTGGCCGGCGCTCTGCTGCTTCAGACCGGACTCATGGTCGCCCAGCCGTTCGTGATGGAACTGATCCCCGAGTTCGGCAGGGCCGGCCTCACCGGCACGTACTTCGGAGTCTTCTACGTCGTGTCCGGCATCGCCGCCGCTCTCGGCAACGCCGCCGTCGGCTGGGCGATGGACACCGGCCGGCGCGTCGGCGCCGGCTGGCTGCCGTGGGCCTGCTGCCTCGTGCTGGGTCTCGTCTCGGCGGCGGGGATCGCCCGGCTGCACCACCGCGGATCGCTGCCCCGCCGGCCGGTCCCTGTTGCCGCCCATGTCTGAGGAGAGCCCCGTGGACGACGCCCATGTCTGAGGAGAGCCCGTGGACGACGACTATGCCTGAGGAGAGACCTGTGGAAGAAGCCAATCTGCTCACCGACAACCCGGCGCTGTACGAGGCCCGCTTCCCGGATCCCCAGCGGCTCGCCGGTCGCTGGACCGAGGAGACGCTCAGGAGTTACGGGTCCGGTCCCCGCGTCCTGGACCTCGGCTGCGGCACCGGCCGCGACGCCGCGTACCTCCAGGCGCGGGGGCGCGACGCCCGTGACCGGCGCCGACCTCTCCGGCGCGATGCTCCGCCATGCCTCCCGGGAGCATCCGGGGCCGGAGTACCTCCATGCCGACCTACGGGAGTTCGACCTGGGCCCACGGAGGTTCGACGCCGTCGTGTGCCTGGACAGCGCGCTGCTGTACTGCCGGACCGCCACCGAGACCGCCAGCTTCCTCACTTCCTGCCGACGCTGCCTGGACCCCGGCGGCCTGCTCGTCGCGGAGATGCGCAACGGTGCCTACTACCTCGGCCGCGCCACGTTCTCCGAGGCCCCGTCCGTCCACACCTTCACCCATCGCGGCGTCGTCCACCGTTCCGTCACCCGGCTGCGCGTGGACCCGGCAGCCCGCCTGCTCCGCCGCAGCCGCACCTGGACCACCGACGACGGAACGCCCCCGGTCGAACAGAGTTCGGCCTGGCGCCTGTTGCTCCCCGCGGACCTCCGCCGGGTGCTCCTCGCGAACGGGTTCCAGGTCCTCGCACTCCACGACGGGCCCGGGCCCCGCACCGAACCCCCCTGGCGCGAGGGCGACCAGCCCGCCGGAACGACCGACGCCGACCGGCTTCATGTGATCGCCCGGCTCACGGACGACTGACCGACCCCGCCCTCCTGCACGCCCCCGCCGGGC